>NZ_JAHXPU010000016.1:0-307888 GCF_047308185.1 Pantoea sp. B65
TGTAGGGGCGGCATTCATGCCGCCCGTGCTGATAACAGCACAGAGACAACAATTTTCAGCTCAGTTCACGGATAAAGAATCTGCGGAAACGAAGGGTTTTGTGCTGAAGCAGCGCAAAAGGTTCGTTTTATGCACAAAGAATTTGCCTGGCGGCTGTAGCGCGGTGGTCCCACCTGACCCCATGCCGAACTCAGAAGTGAAACGCCGTAGCGCCGATGGTAGTGTGGGGTCTCCCCATGCGAGAGTAGGGAACTGCCAGGCATCAAATTGAAAGGGTGGCATTTATGCCGCCGGTTAAGAAGCCTCATGCTCACGCATGGGGCTTTTTTGCGTCTGGGCATTAAGCACCGAAACCATTAAGCCTCCCCCAGCAATGCAAAATGCAAAGAATTTGATTTAAGTAACCCTCAGGTGTTTTACTGAATCCTTTGATGCTGTTTTTATCAGCAAGGAAAATGAGGGAATTCAATGGCCAACATTCTAACTGAACAACATCAACAGCAGGCTGAAACGGCGCAACAGACCAGAAAACGTATTTGGGCCATCGTCGGTGCCTCTTCGGGCAACCTGGTGGAATGGTTTGATTTCTATGTTTATTCGTTTTGCTCACTCTATTTTGCGCATATCTTCTTCCCTGCCGGTAACACTACTACCCAACTGGTACAAACTGCCGGCGTATTTGCCGCCGGTTTTCTGATGCGTCCCATTGGCGGCTGGCTATTTGGTTATATCGCCGACAAGCATGGCCGTAAAACATCAATGCTGATTTCAGTTTGTATGATGTGTTTCGGCTCACTGGTGATTGCCTGCTTACCGGGGTATGCCACGCTGGGGATCTGGGCACCGGTATTATTATTACTGGCGCGATTGTTCCAGGGGCTGTCGGTAGGGGGTGAGTATGGCACCAGCGCCACTTATATGAGTGAAGTGGCAGTGGAAGGACGCAAAGGATTCTATGCCTCGTTCCAGTATGTGACCTTAATTGGTGGTCAGTTGCTGGCCCTGTTAACGGTGGTTATCCTGCAGCAAGTTCTTTCCGATGAAGATTTGCACAGTTGGGGCTGGCGTATTCCCTTTGCCATCGGAGCAGTACTGGCGGTGGTCGCGTTATTTCTGCGGCGTTCGCTGGATGAAACGTCCGATGATAAAACCCGTGCGCATAAAGATGCTGGCAGTTTACGTGGCCTGTGGAAACAACGCCGTGCCTTTATTATGGTGCTCGGTTTTACTGCTGGCGGTTCGTTAAGTTTTTATACCTTCACTACCTATATGCAGAAATACCTGGTGAACACCTCGGGCATGGATGCGAAAACGGCCAGCGCGCTGATGACCATTGCACTGCTGGTATTTATGCTGGTGCAACCGCTAATTGGCGCTTTATCAGATAAGATTGGCCGCCGCAGCTCGATGCTAATCTTTGGTGGTTTTGCCACCCTGCTGACAGTGCCGATCCTGACGGTATTGCAGGATGTGCATAACAGCTGGATCGCCTTTGCGCTGGTGATGATCGCCTTACTGATCACCAGTTTCTATACCTCGATTAGTGGCATTCTGAAAGCGGAGATGTTCTCACCGGAAGTGCGGGCACTGGGCGTCGGGCTATCTTATGCGATAGCGAATGCGCTCTTTGGCGGTTCTGCGGAGTATGTTGCGCTGTCACTAAAAGCGGCAGGACACGAGACCAGCTTCTTCTGGTATGTGTCGGCGATGGCGGCAGTGGCATTTGTGGTCTCGCTGCTGCTGCACCGCAGAGGGAAAGGCATTACGCTGTGACTGTTCGCCAGCCCTCCCCCGGATAGCCCGGGGGAGGGAACAGAAAGTTCAAAGGATCCGGCTGATCAACTTATCTATACGGATACGACGCAGGCGGCGGATTAGCTTACGAACTTTAACCGGATAATCAGCAATGCTGTCTAAATCACGGAAGTGTTGAACCACTGAGGTATGGGTACGAATCAGGGTCAGCTCGCGTTCGCGCTGTTCCGTCAGCTGCTGCAGCGGATCATGGATTAGCACCGCATTTTCCAGATCCAGTCGCCATGCGCGCGGATTGAGGTTATTGCCGGTAATCAGCATCCATTCGTTATCCACCCAGATGCCTTTCAGGTGATAACTGTTTTCGCCATCTTTCCACAGCCTGACCTTCAGCTGTCCGCTGGTGACATAGTACTGCAGACGACTGAGAAAGCGGCGCAGATTGATTTCATACAGATAGGGCAGCGCACCAATAATTTTAAACGGCTGATCTTCCGGGATATAGAAATCGTTGGCGGTTTTATCGCCAATAATAATCTCTACCTCCTTCCCCTGACGCAGCAGATAAATGATATTGCGTACCAGTAATGCCGGCAGGTTGAAGTAAGGCGTGCAAATCGTGAGTTTTTGCTCTGCGCACGGCATTAAATGGTAGATGGTTTTATTTAGCAGGCTGCGCTTGCCGAGGCCAACTAACGGTGTGACGGCCAGCTCTTCATTACTGGCATCGCCGCTGAAATGATAGTCAAAACCGCGCAAATCCTGGCGGAACTGACGGGTCTCATTTTTGATCTCCGGGCTTTTAGGCCGCTCAGGACGATCCAGACGATGAACCGCTTCGGCGCTTTTCAGATTATTATCGATCCAGGCCAGCATGGTATCCGCCAACTGCGGATTACGGATCAGCTGATAGCGGTCATAGCGGTATTTATCGTGCTGATGCAGATAGACATCATTGATGCTGGCGCCGCTATACAGCAGGGTGTCATCAATAATAAAACCCTTCAGGTGCAGCACGCCAAGCGCTTCGCGGGTATTAACCGGAACGCCGTAGACCGGAATGGCGTTTTGCGGATCCTGCGCTGCCATCTCACAATACCAGTCGGCATTGGTTGCCGCTGCGGCGGCGCCAATACGCCCGCGCTGAGCACGATGCCAGTCAACCAGTACGCTGATATCAAGTTGTGGACGGGCGCGCTTTGCTGCGTACAGCGCAGACATGATGCCGCGACCGCCATCATCATTTTCCAGATAAAGCGCCACAATACAGATGCGACGTGTCGCACCGGCGATTTTTTCCAGCAATGTTTCGCGAAAATCGTGCGGTGAAAACAGCGTTGTCACATCAGCAACTGACTGAGAAAGTTTTGGCAGTTGTGCAAGGTGTTGTTGGTGTTTATTGCGCTTAAATTTAGACAACATCACAGTGCGCTTCTTCTCTGTTCATTGAATGGCCTTTTGCCATTAAATCATGACTGTAACCAGGAATATTAACATCAACTGCAGCGGAAGGCGTTAATTTTACCTTTCCCTACATGCTTAGTTGCCGGTGCTGGCGAGTGGCAGAGTCAGGCCGACAATACCGTCTTCCAGCTGAATATCAATTGTAAACCCCAGCTTACGCGCCAGGGTCACCATACCACGATTACCCGGCATGGTAATGCCGTTAAGTTGTTGCAGGCCATGCTCGCGGGTATACACGATCATTTTTTCCAGCAGGCGACGGCCCATACCAAGTCCTTTCAGATCAGAACGAACCAATACCGAGAACTCGGCATCGATATTGTCGGCATCAGAGATGGCCCGCGTCACGCCAATAATCTCACTCTCGCCCTGATGCTGACGCACCGCCACGAACGCCATTTCCCGATCGTAGTCGATTTGCGTCATATTCGCTAAATCATCATGAGTAAACTCGTTGATCTCACTGAAATAACGGTAGTAAAGATCCTCTTTGGTCACCTGGGCAATAAAACGCTGCAGCAGCGGTTCATCTTCCGGCAGGATTGGCCGGAACAGGCAGCGCTGACCATCTTTCAGCTCCACCAGCTCTTCCAGCATATGCGGATAAGGGCGGATCGCCAGCCGTGCCTCACTATCACCGCTAAACGGCGCCAGCTGCATGGTGACGTCAAGCAGGGTAAATTCATCACCGGCTGCTAATAGCGGATGAATATCAAGCCGTTGAATATCGGGACAGGCGACGATCAGGTTAGAGACCTTTACCAGCACCTGGCTGATGCCGGCGATATCCAGCGGGCGCAATGCGCTGCGACCGCGAATTTTGCCACTTTTTATCGCCTGGATCACCAGGTAGCGCGCCAGCGTCATATTCAGTGGCGGTAAGGCCACTACTGCCTGACGGTCGGCGAGCCACTCAATACCGCCTTCACCCAGCATAATAATCGGGCCAAACAGGGGATCCTGTTCGACCACAATGCGCAACTCCTGCGCCCCGGCACGGTTGGCCATGCTCTGCACCAGCAGGCCGTGGATCCTCGCCTGTGGCCAGGCCAGTTTTACACGATCGATAATTGCCTCGGCGGCCTGCTGTACTTCACTGGCGGTACGCAGATAGAGCATGACGCCCTGTACTTCCGATTTGTGCGGGATATCCGGTGAACGCAGTTTCAGTGCCACCGGATAACCAATCTGTCCGGCGATATGTACCGCCTCGACACTGTCATTGGCAATCCAGGTCGGCAGCGTATTGAGTCCGTAGGCTTGCAGTATCGCCTGTACTTCGTGGGTATCCAGCGTGACCGGGCCGGCAGTCAGCGCCTGCTGGATTAGCCGATGAGCATGAGCGGTATCCTGCTGCAGATCCGACGGTAATGCCGGGGTTTCCCGCAGCTGTTTCTGGTTACGCCGGTACTCGACCATATGCATAAAGGCGGTGATGGTGCCTTCCGGCGTACGATAGGTTGGGATCCCGGCTTCGCTAAAGGCACGGCGCGCGTCCGGGGAAGAGTGTTCGCCACACCAGTTGGTCAGCATTGTTACCGCATGGCCACGCGGATGCTGTTTGATTACCTCAATCAGCTGCTGAGCCGTGACGGTGGCCGGGGCGACCGCGCTGGGTGAATAGACAATCATCAGCGCGTCAAAATCATGACTATCCAGCAGCAGCCTTACCGTTGCCTGATAATGTTCGGAGGAGGCGTCATCTTTTAAGTCCAGCGGATTGCCGGGGGTGATTGTCGGCGGCAGTGCGGCAGCCAGTGCTGCGAGGGTGTCGTCGCTGAGCGTCGCCAGCTTGCCATTGCGGGCGTCGAGGGCATCCAGCGCCAGCGCCGCCGGGGCGGCGCCGTTGCTGATAATCATCAGACGTTCACCACGCAGCGGGCGCATATGGCTTAAGGTTTCTACTGCGGAAAATAGCTCATGGGTATCCTGCACACGCAGTAAACCGGCGCGCTGAATGGCGGCGTCCCATGCGGCGTCAAGGCCGGGATGAGTTTTCAGCAATGCCTGCGCCCGTTCGCTACGCCCGCTTTTGATCACCAGAATAGGCTTATTCCGTGAGGCGCTACGCGCGGCGGAGACAAAACGCCGGGCATCACTCAGATGCTCAAGATAGAGCAGGATCGCACTGGTTTTGCCATCGCGGGCGAGGAAATCAAGCAGATCGTCGGCATCAATATCAAGGCTGTCACCGAGGGCGATAAACCAGGAAAAGCCCATCTGCCGCTGCTGCGCCCAGTCCAGAATGGTGTTCGACACCGCCGCCGACTGCGAAATAAACGCCAGTTTCCCTTTTCCGATCGGTACCGGCGAAAAACTGGCGTTAAGTCCCTGCCACGGCGCCAGCAGCCCAAGGCTGTTTGGCCCCAGCAGACGGATTTGCCATTTGCTGGCGCAGGCTTTCAGCGCGGCAAGCTGGCTGTCGGGAGCGGAGAGAATGATACAGGCTTTGCAGCCACGTTCCCCCAGCTGTTGTAACAGGCTGAGATTACGACCGGCATTGGTACAGATAACCGCGAGGTCGGGAGCCAGCGGCAGGCTGGCGATATCTGGCCAGGCGAGTACGCCGCAGACGGCTTTGTAGCGTGGCGTTACCGGCAGGATCGGACCGCTGAAGTTGCCGTCCAGCAGGTTACGCATCATCAGATAACCCGCTCGTTGTGGTTTTATCGAAGCGCCAATTACCGCAATCGATTTAGGACGTAACAGTGCTTCCAGGCCGCGTTGGCTCATTTCCAGCTCCCGTAGAAAGTGATTAGCCTGATTCTAAACGCTTTCTGCGACTTCTGCCGTGAGATGGATTGGATGATGAGGTTTTCCCGCCAGATAACGTTGACGGAATAAATTGAAGTGTTGATCAAGCGCCTGTGCCGCTGCGCTATCACCGGCCTGTGCCAGCAGCTGGGCGGCAACTTCCGCGGTACAGTGCTGTCCGGCGCCATGGGCTTCGCGCAGGGTATAATTCGAGACGGTGGTCAGTGTCAGGGACATTACCGGCAGCGCATCAAGCCACGGGCTTTTGCGAAACATTTTGCGCGCTTCGGTCCAGGTGCCGTCCAGCATAATAAACAGCGGCGGTTTTCCGCTCAGGGGCGGCGTATTCAGTACCGGCCGACCGGCATCAGCATAGGATTCGGGAAATACCACCAGCGGCTGAACTCCGGGATCCTGCACCGCCGCGAGCAGCGCCGGGTCGGGTTCGGTACGCGACCAGCCAAAAGCCTGCGTATCCGGCAAAATATCGGCAATCAGCCGTCCGGTATTACTGGGTTTCATCGGTTCAGTATCAAACATCACCAGGCAGAAACGGCTACGCGCCAGCTGCGGCGAGATAGTCTCGCACAGGCAATTTTTTTGCGGCAGCAGACAACCCTGACAACGAATGGTGCGATTTCCGCGCGCGAGAAACGGGCGGGTGGCGCGGGCAAGGCGTTCGGCGCGCAGCCGCAGGACGGCATTGGATGGGTAAAGAGCGGTCATAAGGCGGCATCAGAAAGAAAAAAGCAGTGTAGCGGAAAAAATCATAAAAACGTAGGGGCGGCTGTATGCCGCCCGTACTGACAATATACCCCGCATCCTGCGTATTTATGCCGCCCGCGCCACTGTTTAAAGCGATTCATCCAGCCATGCTGAGAAGGGGGCTTTTGGCATGGCGCCATTCAGCATATCCACCATCTGTCCCTGCTTAAACAACATAATGGTTGGGATACTGCGGATACGAAAGCGTGCGCTCAGCTCTGGTTCCGCTTCGGTATTAACCTTAATAAAGCGTATTTTGCCGCTGCGTTCTTCTGCCACATCTTCATAAACCGGCGCAAAGTTAACGCAGGGACCGCACCACGGAGCCCAAAAATCCACCACTACCGGCAGGTCGTCCTGCAGATACTTATCCAGGGTGGCCGCAGTGGCGTTGATAACGTCGCCGTCAAATAGCGGGCTGCCGCAACGACCGCATTTCGCATTGTCAGTAATACGATCTTCCGGAACGCGATTCGTCGCCTGACATGATGCACAAACCGTATTCATGGTTCACCTCAAAGAGTGGGTTATTGGTGAGCGTTTACTAACCGCCCGGCATATTTCTGTGGCTAATTATCGGACCACCTTGCCACATCAACAACGTGGAATCCCCAATGGGTATAATAGTTAATAGCTTTTGGTGGAAGTTAATAGCTTAGCGTGGTCACATCAGGTAATCTGCGCGCTTCGCGCTCAGCCAGGTGGAGGAAAAGATGAACGACGAATTTAAAGGTAAAAGCGGCAAAGTCAAAGTGATGTATGTCCGCGGTGATGACGAGAAAGATAAGCGTGGGCAAAACCCACGTACCGGTAAAGGTGGCCGCCCGGCCGCATCTCGTCAGGATGGCAATCGTCGTCCTTCCCGAAATGCTGATGATAAGCCCCGCGGCGGGCGCGATAGCGGTCATAGTGACTCGCCATGGCGCACGGTTTCTCGTGCACCAACGGCAGCAGCAGAAGATAACAAACCCGATCACGGTGGTATCAGCGGGAAAAGTTATATCGATCCGGAACAGCTGCGTCGGCAGCGCATGGAAGAAACTCGCGTCTATGGCGAAAATGCCTGTCAGGCATTGTTTCTAAGCCGTCCGGAGTGCATTGTTCGCGCATGGTTTGTGCAGGAAGTTACGCCACGTTTTCGTGAAGCGTTGCGCTGGATGGCCGCTAATCGTAAAGCCTACCATGTGGTGGATGAAGCTGAGCTGGCCAAGGCTTCAGGAACCGAGCACCACGGTGGTGTTTGCTTCCTGATTAAGAAGCGTTCAGGGATGCCGGTAAGTGAATGGCTCTCCGGCGCAGGCGAGAAAGACTGTGTACTGGCGCTGGAAGATGTCGGCAACCCACATAATCTCGGCGGCATTATGCGCAGCTGTGCGCACTTTGGCGTCAAAGGTTTGCTGGTTGATGATGCGTCACTGCTGGAGTCCGGTGCGGCAGTGCGTACCGCCGAAGGCGGCGCGGAACATGTGCAGGCGATTAGCGGCGAAAGTTTTGTTGCTGGTCTGGATGCTTTCCGTAAAGCAGGCTACACCATTGTTACCACTTCCAGCCATAAAGGCACGCCGCTGGCTCGCGTCGAGCTGCCTGCCAAAATGGTACTGGTTCTGGGGCAGGAGCGTGATGGTCTGTCAGATAGCGCCTGGCAACAGGGTGATCTGAGCGTATCGATTGGCGGTACCGGTAAGGTGGAGAGCCTGAACGTCTCCGTTGCCACCGGGGTGCTGTTAGCCGAGTGGTGGCGTCAGAATAGTTAATCCGATGTGGGCGGCATGAATGCCGCCCCTGCACCAGAATACCAGGGGAGCCATTGATGGCTCCCTTTTTTAATGGGCGCCGCCGCCGCTGCCGGAACCAAACGGCGGACGGGCAAACCACACCAGCGCCAGCAGCACCAGGAACACCCCGGCAGAAGCCCAGAAGATCTCATTGGCGGAAATAATCAGCCCCTGATTGGTAATCTGCTGCGCAATATAAGCTGACGCCTGCTGTTGCGTCATGCCTGCCTGTTCCAGCTGAAGATACATCGCCTGTGAGTTGGCGTTGTACGGTGTTACCGACTCGGCCAGATAACTGTGATGCATCGATTCCCGATTAATCCACATGGTGGTGGTAATCGAGGTGCCAATCGAACCCGCCAGCGTTCGGGCGAAGTTGGACAAACTTGATGCCGCCGCCAGCCGCTGCGGGGGTAAACCTGACAGAGTGATGGTGGTGAGCGGCATAAAGAAGCAGGCCACGGCAAATCCCTGAATAAACTGCGGCCATGCCGATGCGCCAAAATCCATCCCCGGCTCAAAGGTATAAGCACGCCAGTAGAAGCAGACGGCATACATAATAAAGCTGAAAGTCACCAGCCGGCGCATATCAAGTTTATGGGCGAAGCGACCAATGATCGGCGACAGAATCACCGGAATAATCCCTACCGGCGCCGAAGCCAGACCCGCCCAGGTTGCGGTATAGCCGTATACCTCCTGCAATAGCTGCGGCAACAGCACTATCGAGCCGAAGTAAAGCATATAGGCGAGGCTGATCGACAAACAGCCAATCGTGAAGTTTCGCGATTTAAACAACGAAAGATCGATAATCGGATGATCGTCGGTCAGCTCCCAGACCAGCAGCACCAGCAGTGCCGACACCGCAATAACCGTCAGCGCGATAATTTCTGTAGAGTTAAACCAGTCCAGCTCTTTCCCCTGATCCAGCATGATCTGCAGGGAACCAATCCCGACTACCAGCAGTACCAGGCCGACAGTATCAATCGGTTTGATCTCGGTTTGGGTTTCGCGATTGCGTAGCGTTTGCAAGGTCAGCGCGACCACCATCACCCCAATCGGCACGTTGATAAAGAAGATCCAGCCCCAGTGATAGTTATCGCTGATCCAGCCGCCAAGGATCGGGCCGCAAATTGGCGCGACAATTACCGTCATCGCCCATAACGACAGGGCGATACTGCGTTTGGCTGGTGGATAGTTACTCAGCAGCAAACTTTGTGATAACGGGATCAGTGGTCCGGCGACCACGCCCTGAATCACGCGGAAAAAGATCAGCATGCTAAGGCTTTCGGACATGCCACACGCCCAGGAGGCGAGAACAAAGGCGATGGTCGCCCACAGGAACAGTTTCACTTCACCGACCCGTTTCGCCAGCCAGCCGGTGATAGGGATCGAGATCGCATTGGCCACGCCAAACGAGGTGATAACCCAGGTGCCCTGAGAGTTAGAGGCGCCGAGGTTACCGGCAATCGTCGGGATTGCCACGTTAGCGATAGTGGAGTCCAGCACCTGCATAAAGGTCGCCAGTGACAGGGCGATGGTCATCAGGACCAGCTGGGCTCCCTCAAGCGGTTTTTGTGCCATAACAGCCTCCCGCTTTCTTAGCCTGCATTGGCGCGAATAATATCGCTAATCAGCTGGTTAACCGGCGCTAAATCGAGTGCCAGCGCATTACTTTCATAAGCCGGGGACTGACGCACGCTGTTAGCCAGCACGGTACCTTCTTTATTCTGAGTATCGACTTTCACCAGCGTCGAGAGACCAATACGCAGTGGATGCTTGTCAATTTCAGCGGCATCCAGCTCAATACGTACCGGCAGTCGCTGTACCACTTTGATCCAGTTGCCGGTAGCATTCTGTGCCGGAAGCAGTGAGAAGGCGCTGCCGGTCCCCATATCCAGCCCGACAACTTTTCCGTGATACTCGACATCATCGCCGTAAATATCACTGATTACCGTTGCCGGTTGACCAATGCGCACATCGGCGAGCTGGGTCTCTTTAAAGTTGGCGTCTATCCACAGATTCTTCGCCGGAACCACCGCTAACAGTGGGGTGGCCGAAGTGATCTGCGAGCCGACCTGAACGCTGCGGCGTGAAACAAAACCGTCCATCGGACTGACGATTTCGGTACGTTGCAGCGCCAGCCAGGCATCGCGCAGGGCGGCGGCGTTCTGTTTCACCGCCGGCTGGTTTTCCAGCGAGGTGTTAAGAATCATCGCCTGATTGGCATTGAACTGCTGAACGGCAACATCCAGTTGTGCTTTGGCTGTCGCCACCGCATCGCGTGAGTGCTGCAGTTCTTCACGGCCGATCAGGTTAGCGCTGCCAAGCGGTTCACGACGCTTCAGATCCGCCTCTGCCTGCATAAGGGCGGTTTTCTGCAGATCGATAGACGCCTGATACTGTTTACCGTTAATCATCAGCTGATGGGTCTGACGCACGCTGGTGGCCAGCGCGGTCTGTGCTTTTTCGAATGCCTGTTCCGCATCGGTTTTATCAAGGGTGATCAGCACATCCCCTTTTTTCACATAGTCGGTATCGTCAAACCATACTTTATTGACGCTGCCTGCGACCTGCGCCATCACCTGCACCTGGTTACCCGCAACATAGGCGTCATCAGTCTCCTGATAGTGGCGTAGCACCAGGAACCAGTAAGTCAGGTATGCGATACCAATCACGATAAACACGACAGCCAGAAAAATTAGCGCGGTTTTGCGCTTTTTCTTTTTTTTCGCTGGCTGCTGCGGGTTCTGGATTTCCGCATTTGCACTCATGGTGTTCTCCACGTTTTTCACGTATTACGGGGCTGCGCCCATCCCTGCGCGCAACGTCCCGAGCCTAAAATGCCAGCGTGATTAGCGCTGGCATGGATAAATGGGGGGGGTAAAGTAACGGTTTCTAAGCGTGATTGTGTCGCAGTTATTGCTATTGACGCGAAAGTGACGAGATAACTTGTTCTTCGTCCATTTGATCGAGGCGGTTCAGCAACTTGCGGGTGATCCCTTCCAGCTGCGTTTTCTCAGCATTGCTTAGCGAAGACCACAGATACTGCAGGCTCTGGTGCTGGGGCGGCAGCAGCTGACGCAGGAACTCATTACCTTTCTCGGTTAAGGTCAGATACAGGCAACGACGGTCGTTGTCGCTTTCACGACGCTCAATCCAGCCGCGCTTTTCCAGCTCATCCGCGATACGGGTGGCATTGGTGCGGGAAGAGCCAAGTGCCGCGCTCAGTTCAGACGGTTGAATACTCTGGTTTTCCTGCGCATCCAGGGTAATTAACGCCATGAAGAGTGTCTCGTTAATCCCCTGAGCTTTCAGCATTTTATTGCGATTTTCCAGCAACTTGCCCTGCATATGCATACACAGGCGCGTCAGCATGATTTCCTGCAAAGGAAAGTCTTTTTGACGATTGGCGCGAAAATTTAGCATCTGTTCAATGGGAGTAAACGAACTTTCCATCTTAGGGGAACCTCATTAGTTGCAACTGGTATAGTAACGATGGTGACTTATAAAGTGTAGGCACTTTTTGAGCGGCGATTGTTTTCAGGCTCACAAAATCATCATCAACAATTTCCAGGTCACTCCATAACCCAGGGCACGTAACAGCGTAATTAATCCGGTGCTGTTGGTGAGAAAAAAGGTACTTTTTTACCGGCCTGGTGGAGCTCGGCCTGGTGTTAAAAGGCAAAAAATGAGCAGCGAATTGGCTACGAGTAACCGCGCCGGAGGTGCGCTGAAGGCGGCGGCAGGCTACCGTGGCAAGAAAAGAAGAGAGGGCAACCATCTGACGGCGGCTATCTCTGACATGCGCGCAGCGGACAGGACGTGCCAGGGTGGCGTTGACCACGGCACTGGACACTATTCCTTTCCAATTGCTTATTAGTTGCATGCGTAAAAATAACCAGCCTGAATAAGTAACGTTAAACAATACCAGAGTGCGCAAGGGCTTTATACCCCGTCGCCATTGAAAATCCCTCAATTTACTATTTGCAGGCTAATTGCTGCCGTCTTCGTGACGGTATCCGCGCCACCAGCCGAATAAATTCAGCAGTGTCAGGATCGCCCCGGCAGTACAGACGCCATACCAGCCGGCATGCCGGAAGGCGGTGGCGGAGACCAGCGAGCCGACCGCGCCGCCAATAAAGTAGCTGGTCATATAGCCGGAGGTCAGACGGTTACGCGCTTCTGGCATGCGACGATAAATCACGCTCTGGTTGGTGATATGTACCCCCTGAACCGCCAGGTCGAGCAGAATAATGCCGATAATCAGCGCAATAAGTGAGTGGGCGCCAACTGCGGTTATAGCCCAGGATATCAGCATAATCAGCAACCCCAGCGAGGTAGTGAGCCGCGCTTTGCCTTTATCTGCCAGACTTCCCGCCTGGCGCGCCGCCAGTGCCCCGGCAGCGCCGACCAGTCCCAGCAGGCCAATAACCCCTTCGGAGTAGTTATAGGGCGGCGACGCCAGCAGAAAGGCCATTGAGGTCCAGAGCACACTGAAATTGGCAAAAGAGAGGCAGCCAATAATGGCGCGGGTTCGGATCACACGATTGCCGGCATACAGCTGAAAAATGGAACCCAGTAACTGCGGATAGTTCAGTGGCGTGGACTGGCGATAGCGTGGCAAATAGCGCCACAGCGCCAGCGACATCAGCACCATCAGTACGCTGGCGACCCAGTACACCGTGCGCCAGCCGCCCAGCTGGGCTAAACCGCCGGCGACGGTTCGCGCCAGCAGAATCCCTAACAGCAGGCCGCTCATCACAGTACCGACCACTTTGCCGCGTTTTTCCGCTGCCGCCAGCGAAGCGGCAAGCGGAACCAGAATTTGTGCGACCACGGAAAACAACCCGGTTAATGCGGTGCCGATCAACATCATCGTCAGGCTGGATGACCGGGCGGTGACCACCATGCCACCGGCGGCCAGCAAACTCATCACAACAATCAGGCCACGACGCTCCAGCATATCGCCAAGCGGCACCAGCAGCAGCAGTCCGGCGGCATAACCGAGTTGGGCGGTGGTGACGATAAAACCGGCCTGGTTGATGGAGAGGTCAAAGCTGCGGGCGATGGTTTCCAGCAGTGGCTGAACGTAGTAGTTACAAGCAACGGAGAGGCCGGTCGCCAGTGACATCAGTGCCACCAGTGTCGAACTAAGCCCCTGGGGTGCAGATTTCATAAGCAGTTAACAGCGTTGATAAGTGGAATAGGCTAATAGTAACTCAAATAACTATTTCATTGTCGTTGTCATTAACAGGACAAACCAGTAGCGCAGATTATCGCAATAAAAAAGGCGGCATCAATGCCGCCTTTACGCCAGGTTACGCGAGCCATTAATGGCCCCGCCGGCGCGGTTTATTTTGCTGCCGCCGCCGCGTCAGACACCCACTTATCAAACTGAGCCTGATGCGCTTTGATCCAGCCATCAACATGACGCGCAATATCGCTTTCAGATGACTCGCCAGTATGCATACGCGAGTTCTGGGCGTTGATATCGGCAACCGGCAGTTTCATCTCGGCAAACAGTTTCGCTGCTGCCGGGTTTTTCTCTGTCCATGCTTTATTCGCCACGATATGCATCGAATTTACCGGGAAGCCATAGTTGGCGCCGTTCGGCAGTTTGGTATCGACATTTTTCTGTTCGCCAGGCATTGAAGAGAACGGCACCTGCAGCCAGACTACATCTTTACCCGGGACCAGTACGTCGCTGACCCAGTACGGGGTCCAGGTGTAGTACAGGATCGGCTTACCTTCTTTATAACGGGTAATGGTGTCGGCAATCATTGCCGAATAGTTACCCTGATTATGCTCTACCGTGTTGCTGAGCTCGTAAGCTTTAATCTGGTGGTTAATCACCGCTTCACAGCCCCAGCCTGGCGTACAGCCGGTGAGATCGGCTTTACCGTCGCCATTGGTATCAAACAGCTTCGCCAGTTTTGGATCTTTCAACTGATCGATACGGGTGATGTGGTACTTCTCCGCCGTTTTCTTATCAATCAGATAACCCTGGGCAGCGCCTTCAACGTAATTACCCTCGCGATAAAACTTTTTGTCGCCGCCCGCGGCTTTGTACATATCGTCATGCAGCGGCTGCCAGTTGACGGCAGTAAAAGTGGCATCGCCAGAGGCAATGGAGGTGTAACCAACGTTATAGTCAACTTCGCTGGTGGTATCGACGGTATAGCCAAGTTTTTCCAGCGCGCGGCTCACCAGCTGCGTCTGGAAGGTCTCTTCAGAAATGGTGCTCTGCACCGGTTTTACGGTAATGCCTTTACCCGGCATTTCTGCTGCGGAAATCTGTGTTGCGGCCAGAGTAGTTAACGCGGCGGCCAGAATGGTTATCTTGCGCATAGTGATCCCTTATTCGTGTGGATTGTGCTGCGTAGACAGGCGGTACGGCTGGCGCACCGCCTGAAAGATTAGCGGATAAACGGACGTGTCAGCAGGCCAACAGGGCCGGACGCATACCAGCGACGCGGCCCACGGCTGCGGCTGGTGCGGCCGAGGGATTGGGTCAGACGGTCGAGAATAATGGCGAGGATCACGATACCAACGCCGCCGACGGTAGCGAGGCCCATATCCAGGCGGCCAATACCACGCAGTACCATCTGTCCCAGACCGCCAACGGCGATCATCGAGGCGATAACCACCATCGACAGCGCCAGCATCAGGGTCTGGTTAACCCCGGCCATAATGGTTGGCATCGCCAGCGGCAGCTGCACTTTGAACAGCATCTGGCGCGGGTTGGCGCCAAAGGACTCGGCGGCTTCGATCAGATCTGCCGGCACCTGTTTGATGCCAAGAATGGTCAGACGCACAATTGGCGGCAGGGCAAAGATAATGGTGACCACCACGCCGGGTACGTTACCGATACCAAACAGCATCACGATCGGCACCAGATAGACAAACGCTGGCGTCGTCTGCATCGCATCCAGCAGCGGACGAATAATTTTCGCCGCGCGCTCACTGCGTGCCAGCCAGATACCGAGCGGGAGTCCGATAACAATACAGAACAGTAGCGCAGTGAGTACCAGCGCCAGAGTGACCATCGCCTGCGACCAGGCGCCAATCGCGCCAATGATAATCAGCGACACCAGCGTGGCGATCCCCATACCGAGGCTGGAAAGCTGCCAGGCGATCAGCGCGAAGATAATAATCGCCACCGGCGCTGGCATACCCAGCAGTAACTGCTGGAAGGCGCCAAGGATATAATCCACCGGTACCCGGATGCCCTGGAACAGCGGGCGGAAATGAGAAACCACCCAGTCGATCCCTTCCGTAACCCAGCTGTCCAGCGGGATCAGCGTCTTGTGGAACGGATCGAGCAGATTGAAGTGTTCCGCCTGTGGCGCTGGCGCACTGCTCAGCCAGTCGCTGCTGCTGGCCGCTGCATCATGGCCGCTGGCGGAAGGGGCCGGCGAGCCCCAGGCATCGCTGCCGGCGCTGCTGCTGGCGGCACTGCTGCTGTCAGCGGCGGGTGTGTTGGTTTGCGCTGGCGCGGTTTCCCATGGATTTGCCGTTTGCTTACTCATTGGTTGCCCCCTCGCGATCTAATGCCTGTAGTAACGTGCCTTTGGAGATAATGCCGATGTACTGATCTTCCTCACCAACGATCGGCACCGCACACGGCGCCTGCGCCACATGAGACAGCAACTCATTAAGTGAGGTATCGCCCGGCACTGCGGCAGGAGACGCGAGTAATGCCGCATCCAGCCCTTCACCGGCGGCCAGCGCCGTTTTCAGTGAGTCGACGGAGACGATACCGACAAACTTCTGCCGCTCAAGGACGTAACCGTATTCGCGGTCAGCATCCTGCAGCAGTTTGAGCGCCGAGCGCGGGCCGAAACCTGGCGCTTTACGCATCAAAGCACCGGCACTACGACGGGCGATATCTTTGGCGCTAAACACATGGCTGATATCCACACCGCGGAAGAAGGTGCGCACATAGTCATTGGCGGGGTTATTCAGAATTTCATCCGGCGTGCCGACCTGCACCACTTCACCGCCCTGCATAATGGCAATACGATCGCCAATACGCATCGCTTCATCGAGGTCATGCGAAATAAACACAATGGTACGCTGGTGTCTGGACTGCAGTTTTACCAGCTCATCCTGCATCTCGGTACGGATCAATGGGTCAAGCGCAGAGAAGGCTTCATCCATCAGCAAAATATCCGGATTAATCGCCAGAGCGCGCGCTAATCCGACGCGCTGCCGCATACCGCCGGAAAGCTCATCCGGATAAGCGTGGGAGTAATTATCCAGCCCCACCTGACGCAGCGCGTCCAGCGCTTTTTCCTGCCGTTCCTGCAACGGAACACCGGCTAATTCCATACCGAAGGCAGCGTTATTTAATACCGTCATATGCGGCATCAGCGCGAATGACTGAAATACCATGCTGATTTTATTTCGACGGACCTGACGCAGTTCACTGTCAGATATTTTCGCGATGTCGACACCATCAATTATGACCTGCCCGCGAGTAGGTTCTATCAGACGATTGAGAAGGCGAACCATGGTTGATTTACCGGAGCCGGATAATCCCATGATGACAAAGATCTCGCCTTCTTCAATGGCCAGACTGGCGTCTTTAACCCCGAGGGAAAGGCCGGTTTTCTCCAGCAAAGCCTCTTTGCTGATGCCTTTCTCAATGTGCTTAAACGCACGCTCAGGATTTTCCCCGAATACTTTATATAAATTTTTAACTTCTAGTTTAATTGCCATGTAATAATTAAATTCCCGTTGAATGGTTAATTATCTTATATTTATTCATTTGCCCAGGTTAAATAAATTCGGCATATACCCTAACACACTGAGATTATCTGACAACCCTTGACGGGCGCAGCGGGGGAATTCTGTGGGACATGGATCTTTGATAATGCCAGAGCAGACAAGGGATTACGGCGGATGAAAAAAGATGAAAATTTATTGCTATTTCCCCCGCGAATTTGTCCCTTGCCCGGAGAATATGACTGAGAAAAGGTAATGATATTTAATGTGGCAGGGGGAAATATGACGGATTTATTATCATAAAATAAGCAGGCTTATTGCCTGAATTTCGGGGAATAAAGCAGCATTAACTGGAAATAGGGGATGCCTGTCGGACACCCCCATGGTAGCGCTTAAAAGTTCCAGTCATCATCCTCGGTATCGACGGCTTTTCCCATCACATAGGAGGAACCGGAACCAGAGAAGAAGTCATGGTTTTCATCGGCATTTGGCGATAACGCGGCGAGGATCGCCGGGTTAACTGTCGCCATTTCCGCCGGGAACAGGGCATCGTAGCCGAGGTTCATCAGTGCTTTGTTGGCGTTGTAATGCAGGAAGGCTTTTACCTCTTCACTCCAGCCTACTTCGTCATACAGCGCTTCGGTATACGCCAGTTCATTTTCGTACAGCGCCAGTATTAAATCATAGGCAAATTGCTGTAGCTCTTCCCGGCGCGCATCGTCGGCTTTCTCCAGCGACTTCTGATATTTATAGCCGATATAATAGCCATGTACCGCTTCATCACGAATAATCAGGCGGATCAGATCGGCGGTATTGGTCAGCTTGCCGCGGCTGGACCAGTACATCGGTAAATAAAAGCCGGAATAGAACAGGAAGGATTCAAGAAATACGCTGGCAATTTTTTTCTTCAGCGGATCGTCATTATGGTAGTGCTCAAGAATGATTTCGGCCTTGCGCTGCAGCGGCTGATTATCCTCGCTCCACTGATAAGCGGCGTCGACAGCGCTGGTATGGCACAGCGTCGAGAAGATCGAACTGTAGGAGCGCGCATGTACCGCTTCCATAAAGCAGATATTCGACATCACCGCTTCTTCGTGCGGCGTCAGCGCATCGGCCATCAGTGCCGGAGCGCCGAGGGTATTCTGGATGGTATCAAGCAGCGTCAGACCGGTAAACACGCGGATGGTAAGCTGTTGCTCCTGGGCATTCAGGCTGTGCCACGAGGGCAGATCGTTGGACAGCGGCAGCTTTTCCGGCAGCCAGAAGTTGGCGGTCAGACGATTCCACACCTCCAGATCTTTATCATCCTGAATCTGGTTCCAGTTAATGGCTTGTACGCGTTTTAATCGAGTCATAATCTGTTTTCTTTATGATAGGTCGTGCAAATTCCTGCCACGAGCGGCGTGGATGCCGCCCGTGGGGGATCGATTAGAGGGAGCAGGATACGCAGCCCTGGACCTCGGTGCCTTCCAGCGCCATCTGACGCAGACGGATGTAATAAAGGGTTTTGATGCCTTTTTTCCATGCGTAAATCTGCGCTTTATTGATATCACGGGTGGTGGCGGTATCGCGGAAGAACAGGGTCAACGACAGACCCTGATCGACATGGCGCGTCGCCTCGGCATAGGTATCGATAATCGCTTCCGGGCCGATATCGTAGGCATCTTTATACAGCGCCTGATTATGGTTAGTCATAAACGGCGCCGGATAGTAAACGCGACCGGTTTTGCCCTCTTTGCGAATCTCAATACGCGATACGATGGGGTGAATACTGGAAGTAGCGTGATTGATATAGGAGATCGAACCGGTTGGCGGGATCGCCTGCAGGTTCTGGTTATACAAACCGCCGCTGATCACCGCGTCACGCAGAGCAAGCCAGTCCTGCCGGGTCGGTAACGGGATCCCGGCATCCGCAAACAGTTGTGCAACGCGCGCAGTGCGCGGCTGCCAGTTCTGCTCCAGATACTGGTTAAAATATTCACCGCTGGCGTAACGTGATTCGCTAAATCCGGCGAAACTCTGTTGTCGCTCGCGCGCCAGCTGATTCGAGGTGCGCAGCGCGTGATAAGTAACACAGTAGAAATAGAGGTTAGTGAAATCCAGTCCCTCTTCCGAGCCATACATAATGCCTTCGCGCGCCAGATAGCCATGCAGATTCATCTGGCCAAGGCCAATAGCGTGCGACTGCGCATTACCTTCGGCAATCGACGGTACCGAGGCGATATGGCTCATCTCCGACACTGCGGTCAGGCCGCGAATGGCGATCTCCACGGTACGGGCAAAATCCTCTGAGTCCATGGCATGGGCAATATTCAGCGAGCCGAGGTTACAGGAGATATCTTTACCCACCTGACGATAGCTGAGATCGTCGTTATATTCGGTCGGGGTATTTACCTGCAAAATCTCGGAGCAGAGGTTGCTCATATTAATGCGCCCCTTAATCGGGTTGGCGCGATTGACCGTGTCCTCAAACATGATGTACGGATAGCCGGACTCAAACTGAATTTCTGCCAGCGTCTGGAAAAACTCACGCGGATTAATAAACTGCTTACGAATACCATCGTCGGCCAGCATCTCATCATATTTTTCGCTGACGCTAATATCGCCAAATGGCAGGCCATAGATGCGCTCAACGTCATACGGTGAGAACAGCGCCATCTGCTGATTATCGCGTGCCAGCTGGAAAGTAATATCCGGGATCACCACGCCCAGCGACAGCGTTTTAATGCGGATTTTCTCGTCGGCATTTTCACGCTTGGTATCGAGGAAGCGCAGAATATCCGGATGGTGCGCATGCAGATAGACCGCCCCGGCCCCCTGACGTGCGCCGAGCTGGTTAGCATAGGAGAAGGCATCTTCCAGCATTTTCATTACCGGGATCACCCCGGATGACTGGTTCTCGATCCGTTTAATCGGCGCGCCGGCTTCACGCAGGTTGGAGAGCAGAAAAGCCACGCCGCCGCCGCGTTTTGACAGCTGCAGCGCCGAGTTTACCGCGCGACCAATCGACTCCATATTATCTTCAATCCGCAGCAGGAAGCAGGAGACCAGCTCACCACGTTGCTGCTTGCCGCAATTGAGAAAGGTTGGGGTGGCGGGCTGGAAACGCCCTGACAGCACCTCTTCCATTAGCGCGGTGGCCAGCTTTTCGTCGCCCTGCGCCAGGGTCAGCGCCAGCATACAGACGCGATCTTCGAAATTTTCCAGATAGCGTTTGCCGTCAAAAGTCTTCAGCGCATAGCTGGTGTAAAACTTCCAGGCGCCGAGGAAGGTTTTAAAACGAAAACGCCGCTGATAGGCCTGGGCAAACAGGTTACAGACAAAATCAAACGACCAGGCGTTAAGCACTTCGGCTTCGTAGTACCCTTCCGCCACCAGGTATTGCAGGCGTTCAGCCAGCGAATCGAAGGGCACGCTATTGGGAATGACATGCTGCAGATAAAACTGACGCGTTGCTTCATGGTCTTTCTCAAACTGAATATTACCTTCAGCATCATAAAGATTAAGCATCGCGTTAAGCGCATGATAATCCAGCGCGCCGGCTGCTGGTTTTATGAGAGTGCTGTCTGTTGTTGCCAAAATTGGGTTACTCCCGCTTTTACGTTAGCAATATCGTCGGCGGTCCCCAGTAACTCAAAGCGGTAGAGATAAGGAACCTGACATTTTTGCGCAATGATGTCGCCTGCCATACAGAACGCGGTGCCGAAATTGCGGTTACCGGCGGCAATCACGCCGCGGATCAGGCGGCGGTTAGCTTCATCATTAAGAAATTGAATCACCTGTTTCGGCACCGCACCGCGTGCGCTGCCTCCGCCATAACTCGGCACCACCAGAATATAGGGGCGATCGGCCTGTAAACGCTGTGCGCTATCCAGTGGGATCCGCCGCGCCGGTAAGCCCAGACGGCTGATAAAACGGTGCGTGTTCTCCGACTGGCTGGAAAAATAGACCAGTGGAAACATGATATTAACCCTGCGCCATAGTCAGATGGCCGAGTGCGGAGATCTTATCCGGGCGGAAACCGCTCCAGTGTTGATCTGCGGCCATCACTACCGGTAGCTGGCGATAACCGAGCGATTTCAGCGTTTCTACCGCCGCCGGTTCGCTGTCAAGGTTAACCAGCTGATAGTCGAGACCTTTTTTATCCATGGCATTTTTTGTTGCGTTGCACTGGACACAGTTATCTTTAGTGTAAATAATAATGCGCATGATTCGTATTTACCTCTGTCATAAGAAACGCCGCGTAATGCGAAGCGCTTTATCCCTGATTCGCTCCGCCACCGCTGGTGGCTGTCTGATAGTTTTAATACTAGATGTAGTGGTTTTTAAAATCAACCATACCAGATATAGTGTTTTCGTATTTATTCAGACGCAGGGCAGCTAAAGCCTGATATCACGGGCTTTGCGACGGAAATATATTTTTTAGCACTAAGAAAATTCCTGACGGGCAAAAAAATCCCCGCCGTCAGGGCAGGGATGCAGGGGACTTCAGCTGTGGCGTTTAGCGGCGGGAAGCCAGTAGCGCACCAATCACAATACCTACGGCGGTGCCGACGCCGACGCCATGCCATGGATTATCATGGACATAGCTATCAACCTGAACGCCGGCATCTTTCGCTGCCTGGGTCACGCGGTTACGGCCATTCAGTTTGGCGCGGGTATCTTTTAACAGTGATTCTGCTTTACCGCGTGCGGAGTCGATCTCTTCTTTGGTTTTGCTACCATAGGATTTCAGCAGGTCATCAAGCGTATCAGCCAGCAATGAAACATCCTGATTGATATCCACATCATCGTTTTTCGTCGTTTTGTTAAACATTTTTCGCTCCCTTCGCGTTAATAACTAATACTAAGCATAGACCATCATCACGTAACGCAGTGGTTATGACGCAGGATCGGTGTCTTTATGGATAATTCCGAATGCCCCGGGCGCCCGGCCTGTTGTAAGGTTGCGGTGCTTTGAAAGAATAAGAGGATCGAGCATGTATTTACGACCTGATGAGGTAGCACGCGTACTGGAGAAAGCCGGGTTTGAAATGGATGCGGTTACACCCAAAATCTACGGTTATCGCCGCGGTGAAAACTATGTGTATGTCAATCGCGAAGCACGTATGGGTCGTACCGCATTGATTATTCATCCGACGCTGAAAGAGAAAAGTCAGCATATCACTGAGCCGGCATCGGAGATTAAAACCTGCGATCACTATGTGCAGTTCCCGATGTACCTGGTCGGCGATAATCACGATCACTACGGTATTCCGCATGGCTTCAGTTCACGTGTCGCGCTGGAACGTTATCTGGAACGGCTGTTTGATTAAATTTTCGCCGTTTGAGATTCCCCAACGGATCGCGTTATCGGCTGGGGAAGGGCTTCCGCGCCCGCCATCCCGTTGATTCCCACCCATTTGCCTTCATCACCAATGGTTTCTGGCGTTGCTTTCTGTCGGTACGCCCTGTATAACATTTTTCCCATATAGAAGTTTAGACGTCCATATGGTTAAAACATAATGCAGTCATCCGCACAAAGTTCTTCTCCGCAGCAGTTTAAACGCACCATGAAAGCGCGCCATTTGGTGATGCTGTCGCTGGGTGGCGTGATCGGGACCGGCCTGTTCTTTAATACTGGCTATATTATCTCCACTACCGGTGCGGCCGGCACGCTGCTGGCGTATCTGATTGGTGCGCTGGTGGTCTGGCTGGTGATGCTGTCACTCGGCGAACTGTCGGTGGCGATGCCGGAGACCGGCGCGTTTCATGTTTATGCGGCGCGCTATCTCAGCCCGGCTACCGGATACACCGTCGCCTGGCTCTACTGGCTGACCTGGACGGTGGCGCTGGGTTCCAGTCTGACGGCCGCAGGTTTCTGCATGCAGTACTGGTTCCCGCAAACGCCGGTATGGCTATGGTGCTTACTGTTCTGCACCCTGATCTTTCTGCTGAACGTGATTTCATCGCGCTTTTTCGCCGAAGGCGAATTCTGGTTCTCGATTATTAAAGTGGTCACTATCCTGGCATTCATTATTCTCGGCGCCGGGGCGATCTTTGGCTTTATCCCGATGAAAGATGGTTCCGGCGCGCCGTTCTTCCATAATCTGACCGCATCAGGCTGGCTGCCGCACGGTGCGCTGCCGATACTGATGACCATGGTGGCGGTGAACTTTGCGTTTTCCGGTACTGAGTTGATCGGTATTGCCGCCGGTGAAACCGAAAATCCGCATAAAGTGGTGCCGATGGCGATCCGCACGACGGTGGCGCGGCTGGTGATTTTCTTTATTGGTACGGTAGTGGTGCTGGCGGCGCTGATCCCGATGGATCAGGCCGGGATTGTCAAAAGCCCGTTTGTGCTGGTGTTTGAAAAGATCGGTATTCCCTATGCCGCCGATATTTTTAACTTTGTCATTCTGACAGCGATCCTCTCGGCGGCCAATTCCGGGCTATATGCTTCCGGGCGTATGCTGTGGTCACTCGCCAATCAGCGTACGCTGCCGCGCTGTTTTGCGCGCCTGACCCGACGCGGCATCCCACTGGTGGCGATTTCGGTCAGTATGCTCGGCGGCCTGCTGGCGCTGTTCTCCAGCGTTATCGCCCCGGATACGGTGTTTGTCGCTTTATCTGCGATCTCCGGGTTTGCGGTGGTGGCGGTATGGCTGAGTATCTGCGCGGCACACTATGCTTTCCGCCGTCATCACCTGCGATCCGGCCGGCCGCTGTCCGATCTGAAATACCGCGCGCCATGGTTCCCGCTGACGCCGATCCTCGGCTTTTTACTCTGCCTGCTGGCCTGCGTTGGGCTGGCATTCGATGCGGAACAGCGCATTGCGCTGTGGTGTGGGCTGCCATTTGTTGCCATCTGTTATGGCGCTTACTATGTCACGCAACTGCTGAAAAAACGCGAACTGCTGAAGGAAGCTGAACATGGCGCTGAATAATCCCGTAGCCGACATCCTCCGCCACAGCGCTACCCTGGTGCTTGATGGCGCAATGGCGACCGAGCTGGAGGCGCGCGGTTGCAATCTGGCCGACAGTCTGTGGTCGGCAAAAGTATTGATGGAAAATCCTGAGCTGATTTATCAGGTGCACTACGACTATTTTAATGCCGGGGCGCAATGTGCGATTACCGCCAGTTATCAGGCCACCCCGCAGGGTTTTGCCGCCCGCGGTATCGATGCCGCCGGGGCCCAGGCGCTGATCGCCAGAAGTGTTGAGCTGGCTGTGCGGGCGCGGGCTGACTATCTGGCGCAGCATCCGCAAGCCGGTAAACTGCTGGTGGCCGGTTCGGTCGGTCCGTATGGCGCTTATCTGGCAGATGGCTCCGAGTATCGTGGCGACTACCGGTTAGCGTCAGCGGAGATGATGGCTTTTCACCGCCCGCGTATCGCGGCGCTGGTGGCGGCAGGCGTCGATCTGCTGGCCTGTGAAACGCTGCCCTCTTTTGCCGAGATTCAGGCGCTGGTGACACTACTGGCTGAGTTCCCGGCAACGCCAGCCTGGTTCTCCTTTACCCTGCGCGACAGTAAACATCTGAGTGACGGTACGCCGCTGTCTCAGGTGACTGAACTGCTGGAACGCACGCCGCAGGTGGTGGCGCTGGGTATTAACTGTATCGCGCTGGAGCAGGTTACTGCCGCACTGCAGACGCTGGCGGCACTGAGTGCGAAGCCGCTGGTGGTGTATCCCAACTCCGGTGAACATTATGATGCAACCAGCAAAACCTGGAGTCAGGACGCCGATGGCTGTTCGCTAAGTGATAAGCTGCCGGAGTGGCAGGCGGCCGGAGCAAAACTGATTGGCGGCTGCTGCCGTACCACGCCACGGGACATTGCTGCTATCGCAAAATGCTGCCATCATTAATAACACACTGAAAATTTGCGTTATTACGCCTGGCTATAGCGGGTATGATTAATGAAAAGCCGCAGCGCAGCGCTTAGACTATCAGCAACATTTGTTGATTCAGGATGCATTATGAAATCGATTCTACTGGCACTGATTTCTCTGGTGATGCTCAGCGGTTGCGCCACCATTGTCGGCGACAAAACGCAATCGGTGCGCATTGATTCGCGTCCGCAGGGCGCCAGCGTGGTGGTGCAGGATGAAACGGGGCGCGCAGTGGCGCAAGGCCGTACACCGCTGACGGTGGAACTGGCGAAATCTGACGGCAGCTACTTCGGTAAAAAACACTATCGCGTAATGCTGGAAGTGCCTGGCTACGTGCCGCAGGCGCTGGCGCTGGAAGAGCACGCTAACCTGTGGTACAGCCTCGGCAATATTCCGCTTGGCGGTTTTATCGGCTGGTTGCTGGTCGATCCTTACAATGGCGGTATGTATACCATCCAGCCAGAAGGCCTGCTGGTGATTATGAATCCGGTAGGGGCGCGCAGTTAAGCGTCGCAATGGGTTATTTGCCACAGCGTAACGGCGGCAGTCATGCCGCCCGGGTCACGCTGTTTTAATCATTGCGCGGTGGGTTTGACCATCCCGCCAGGCGTTTTGTATTTCGCCAGATATTGCGGCTGGAAAATACACATGCGAATGGTGTTGCGGTATTCGCCATTAATAAAGAACTCGTGGATCAGCTCCCCTTCAATATCAAATCCCAGCTTGCTGTAGATATGAATCGCCTTTTCATTCTCTTTATCGACAATCAGATACAGTTTATAGAGATTAAGCACGGAAAAGCCGTACTCCATCGCCAGTTTTGCCGCCTGGCTGGCGAGACCTTTGCCCTGATGCGCCGGATCGATAATGATCTGAAATTCCGCCCGCCGGTGAATATGGTTGATCTCTACCAGTTCGACCAGACCCACTTTTACGCCATGGTGCTCAACCACAAAACGACGTTCGCTCTGATCGTGAATATGTTTGTCGTAGAGATCGGACAGTTCAACAAACGCTTCGTAAGGCTCTTCAAACCAGTAGCGCATCACGCTGGCATTGTTATCCAGCTGATGAACGAAATGGAGATCCTCGCGTTCCAGCGGGCGAAGCCTGACCTGAGTATGCGCGGTCATAGTGGCATCCTTGTAGAGAGAAATTGCAGGGATTATAGCGCTAAACCAGCGGCTACAGCCTCTTACTCATAAACACACTAAGCGGATCGGCGCTATAGGGGGGAAAGGGTTCACAGCGCTGGTAACCGTGTTTTTCATACAGGCCGATGGCTGCCTGCTGTTTGATTCCGGTTTCCAGCCGCAGAAAATAATGGCCGCTATCGCGGGCCGCCTGTTCCAGGGCGCGGATAATCATTCCGGCCAGCCCTTTGCTCCGATGGGCGTCCTGAATAAAGATCCGTTTCAGTTCGCCGGCCCGATCTGGCTGCAGCAACAGTGCTCCGCACCCCAGCGCATTCTGTTGCCGGTCGCGTACCACCATTAAAATCAAATTGTCGTTATCCAGGCCGCTGAGATCAACGCAGTGGTTGCTGGCGGCAGGATAGAGGGCGTTCTGATAAGCATCCAGTTCAGCAATGAGTGTTGTAACCGACGGGCTAAGTTTTTCTCTGTGGATCTGATACAAAATAGAGTTCCTGTCCGGGAGCGCTGTCATCAATAATTTAGCGGTTTTTTGTTAATCAGGGAAGTTGCTGGGATTATTATATTGGAACAATGATTATTTATTTTTTGCTTTCATTATCTTTAGGCTGGAATGAATGTTTTTTTTGCTTTCTTGCTGGCGTGTAAAAATACTCAATTTGGTGTTCTTGCGTTTTTATCCCACCTGACTTGATATTAAAACCCGCAGCATGAGGCCAGTTATGAGCGAAAACCTGGTGATTTATCGTAAGATGAATTTTGACGGCACTGTTTATGCAACCGTCAGCGGTGCAGAGGATGCCCGGCATCTGCGCATAACGCTTTATAACTATGATTCTCCGCAAGCTGTTGAAGAATCTGACGATGTTACGGCAACGGTGGTATTTGATTGCCTGCCAGAAGGGGAGTATTACGCCTGTGCCGAGCTGACTTACGCCCTGGCTCCTTGCCGGGTTTTGATATCGAACAGAATCCTGGTGACTACTATGCTGTTTCCCCATACGGGTCACCACCAGCGTCGCGCGTCAGCATCCCATATTGATTTGAAAGGAGCGTTAAAAATTGATGACTATAATCAGCCCCATATTCTGCAGGTAAAATTCCGCCCCGGTGGATATGATCGGTTGCTGAATGAATATGCCGGTGTTGTGCCCTTTTTTGAACGTCATAAATTAACTCTGACTTTCTATCAGGTTTTTGCCGATGCGATTGTCCATGCATCACCATTTAAATTAAAGTATTTGAGCGAATTTAATGATTTATATCGCATCTATTCTGAACTCAACAATGCCGGGTTATTGCGTCTGGCAGAAGAGCTGGAGCAACTGGATTATGTGAGCTACTGCTCCCTGTCGCCTGATGCCACTAACCTCCAGCCTTATCCCGATGCCGAAAACAGCCTGGAAATAGTTGCAGGCAAAACAGCAAAAAATACTGTAACCCCGGATTTTACCCCTCTGCAAAGGTATCTAGATCCGGCTCCGGGAATGAATATCAAAAATGCCTGGGCGCAGAGTGTGACAGGTTACGGTGCCGCCATTCGCCATCTTGATTTCGGCGTATATGCGAACCATGAAGATCTTAAAGGCAATATCACCGTGGTCCACAGCCGGCCGCCGACTGAAGACTGTAATCACGGTACCGCCTCAGTCGGTTGTATCGTTGGGATCGATAATGCTATTGGGGTCAGGGGGATCGCTTATAACAGTTCACTGTACTTTTATGATACCGGCGACCTGGACATGATTGTCAGAGATGCCAACCCCGGTGATATTGTTTGTTTTGATATCCAGCACCGCGTCTCGGATTACCTGGTACCGTCGACACATTACAAAGATTGGTGGGATAAGGCGCGGCTACTTAATGATCTCGGCGCTGTCGTTCTGTTTGCTGCAGGTAATGGCCGGAATGATCTGACGCTTCTGGCACAGCAAGGCATTTTCAATGACTGGGGCGACAATGGTTCGGTATTAGTTGGCGGCAGTTATCATGATACCGGGCGCAGAGCGTACTACTCAAACTACAACCATAGCACTTCACTTTACAATTCATGGGGAGATGAGAGTGTTGTTACCACCGGCTATGGCACCTTGCAAAGACTTGATGGCAATGAACGCAATTACGCAAACAGTTATTCAGGAACTTCCAGTGCATCGGCTTTAGTCGCCGGAGCACTGGCACTTATCCAGTCGTATGCCATTAATAAACTGGGGGTCTTTCTTGATTCCGAAGAGATGAAAGAAGTCATGCGCGAAAGCGGAGGAACAACGGCCTTGCGTGAAGGTATCGGTTATCGCCCGAATGTGGCCCGGGCCATCAGCTATCTGGAACAATTTATCCCGCTGGTCACCGCTGTAATTACCCAACAAGAGAGCGCCTTACCCGGACAGACGCTGATATTAAGTGGCAGAGACTCGTATGCCTATCCCGATCGTGTGACACGCTGGTGGTGGGAGCTGCCTGATAATATTGACGTTGATGATAAATCCCTGCCGGATATCCGCATTCAACTGAGTGACGATATCAAAACATTTGTAGCCAGACTAACCGTATGGGATAGCAGAGGACGAACGGGTAGAACATCGAAAATAATTCAGGTCTCCCACTATCCGGTTACTGCCCTCAGGCGTTATAACCGGCCTGCCGGATAGCGGCACTCTCCGGGGCCTGGCGGCGACCCGTTGCCGGTCAAAGTGACGGGCGGAACAGGTCACGAACTGAGGATCTCCTCTGCCAGTTCACTGGCGCGTTGTAGCTGTTGCCGGTTATCTACCCTGGCCCAGGGGCGCCCGGCGGTATCGATCCAGGCGGTCGGGAACAGCGAGCAGGCGTGGCTGAAGATATTATACAGCTGCACTTCACCTTCGTATGACTGGGCCGCCAGTTGCTCCACCACAAAATGGCGTGCCGCCGCGCCCAGTTTTACCACCGGGATAAACTCTCCCGGCGTGCGCTCAGGCGGAAATGCGCGCCCGGCAGGAGATTTATTATTCTGCTGCGGCGTGCGCATCATAATATTAGCGGCCGCATAAGGGCGGGCAGAATCCATAACGATACAGATTTCCGCCGGATGGTTTTTTACCTCCTTCAGCACCGAGGGGGGAAGCAGCAGGTCACTTTCGTAGTAGATCACCGGGCCATCATGTTTGCTGAGTACCAGCCAGGCGCTCCAGTCGAGATTAAGCGCGTGGTGCAGCGGGTTGTTCAGCAAGACAAAGTGGCTATGATGCAAAGATTCAAACAGGATGCGGGCGCACTCCGCCGCACCATGGCCCAGCACAAAGGTTTTATGGCCGATACCGGCACGCTCAAAAGTGCCGAGCTGATAGTCAATCATCGGGTATTTACCCAACATCAGGCAGGCCTGGTGCAGCGATGCCGTTAACGGCAATAGTCCATAAGCGGAACCCGCCATAAGACAAGCAAGGCGCATGAGTGATCTCCTTTTCAAAGCGCGCGGGTTAATAAATTACAGCGGGTGATTTCGGCCGCTATAGCCATCACTCGGACGGCATGTGACGCAGGTGATTAAGCTGTTGCTGATGCGTACAGTCGCCAACGGCCGCCAGTAAGTCATCAATATCGTTGAAACTGATGTCTCCCTGTACACCAATTCGGAAGCTATCCGACCCATTGCTGGTAATGCCAAGGGCTAATGCGCGCTGCAACAGGCAGTCATTGAGTTTGCTGGCGGCGAAGTGCTGGCCGCTATGTCCGATCAGAGTGACAAACAGCGGCGCACAGTGTTCCGGCTCGATAAGCGGGCGGAATCCCAGAGCCGCCATGCCCTTCAGCAGGTGGATCATGCGCTGACAATAAAGCTGATAGCGCGCTTCCCGGCCCCCCTGCTGCTGATAGTCGTCAAGCGCCTGTTGAAGCGCCAGCATCACCTGTAACGGCGGGGTAAAGCGCCACTGGCCATCCAATTTCAGCGCGCGATATTGCGCTTTTAAATCGAGGCTAAACGTGCGCGGCGGCGTTTTTTGCGCCAGTTCGCTTTTCCGTACCAGCACAAATGCCATACCCGGAAAACCGTGCAGACACTGGCTGGCGGATAGCGCTACGGCGATCAGCGCCGGAGGGTTAAAATTCAGCGGCAGGACGCCAAAGGTGCTGATAACATCCACCATTAACCGACAGCCGTGCAGAGCGGCCAGCCGGGCGAGTCCGTCAATATCATTTTTCACGCCCAAAGTAGCTTCAAAGTGCGCGGCGGCAAGATGAGTAACGGAGCTATCCTGCTCCAGCGTGCTGGCGATCTGAGTCAGATCGAAACCGCGCAGGCGATCCTGGGTTAGTACCGAGTAACGAATATGATGGATATGGCAAATTTCGGCCATTCGGCGGCCAGCGGTGCCGTTTTCCACAATTAACAGGTGGTCGGTAGGTGACAGCAGCGAACAGATCATCGCTTCAACGGCAAAACTGCCACTGCCCTGGAGCGGAATAGCGCTCCAGTGACTGTTACAACCGGCGACCGACAGTATGGCTTTACGTAGTCGCTTACTCAGGGTTCTGGCCAGCTCCTGCTGTGAGGAGAGCGCATCACTGGCGGTTGCTGGCACTGAGGTCATCTGCAGGCTGGAATGGAGCAGACGAAGTGGTGGTGATTGCATCATCATTCCCTCCTTTTCAGCACGTTTGCCACATCGCGTCGCTGTCGATGGCGCGGGCGCTATCTGTTTGCTTGCGGCCCACAGCACAGGTGCTGGTTTGATCCGCGTAACCTGTTTTACCGTGTGGATCCGCGTTGACGTTGAGATTGCTCTGTTGGGGGCGTCCCTGAATATTCATCAGTCCGTTCTCAGTTGTGGTGTGACAGAAAATGGGTTGGCTTTCTGTTGAGTGATATAACGGCGTTGGTTTATGGTGTCAGAAAAATAAATCTATTGAATATTATTCAATTTTTAATAATTTGTTTTTGTAGAAGTTTACCGTCACTATCGTGCTGTTACTTAAAAGAGTCTCATCAGTCCTGGTCCGGCGGGAATGGGGATAACAGGCAATCAGTTGGTTTGTTTTGACGTATCGGCGGTAGATTTTTTCCGGCGTGAAAAAAATAAAACAGCGACGCTGCCGGCTCTCCGGGGTTGCGGCTATCGGTAGTGCAATAAATTAGATATGCAATTATATTTATTTGAATTAATAGCAGGTGGCTGGCGGGAAAAAGTATAGCGTTAAGATTAACTGAACTTTTCATGATTCAATCCCTGAAGCACTGATTGGGAAATAAATTAAAGTAAACCGATCTGTTTTTCAATGGAAATATTAATATTTTGTTAGTTTGTAATCTATCTTATTGATTTATATTACCAGGGGATAGTCTGATTTTCTTTATAATTTGAATTTTGTCACAATTGCCATTCTGACGGATACCGGTCAGTTTGTCGATCGCGCGGTAACCAAATGGCAGCTATCTGATAAATAATAATAATGTTTTTTCCCGGTCTGGCCCTGGGGTGAAACGCTGGCTGATAAGTGGCGGGAAGATGAAGTGTGATGGAGTAAAGTCTTTTATTTACAGGTGGATACATTCGGATTCCAGAAGGATCTTTGCTGTTGACCAGGCAATTAATGCCGGAGAGTATTCATTATGCCGGCACCAGGTCAGCTCGGCGGTAACGGAGCCATCAACCAGTATAATAAAGGTATAAGCAATACGATATGCTCTTTCACCTTTAACCACCGGATAGAGTATCGTCAGTAATATCTGAATCAGGCTGTTTTTCATGCTCCGATTAATTTCAATAATTGCCTTTGATTTATTACCAAATTCCGCCAGTGAATGGGTCAGCAGGCAGCCACGGAAATCTTCATGTTTAAACCAGTCATGATAATAATTGAAAAAAGAAAATAACTTATCTCTGCGTGTCTGCTGATTTTCTGTGATAAGGCGGATGTGGTTTATAAAATCCTCTTTTCGTTGATGCAGAACTTCAATGATAAGTCGCTCTTTTGAGGGGAAGTTGCGGTAAAGTGTTAATTTAGAAACCCCGGCGGCCGCCGCAATTTTGTCAACGCCCACCGACTGAAAACCCTCTTTATTAAATAATTCCGTGGCGGATTTGATGATGGTGTCTTTTTTTTCCGACATAATTGATGCTTCAGTAACTATTGATTTCGATAAAGGGTAGCATGAATGATGTTTTTTTCAAATTTGTCAGCAGGTAATGGATTTTGATATAACCTCATTTATGCGCTGTGGCCGTACTTTTACCGCAGGTTTTTAAATTGTATTTACCACTGTAGTCAGAATTGCATGCTGCATTTTAAGTTGTATACTGCGATATCTATTTTTGACCAGCGGTGCTGGAAATAAAATATATCGCCGGCAGTGGGCAGCGTCATTACGCTAAGTAAAAAGTGCATGCGGGTGAATATGCCAAATGGTATGGGCACTATTACCGCGTATACGTTGGTGCAAACAGCGTTTCCAGGCTTAATGCCGTAGCCAGTAGCGCCGAATCCTGAGCACAATTAAACTGTAGTTCGATACCCACCGGGATGCCCGCCGGCGTTCGCCCTAATGGCAGTGAAATTGCCGGTAACCCCGCTACGGTTGCCGGTTCACCGTTGGCAATCAACTGACGAAAAAGCTGGTTGGCGTGAGGCGCGCCCGATAACTGACTGGCGGGCGTGCGCGGAGGTAACAGCGGCACGCTGGGGAAAATAATGCCATCCAGTTGATGCTGCAGAAAATAGTCCTGATAGCGGCTCTCCAGCAGTGGTTTCCAGTGGTGCAGCGCGGCCAGATATGTCTCCTGGTCCACCGTTGCCGCATCATCCAGCAGGGCGATGACATCCTGACTGTGGATCGCGGCGCGTAATTCAGCAAAACTATACTGGCTGCCGCGCTGGCGTAAATATTCTGGCAGGTCGCGCATCATTTCGTATGAGGCCAGCGGATAACCGGCTTTTACCGCCAGTTCCCCGACCTGCGGGATATTTGCTTCAATTAGTATGACGCCCGCCGCTGCCAGCCGTTGTAACACCTGACTGGCGACCTGTGCCACTTCTGCATCCAGCCCCTGCCAGAAATGTTCACGCGGTACACCGAGACGTAACCCAATTAGTGACGGACGCTCGGCGGCTTCGGTCTCACCACTGATTACGCTGTCCAGCAGGCAGATATCGCTGACCTGATGCGCCAGTAGTCCGGCGGTGTCACGGCTGACCGATATCGGCGCCAGTCCGGCGATCGGGTAGCGCCGTTTTCCCAGGGAGTTATATAACGACGGACGAAAACCCACCAGCCCGCAAAATGAGGCGGGTAAGCGTACTGAGGCGCCGGTATCGGTGCCAATGCCGATCGGAACGATACCGGCAGCAACGGCGGCGGCAGTACCGCTGGACGATCCTCCGGGGACATGTTCGCGAAGGAAAGGATGAAGCACATCGCCACGCGCCGCATTCAGTCCACTGGTGCCGGAAGCCAGCTCATGCATGCCTGCTTTAGCCATCACAATCGCCCCCGCCTGCTGCAAACGCTGTATTAGCGTTGCCGTTCGCATGACCGGTTCGCTGGCCAGCAACTGGCTTCCAAGTGAAGTGGGTAATCCGCAGACATCAATATTGTCCTTTACCACCAGCGGTAAACCTGCCAGCGGGCCATGATGCCCGCTGGCGTCCAGCGCTTCGGCCTGGGTAAGTGCTCCGGCTTCATCCAGCCAGCACAGGCTGTTCAGCTCGTGATGCTGTTGCGCCCGTTGCAGCGCTTCACGCATTTCGTCAGCGGCCAGCTTATTACCCTGACGGATGGCTGTAATGATCTGATGAGCCGTACGCATGGCCATTATGACTACTCCACCAGCGCCTGCGGACGCTCGCTGCCTTTTACCGTGGCGCGATGCATTATCCGGCGATAAGCCTGATCGTCGTAAGGGGTTGCCTGGTGCATGGTGCAGCGGTTGTCCCAGATCAGCAGGTCGTGCTGTTGCCACTGGTGACGATAGGTAAACTCCTCGCTAACAGCATGGGCGTTAAGGCGTGCCAGCAGTGCGTCGCCCTGCTGTTTCGGCAGACCGATAATTTCTTTGACAATATCCTGGCCGACAAACAGTGACGGTTTACCGGTTTCCTGATGGCGACGTACCACCGGGTGGATTACATCAGGGGTTGCCGCTTTTTGCTCTTCACTCAACGGTTCACGATCGGCAAAGGCTTTGGCGTAGTAGGTTGCATAAGAGTGTACGGCTTTTAGCGACTGAATCTGTTGTTTGGTCTCGCTATCCAGAGCGTCATAAGCGGCATACATCGATGAGAACAGGGTATCTGCTCCTACCGGTGGTACTTCAACCGCATGCAGTACCGAACCAAAGCAGGGGACTTCAAGATAAGACCAGTCCGAGTGCCAGTTCCATCCCTCTTTATGGTTACCAATTGGTTTATCACCCTGTTTCACGTTGGAGAGCACATAAAGTTCCGGGTAAGGGGTGGTGAGAAATTGACGCAGCACATGCACCTGCAATTCGCCAAAATGGCGGGCAAAAGCCACATGCTGTGCTTCATTAACCGGCTGATTACGCAGCAATAGTACCGAATGCTGATTCAGTGCCGTGCGCAACCCGGCAATAGTGGCTTCATCCATCGGTTGTGTGGCATCAAGATTCAGAATTTCTACGCCGATATGTGGCGTTAACGGGCGAAGTTCCAACATTATTTTCTCCTGGCTGTGAATTATGATTACCGGCGATAGCCCGGGTCGAGACGATCAAGCAAACGAATAAAGGCGGGCCACTCTCGTTCCCCGCGCAGACGAATATCGCCTTCGCATTGGTTAAACTGCCGTGCGGCCTTTGCTGATATCTCGTCAGCGGGCAGGGTGAGCGCACTGCCGCTTCCCTGAGCCATCAACTGAATACGTGCCGCGCGTTCGAAGTAATAGGCCAGCATAAAAGCTTCAGGAATGGTGCGGCCGGTGGTGAGGATGCCGTGATTGCGCAGCACCAGTACCTGATGGGGCCCGATATCGCGTACCAGCCGCTGGCGTTCGTCAGTATCCAGCGCCACCCCTTCATAGTCGTGATAGCCCAGGCGTTGATAGAAATGCATGGCGAACTGACTGACCGGCAGTAACCCCCCGGCAAGTGCTGAAATGGCGGTTGAGGCATCGGAATGGGTATGCAGTACGCAAATGGCATCTTCCCGCGCGGCATGAATCGCGCTGTGGATAACAAAACCGGCGCGATTGACCTGATACTCATGTGGTTCCAGCGCATTGCCCTGCAGATCGATCTTGATCAGGCTGGAAGCCGTGACCTCTTCAAAAAACAGGCCATAGGGATTGATCAGGAAATGGTGTTCCGGCCCGGGTAAACGTACCGATATATGGTTGTAGATCAGGTCGTCCATACCAAAGTGGGCAATCAGCCGGTAACAGGCGGCTAACTGGATACGTAACTGCTGTTCAATTTCAGACATAACTATTTCCACCAGATTAGTTTGCTATCTATCCATGCCAGCAGCGCATACAGCGTAATACTTGCCAGCGAAGAGACCACCACAGCAGCCCAGACGGTGAGAAAGTCCACCTGTTGTGTCGACTGAAAAATCACCCAGCCAATACCCTGAAAAGCACCGAGCATCTCGGCAACGATGGCAATAATAATGCTGCGCACTATCCCGATGCGCAGGCCGCTGACAATCGAGGGCAGCGCCGCCGGTAGCTGCAGTTTGGCCATAATCGCCAGGCGGCTGGCACCGAAGCTACGCATCAGATTAATCATCTGCGGATCGGCTTGTTTCAGGCCATGCAGGCTATTAACCAGAATGACAAAGTTGACCCCCAGCACCACCATGACGATTTTCGACGTCATCCCCATGCCAAACCAGATTAGCGCCAGCGGAATGTAGGCCACGGTGGGTACTGAGTTAATCGCTACCGCCAGCGGCATCAGAATGGCTTCCAGCGGACGGCAGACGGTCATAGCAATCGCCAGCAGTAAGCCGGTGAATAGCCCGCAGGCAAAGCCGAGCAGCGCTTCCATCAGCGTCCAGCTCATTGCTATCCACAGTGTGCTGTTGCTGACGATAATGGTGCTGAAAATGTCATGCAGTGAAGGCAGCACAAAGGGCTGGATATCAAACAGCCAGATACTGCCTTGCCACAGCAATACGAGACTCAGTATGCCAAACAGCGGCGGCAGCAGTTTGCCACTCAGGGTTGTTTTCCCCACCATGCGAATTTCCTCTCAAACAGTTCGACCAGACCATACAGCGTGGCACCCAACGCGCCGCAAATGACGATCAGTGACCACATACGCACCACGTCTTCGTTGTACATCGCCTGAATTAACAGCACCCCCAGCCCTTCGGTATCACCAAACCACTCGCCAACAATGGCGCCAACCAGACCGAGTGAAATACCAAGTTTCATGGCGACGAAGATTGACGGTGCCGCTGCGGGCAGATGCAGCGACAGAAAACGGCGAAAGCCGGAAGCGCCAAAGCTACGCAGCAGGCTGATCTGCAACGGATCAACGCTCTGTAGCCCTCGTTTGCTGTTCAGAGTGACCGGCAGAAAAGTGAGGTAAAAGGCGATCATTACCTTTGACAGCATGGTGTTGCCAAACCAGATCACCACCAGCGCGCCGAAGGCGATCACCGGTACCGTCTGGGAGATAACAAACAGCGGGAACCATGCGCGGTCGATCCAGGCAACGTAGAAAAAAAGGATGCCGCAGGCGAGGCCGAATAGTGTGCCAAGGCCAAACCCCAGCACGGTCTCCAGCCCGGTACGCCAGCTGCTGCTTAACAGCAGTGTGCCATTGTTGTAGATATCCTGGCCCACCGTCGCTACGGCTGGCAGATAACGTGGATTAATGGCAAACAATGAGACACTGCCCTGCCACACCAGCAATACCAGCAGGATCGACATCACCAGCGGATGCATCAGCAGACGTTTTGCCGTCATCAATGGCCTCCGCCCTGCGAAAAGCTAAACGACTTCATACTCTCTTCTTCAATGGCTGCCAGCAGCCGTCGCTTAATGGCAATAAATTCCGCTGAAGTGGTTATATCCGCCTGGCGCGGACGCGGCAGATCGATCACCTCTTCACATTTAATCGTGCCGGGACGGGCGCTCATCACCACCACTTTGCTGCCAAGGAAAATGGCTTCGTCGATATCATGGGTAATAAACAGAATGGTGCGCCGGTGCTGCTCCCACAGCTGCAGTAACCAGCGTTGCATCAGCGTGCGCGTCAGGGCGTCCAGCGCACCGAAGGGTTCATCGAGCAGCATCAGATCGCGCTGAAACAGAAAGGTACGCATCAGCGCCACGCGCTGGCGCATCCCGCCTGATAACTGATGCGGATAGTGCTGCTCAAAGCCGCTAAGGCCAAAGCTGGGAAAGAGCGCCTGTGCCCGTTGACGTGCCTCCTTACGTGCTATACCTTCACACTCCAGCGCCAGTATGGTGTTATCCATAATGGTTCGCCAGGGCAACAACAGATCGCGTTGCGGCATAAATGACACTTTGCCCAGCAATTCGCCATCCTGTTGTGACTGACCTTTAAACAGAATGGCGCCGTCACTATCAGGGTTCAGCAGACCGGCAATCATATTAAACAGTGTCGATTTGCCACACCCTGAAGGGCCGACCAGGGTGACAAACTCACCCTCACTGACGCTCAGATTAACGCCGGAAACTGCCACTACCGGCTTCTGACTGTCGTCGCCAAAGCGCTTCCACAGGTTATCCAGCTGTAACAATGGCTGGCGGCTTGTCGGTGCTACGGTCATTATCTCTCTCCGCTTACGGCAATTATTTCAGGGTCTTGTACTCAGCCGGGACTTTCTGCCAGAACGACAGATCGAAGGTTTGCTGTATATCCACCGGCTGCTTCAGCGCGCCGTATTTCACCAGCAGATTCATCATTTTCTCAGCCTGCGGCAGGTTGACGTTGCCAAGACCCGGCGACCCCTGCGGATACATCAGAGTGGCTACCGCGTCGAGCATGGCCTGCTGATGTGGGCGGTTGAGACTCGGGTTGGCTTTCATCAGAATATCGAGGGTCTCAGCGCGGTGGGTCAGCGCGTACTGCCAGCCTTGCAGCGTGGCGTTGACAAAGCGCTGTACCCTTTGCGGATGTTGTTCAATCTGATCTTTCGCGGTGATCAGCGCATCCTGCTGGGTGGTGACGCCGACATCGTCCGTCGAGATTAGCTTCAAATTGGTGACGCCTTTCTCTTTCAGAGTGTTGTATTCGTTATAGAGGGTAACGGTGGCGACATCGACCTGGCGGTCAATAAATGGATTGAGCGACACCGACTGCGGGATCAGGGTGATATCGTCTTTGCTCAGCCCAACCTGACCGAGCGCCGCCAGCAGCGGATACTGCACGCCGGTAAACCATACCGACACTTTTTTGCCCTTAAAATCGTTGAAGCTGTTAATGCCGGAATCTGCGTAGGTGACAAAGACAAACGGCGTGCGTTGCTGTGACATTGCCAGTGCCACTACGGGTAATCCCTTCTCGCGTGCCGTCAGTACGCTTTCCATCCCTCCGGCCAGACCAAAGGTATCGGCGCCAGACGCCACTAGCGTTTCAACATTGATATTGGGGCCGCCAGGATTGATGGTGACGTCCAGCTGATTGTCCTGATAGAAGCCTTTGGCTTTCGCCACATAAAAACCGGCAAACTGTGCCTGAGCTAACCATTTAAGGCGAACCGAAACTTTATCCAGCTCAGCGGCCTGGGTTGTCAGGGGGAACGCGGTACTCAACAGAGTGGAGCATAACAGGCCAGCCAGACAGCGACGGGCGGTAGTGGACAGCAGCGATCTTATCGTTTGCATCTGGTCATCCTCTGGTCACTAATGGTGAAAACCCTGGTATCGATTTATTTTTTCATCAACTTTATGTATACATATAGAGAAATACGCTTGAAGGTTTCTTGCAGGATGTATGCCAGAATAAAATTTTGGATATCAATTCCGCTGCAGGTAGAGCTAATAAACGAAATTATGTATACCTTAAACGTAATAAGGTATGCAAAATGATTCATAACAGTGCAAATTAACGGGCAACAAGCACCATGAGTGAGCAAAAAAACCTCAGTCGCACCGCTGGCACATCACTGTCCGACGGATTGAAGACAGTGCTGGAGAAGGAGATTGCCAGCGGTACACTGGAGCCGGGCAAGCGGCTGGATGAGAAAGAGATTGCGGCACGCTTTGACGTGTCGCGTACCCCGGTACGTGAGGCGTTTCGCCTGCTGGCTGCTGAAGGACTGGTGGATCTTAATGGCCGTCACGGGGTGATGGTCAGAGCGCTGTCAGTGAATACTCTACTGGAGATGTTCCAGGTGATGGCTGAGCTGGAAGGCTTATGTGCCCGACTGGCGGCACGGCGTATTTCGCCGGATAAATTGCAGCAGCTACAACAGGTTCACCAGCAGATGGCGGACTGCGGCCCGACGATTTCTCCGCTGGCCTTCTATGAAATGAACCTCACTTTTCATGAGCTAATCTACAGCATTGCCCGTAATGAATTTCTCGCAGACGAAACCAGAACGTTGCGTAATCGCGTTGGGGTTTATCGTCGTCGAGTTACCTTTCACCCGGATCGTGTTGCTAAAACCATTGAAGAACATGGTGAAATTATTAATGCCATCGCGCGAAACGATGCCGAAGCTGCTCATGTTGCCATGCGTAAACATCTGACGCTGTTGGGGGATGACCTGGTCGATTTTATCGCCGGTTTCTCATAATTCTGCTAACTGCGGTCTCCTGGTATGCAAATTGCTAGATCATGTATACATAACAAAGGAGACCACAATGAAACTCAACCTGACGGGGAAAATTGCACTGATCACTGGTGCATCAAAAGGAATTGGTGAAGCCACCGCACGGGTGCTGGCAGCAGAAGGCTGCCATCTGCATCTCGCGGCGAGAAATGGCGAGGCAATGCGTGAATTACAGCGCAACCTGATCGCTGAATATGGTGTGGCTGTTAGCGTGCATGAAAAAGATCTCTCTGTGACCTCTGCTATGGAGGAGCTGGCTGCGGCGGTGGGAGCGATCGATATTCTGATTAATAACGCCGGTGATATCCCAGCCGGATCGCTGGAGGTAGTTGACGATCTCTCCTGGCGCGCCGGCTTTGACCTGAAGGTATTTGGCTATATCACTCTGTGCCGCCTCTATTATCCACAGATGAAGCAGCGCGGCGGGGTGATTATCAACGTGATCGGCAACTCCGGCGAGAATTGGGACGCCAGTTATATTGCCGGCAGTACCGGCAACGCGGCGCTGATGTCATTTACCCGTGCGCTCGGCGGCCGGAGCCTGGATGACGGCATCCGGGTGATTGGTATTAATCCTGGTCCGGTGGCAACCGACCGTATGCTGAAAATCATGAAGCGTAAAGCAATTGATATGCTGGGCGACGAAACGCGCTGGCAGGAGCTATTCGCCTGCTATCCGGCAGGGCGTCCGGCCACCGCCGAAGAGGTTGCGGACCTGGTGGCGTTTATGAGCTCAGAAAAAGCAGGCTACATAAGTGGCACCAATATTACTATCGACGGCGGCATTGCTGCTCGTGGTTCGGTGATTTGAAACTGACCAGTTGAGGTGCCATATGTCCGATATTTTTACCCGCAACGCCTGGTTTGACACGCTGTTTGCTACTGATGGTCTGTACTGGATGGGCCAGAACACCAACCACTTGCCGCCGCATCCACAGGTGCTGGCCGCGCTGAACCAGTCTGTTGCCGCTGCGGAATTTAATGCCTATGCGCCCCCACTGGGGTTTGAGTCATTGCGCAAGGCAATTATCGATGATGTTGGTTTGCCTGGTGTGCAAGCGATGGTGACCGATGGTGGGGTGAATGCGCTGTCGATGATTTGCCGCGCCCGCTGTCGCCCCGCGACGACTTTTGTCACCACCGACCCGAGCTGGAAATGGCCGTGCCAGTTTGCTGAACAGATGGGCGCCAGGGTGATACAGATCCCCATCTGGCGTGCGGAGACCCACTACCGTCTGACTGCGGAGGCTCTGGCTGCTGCGGTGGATGACGATACCGCCATTATCTACCTGGTTGATCCCAACAACCCGTTGGGAATTAGTTACAGTCAGCAGGAGTTGGCGGAATTTATTGATATTGCCCGCCGCCACAATGCACTACTGGTACATGACTGTACCTACCGTGATTTTGCGCCAGAACATGTCGCGGCGCTGGGGCTGGATCAGCGTCATGTGGTGATGTCGGTGAGCTTCTCCAAATGGTTGGGACTGGCCGGGCTGCGTGTGGGCGCGTTGATTGCGGCGCCGGAATTATTGCGCGAACTGGCGCCGTTTAATTCCGGGGTGCTGGGAGCCAGCGTGATTGCACAGCGCGCGGCAGAAGCCGGGCTGAAAGTGAAACCGGAATGGATGGAGACCCTGCGTGCTGTCGATGCGCGCAATAAAGAACGCATTGCGTCAGCGGTCGCCAGGATCCCCGGGCTTTCGCTACCCGTATTTCCTTCCGCGGGCAACTTTCTGGTGATTGAAGTGCAGCAGGCGGGTATTCGCCCGGAAGCGCTGGTGGAGTGCTATCTGCGTCAGGGCATTCAGATACGTCAGGGGGTTTACCATACTGCGACCTTTGGCGATCGCTTTATCAAGGTCAGCACTTCAGTGCCGGAAGCCTGGGCAGATAAGTTCAGCACACTGCTGCCGGAGATGGTGGCGCAGGCCCGTCAGCTGACTGATTTCCGTCAGCCTTTCTAGGAGATGCCGATGTTTATAACCACTGATGACAATATTCAGCTCTATGTTGAAAGCTATGGCGACGGGACACCGTTGCTGTTTATTCATGAATTTGGCGGTAATTATGATAGCTGGCAACCGCAAATCCATTATTTCAGCCGTCGTTACCGCTGTATTACCTATGCTGCGCGTGGCTATCCACCGTCTTCAGTCCCGCAGCAGCTGGACGCTTACTCCCAGCAGCGAGCAGTGCTGGATGCACTGGCGGTGCTGGATGGCCTTGGAATTGAAAAAGCCCATATTATCGGCCTGTCGATGGGTGGTTTTGCCACTCTGCATTTCGGCATTATGGCACCGCAGCGTGCGCTGTCACTGACTATTGCCGGTGCCGGTTATGGCTGTGAGCCGGAGAGTGAAGATTATTTTCGCCAGGTTTCGCTGCAGGTTGCGGACAATTTCGCCAGTCAGGGAGCTAAACAGTTCGCCTGCGTCTATGCTCTCGGAGCCAGCCGGGTGCAGTTCCAGAATAAAGATCCGCTTGGCTGGCAGCGCTTTGCCAGCCGTCTGGCTGAGCATGACTCACTGGGAGCCGCACTGACTATGCGCGGAGTGCAGGCGCGCCGTCCGGCATTTTATCAGTTGGAGGCGCAAATTCGTCAGTTGATGTTGCCGACGCTGGTAATGGTGGGAGATGAAGATGATCATTGCCTGCAACCTGGGCTGTATCTGAAAAAGCATCTGCCCGCCGCCGGACTGGCGATCCTGCCCAAAACCGGGCATACGCTGAATCTGGAAGAGCCCGCCCTGTTTAATCAGGTGCTGACCGAGTTTCTCTGTCAGGTAGAGCAGGGAAGCTGGCAGGTTCGCGATGCGCGGGCAAATCCGGCGCAAATTATGCGCACTGAGTAAGGAGCGGGCATGAAGATTAATGCGGCGCGCTTGTGGCAACGACTAATGGCAATTGCGGCAGATGGCGCGATTGAGGGTGGAGGCGTGAATCGCCAGGCACTCAGTGCAGAGGAGTTTGCCGCGTGGCGGCGCGTGTTGGACTGGGCAGCAGAGAGCGGATTTGAGGTCTGTAGCGATGCGGTGGGGAATCTGTTTATTATCCTGCCGGGTGTTGATCGCCACGCTGCGCCGCTGCTGTTGGGCAGCCATCTTGACAGTCAGCCAACCGGCGGACGTTTCGATGGGGTTTACGGTGTGTTGGCGGCACTTGAGGTTCTCACCAGCTTGCAGGAGAACGCTATCCGGCCGACCTGTGATCTGATCGCGGTCTCCTGGATGAACGAAGAGGGATCGCGTTTTGCGCCCGGTATGATGGGATCGGCCTGGTTTGCCGGCCAGCGTGAGCTGGCAGCCATCCGAGCCTGCCATGATGCAGATGGCATCAGTGTTGGTGAAGCGCTGGATCGGTTACATCAGGTATTTCCATTGCCACGCTATGCTTATTCGCAGTCGCCTGCGGCCTATTTTGAACTACACATTGAACAGGCGCCTCTGCTGGAGCAGGCAAACTGTCCAATTGGCGTGGTCAGCGGAATCCAGGGTAAACATACCTGGCAGGTGGAGATTCGCGGTGAGAGCGGTCATGCCGGAACGGTAGCGATGGACACCCGGCGCGATGCGCTACAGGCATTCACCGTCCTCGCGGGTAAGCTTTATCAGCAGATCGGTCAGTATGATGACCGGGTGATGTTTACTATTGGCTGGCTGGAGATGGAGCCGAATGCGCCTTCGGTCATACCGCAGCGGGTGGCTTTCCGTGTCGATCTGCGCCATCCCGATGCTGCAGTATTAGCCCGACTTGCCACACTGACCGCAACGCTGATTCAGCAGCATTCATTCTGCGAAGTCAGCCTGACGCCACTCAGTGCTGCTGCCCCCAATACTTTTGACAGCGGTTTGCAGCAGCAGATTACTGACTCTGCCGCGGGGCTGAATGTTGCCAGCATGCCGGTTCTGTCTGCGGCGGGTCATGATGCGCGCTATCTGGCTACGCTGTGTCCGACTGCGATGATATTTATTCCCTGCCGTGATGGTGTCAGTCATGCGGTCAGCGAATGGGCTGAACCGGAACATGTGGCGGCTGGGGCGGCTGTGCTGCTGGCTACTCTGCTGTCATGCCGGTTACCAGGCTGGCAATTATTCCGATAAAGGGGCGGTTATCGCTGGTGGTGGTCAGGCTATCCGGCTGACTGCCACTAACGCCAGGTAAAGCTGCTGAACGGCATTTTCTATCTGTTGATCGCTAAAGCCACCCAGACCCAGTATCAGACCAGACCGGGCATTACCGGCGCCATACATCGGCGACACCGCGCGCAGCGAAACACCACGCTGGCCGGCTTCGCGCGCCACCAGACGATCATCCAGCGCAGCATTCAGCCATAACACCATATGCATGCCCTGGTCGCAGGGTTGCAGCCGCGCCAGCGCCGGCGGGATAGTGCGCCTAATCGCATTGATCAGCACCTCGCGTCGATCGGCATACACCGTGCGCATACGGCGGATATGCCGATCCAGATGTCCTTCAGCCATAAAACTGGCCAGCACATATTGATCGGCGCTGGGAGGATGACGATCCATCAACTGCCTTGCGCCACAAAAGGCATCGACCAGCCGATCGGGAACAATAGCGTAACCGAGGCGCAACGAGGGGAACAGGATCTTACTGAAAGTCCCCAGATAGACCACCCTTACCGGATCCAGCCCCTGCAGCGAAGGAAACGGGTGCCCGGCGTAGCGCAATTCACTGTCGTAATCATCTTCCACCACCCACGCCCGTTGTTCTCTGGCCCATGCCAGTAATGCCGTACGGCGCGCCATACTCATCGGCATTCCAAGCGGATACTGATGTGACGGGGTGACAAATGCCGCGCGGGCATTTTCCGCCAGACGACGTCCGGCTTCGACGTCAATCCCCTCTGCATCGACCGGCACTCTGATCATCTGCTTGTCACGGCAGGCAGTGGCAAATATGGCGGTGATCCCCGAATAGGCCGGATCTTCCACCCAAACCGCTTCACCGGCATCTGGCAGAATTTGCGCTGCCAGATAAAGCCCCTGCTGAGTACCGGCAGTGATAATCACCTGGTCGGGTGTGCAGTGTACGGAACGTGATTTACGCACATATTCAGCAATCACTTCGCGCAGTGGCCGGGCGCCCTGGGGATCGCCATAGCCGGAGGGGGCGCCCGGCCCGCGGGCACGAATGCGATTGCCCAGCCGGCGCCAGACGTCATCAGGTGCAGTGCTGCCGGCCGGCACCGATACGGCGAAAGGCACCGCCGGCAGGGTGGTGAACTGGCTGCCTGCGCGGGAAAATGCCTCAGCCTGACGCGACAGCGGCATGCTTTCACCGGCGGCGGGTTTTGCCGCTGGTTGTGTATTTACGTTTAACGATGGCGCCACACGCGTGCCGGAACCCGGCTGCGAGACAAAAAAACCTTCAGCGACCAGCTGTTCAAATGCCTCAATAACGGTGCCCCGGGCCAGCTGCAGTGCGCCAGCCAGCACGCGCGTGGAGGGTAACAGATCGCCTGCCTTTAACTCGCCCTTGCCGATGGCTTTACGCAGCGCCTGCGCCAGCTGACGGCTGAGATGACCGGCAGCGCGGTCCAGTTCACCTATCGCCGGGATTTCGACAATTTTGGCTTTTCTAGGCATCGATTGTGGCTCATTGATAAACCATTAAAGTGGTTCTGTATTGTAAACCACTAAAGCGTTACTTTGACATGCAACGCTGTTATTTTCTGCTGAGCCGGAGCCACTATGTATCTGCCACATCACTTTAACGAGTCGCGCACGCAGATTCTGCACGATGTTATTGAGCAATTCCCGCTGGGGATGCTGATCACGCAAAGTCACGGCGTACTGGATGCGGTGCATCTGCCTTTTGCGTTACAGCGGGAGCAGGGGGCGTCAGGCACCCTGCATGCCCATGTTGCCCGGGCCAATCCGTTATGGCAAAACGCCCGCGACCGGGAAGAGGTGTTGGTGGTTTTCCGCGCCGGTGATGCCTATATCTCCCCCAACTGGTACCCGAGTAAGCAGGAGCATCACAAACAGGTACCCACCTGGAATTACCGCGTGGTCCACGCACGCGGCAGGATTATCATTCATGATGATGAGCGCTATGTGCGGAAACTGGTGGCGCGACTGACGCGCCAGCATGAAGCCGGGCAACCGCAGCCGTGGAAAATGGCCGATGCGCCGAAGGCATATATTGACAGTCTGGTGCAGGCTATCGTTGGTATTGAAATCCCCATCAGTGAACTGCAGGGGAAAATGAAGCTGGGGCAGAATAAAGCGGCCACGGATATCAGCGCGGCAGGCGGGCAGTTGATTACACAAGGAGAGCGGACCCTCGGTGAGGCGATGATAGCGGCGCTGAAATCCGCTGAGAGCAGCAACCCGACGCCGGAGTAATCCTCAACCTCACCGGTATCCGGCTCACGCCATCAGTGCTGCATGGTTTTAGAAAAAACGTTCACGATAATCACGCCGACCATAATAAAGCTGATGCCAATAATGCCTGCAAGGTCAATCTTCTGGCCGTTCAGCAGCCATGCGGCCAGCGAAATCAGCACAATACCGACCCCTGACCAGATAGCGTAAGCAATACCGGTCGGAATATGCTGCAGAGTCAGGGAGAGGCAATAGAAGGCCACGCCATAACATGCCAGCGTGGCCAGAGCATAGACGGGGCGGGTAAAACCGGCGGAGTATTTCAGTAATGTGGTGCCAACAACTTCAAACACGATGGCAATAAATAGCTGCAGATAGATGATTTTCATGTGGCAAGCCTGAGATAAATAAAAGTATCAGGGAAGGGGGTAGCCGTAGCGTTAAAAAACGACCAGCCCTGGATTGCCGCATGATAACCATCCACTTTTAATTAGTCAGCATATTAATAAAAATTAAACAGATTGGTTTATTAACCGTTGTGCCGCTTAAAATAAATAATTAGTACCCTTAAAGGCTGGAGTATTAATCATGCCCTTTACCGTTCCAGGGCATTTTCGCCAGCAACAGCGCCATGCCACACCAGCCACTTAGCCCGGCAAAAACCAGACCGGCGCCGACAAAAGCGGAAATCAGAAAGAAACCCGGATGCGCCAGATATCCCAGCAGTACGCCAAGTAAAACCAGGGAGCCCGCGGTTATCTGGACCTGACGCATCAGCGGCAACGGCTGATTTTTATTGCTGACCACCGGCAGGCCGCTCTTTTTCCAGCTGTTAAGCCCCCCTTCAAGCAGATACACCGTTGCCGGGGTAGCCGCGGCAGCCAGTTGCTGCGCATATTGTGAAGAGCGCATCCCTGACTGGCAGTGAAAAATAATCTTATCCGCGGCGGGATATAAACCGGTGAGTTTCCCCTGCTCAATCTCTGACAGCGGCAGTAGCGTCGCCGCGGCGATATGTTCGCGCCGGTATTCGGCAGTATCGCGGATATCAATTAATGGTATAGCCTGGTCGATAAGTTGCTGTGCTGCTGTCGGCGAAATACGCTTTATTTTCATCGCGGAACCTTATGGGCAATATATTTGCTTCAGGGTGCTGATAATTTGCCGCACCCCGTGGTCATTTATCGAATAGTTAATCCGTTGTGCAGCTCTGACCTTCCTCACCAGTCCCTCTTCATACATTCTGGCAAGGTGCTGTGAGGTGGCTGAAGGGCTGAGGCCACATGCCTGCACTAACTCTCCGGCGCTGGTGCCTGGTGAATCCACCAGCATGCAGAGAATGAGCAGGCGGTGAGGGTTACTCATCGCTTTAAGCAACCTGGCTGCCCGATCGGCGCTGGCCTGCAGGGCCTGTAAATCAGTTTCTGCTGTCATTTATTAATTAAGTATTATCTAAATTTAGATAACTCTAAACTAATGGCGCGCCGGATGCATCTGTTTTCTCTGTCGCCGGGGGTTATTTATCATAACGGAAAGTAACTTCTATATTGAAAACAGAAAGTTGCCGACTGTGCCGGGATCTGATTGTGGTGATTTAAACTTTTCGCATACACTCCTGAAAGCCTGAGCGCGCGGCCGTCGTTTATCTTTAATTGTTCACAACAGGAGTAGGGGTCAATGAGTAATAAGTTTCCTCAGCATTTCTTATGGGGCGGTGCGACCGCCGCCAACCAGGTCGAAGGGGCATATAAGGAAGAGGGTAAAGGACTGTCGATTGCTGATGCCTTTCCCGGTGGGAAGCAACGCTTAAAAATCGTCGCTTCCCCTGACTTTGACTTTACCGTCGACCCGAGCCGGTACACCTACCCCAATCATAAAGGCATTGACCACTACCACCGCTTTAAAGAAGACATTGCGCTGTTCGCTGAAATGGGCTTCAGGTGTTACCGTTTTTCCATTGCCTGGACACGTATTTATCCGAACGGTGTTGAGCTGACGCCAAATGAGGCTGGCCTGGCCCATTATCAACAGGTGATTGATGAATGCCTGGCGCACGGCATTGAGCCGGTGATTACTATCTCCCATTATGAGATGCCGCTGAAACTGGCCAGCGAATACGGTGGCTGGAAAAACCGCCAGCTGGTGGATTGCTTTGAGCGTTTTGCCCGTACGGTGATTGAACGCTTTGGAAAGCAGGTCAAATACTGGATGACCTTTAACGAAATTAACAGCGCGGTTCATTTTCCGATTATGAGCCAGGGCCTAACGGTAAAAACCGGTGCGCTGGATGCGCAGGCTAAATTCCAGGCCTGGCACAATCAGTTTGTCGCCAGCAGCAAAGCGGTCAAAATTGCCCACGAGTTTAATCCGCAGATCCAGATTGGCTGCATGATTATCTATGCCACCACCTATGGCTACGACTGCAATCCGCTGAATCAGCTGAAAGCGCTGCAGGACAATCAGGCGTTTAACCTTTACTGTGCCGATGTGCAGGTTGGTGGTAAGTATCCCTACTACGCCAATAGCCTGTGGAAAAAGCTGGGGGTGGAATTAGTCATTGAGCCTGGCGACCTGGAGCTGTTCGCGCAGCATACCGTCGACTATGTTGGTTTTAGCTACTATATGTCGTCGACAGTCAATGAAACCAACCCGGATGCCGGCAGTACCGAAGGTAATCTGCTGGGCGGCGTGCGCAACCCGTTCCTTGAAGCCAGCGACTGGGGGTGGGAAATTGACCCGACCGGCCTGCGGATTGCCCTGAATCAGCTATATGACCGTTATCAGAAACCGCTGTTTATTGTGGAAAACGGTCTGGGCGCTATCGATAAACCGGATGAAAACTATTTCATCGCAGATGATTACCGCATTAACTACCTGCGTAAACATATTGAAGCGATGGCCGATGCCATCGCCGACGGCGTTGAGCTGATGGGCTACACGCCATGGGGCTGTATTGACGTGGTCAGCATGTCGACTGGCGAGATGTCCAAACGCTACGGTTTTATCTATGTCGATCTGGATGACACCCTCTCCGGTAGCGGCAATCGCTATAAGAAAAAATCATTTAGCTGGTATCAGCGCGTGATTGCCACCAACGGCCAGGATCTCGGCTAACTCCCCGCCGCCTGCCGGAGAACGGCAACCATCAGGGTTGCTGCTCTCCGGCGGCGTAATTTTTTATTCCGCCGGTTATTATGCAATGGCGTACCTGGGTTAAGCGAAAAAACCGGCGGCATCCGCGCTTTTCTGGTTTAATAAAAATGGATTTTTTACGGAAAAAATCAATTATTTCATCTGGATAAAATTTAATCACCATGCTAACTATATTACTGGTGGTGTAAACTGTGACGCTGGTTTGATTTTTATTTTAAATATATTGGCTGGTTGATAGTGAAATTAAGCTTATCTTAATTTTCTACTGTTATATTATTTTCCATGGGGTGCCTTTCAGGCTTCATCATCATTTAAATATACTCAATTGCGTGCTGGCGCAATCGGTCCTGAATGTTTCCGATAAGGAATTTTATTCAGGGCCGTTTTCTTTTTTTTATCTCCTGATCTTCCCCCGGCTCTTCCTGTGAAACTTGTCGCGTTAAAATAATCAATTAATTTATAACGGTGTTAATTGTCACCTGGGTTACTTTTTATTTCTCTTCTGCTGAATAAACTGTGATGGCGGTAGTGGTTTGTCAGGGTAATTATTTCTTAAATATCACCGAAGTTAAGGTTGCCTTAATTTTTGCCGGTTATATTAGCGTTAACGAAATGGCAGTAGAAGTTGAAAGTATCTGTACCCTTTGGATTGACTGCTGGTGCAATTGGTTCTGAATGTTTCGTTAGTGATTATTATTCAGGATAGCATTTTGGTTAAACTTCCTTCATGTAGCAGGTGGCGGTTTTTCTGAATAGCCGGTTTTTTGTTATAAAACCCATCCCTCACCAGGGGACTAATGCGTTACCCATTGATATATATAACAATATAAAGATATAAAAATTATTTCTCTCAATATCAGAAGTTATTTGCAATAACCCATCCCTTGCCAGGGGAAAGTAAAGTTTTTAGTCAGAAATGTGGAAGTGGAAGTGGAAGTGGAAGTGGAAGTGGAAGTGTGATGTCCGTGTGAGTTTTGTCGCTTATTTATCTCCTCTTGATGACATGTGTTGAAATCCGCCCTGAACGTTTCAGATGAAATGTTCAGGGCTTTTTTATGTGCTCTACCTCCGCGGCCAGCGACCGATTGCCGCTCATCAGCCTGATCCCGCCGCCAGCTGCTGTGCCGGGCGCAGAGCGGCTGGCGTGAGGCTGTTACTATGAACCGGGCGTCATTTTAACCTCATCGCTCATTAGTTGTTTTTTTCAGATTTAAGCGAAAAAAACACCTTCAGGGTCACCGTTTTTTCCTTACGCAAAATTTTAAATTCCCCCGGGAAATATCAACCATTTCATCGTGATAAATTTTAATTACTTTGCTAACTATATTTATAGCCCTTCAGATTGTGAGGTTTGTCGGCTTTTTATGGTGAAAATGACACTTTTATGACGAAAAATTAAGGTTGGCTTAATTTTGCACTGTTATATTGATTTCCATGGAATGTATGTCAGGTTTCATCGCTTTAATTGATTGCGTGCTGGCGCAAGCAGCTCTGAATGCTTCTGGACAGGAAAATTATTCAGGGCTGTTTTATTTTTTTTATAATTTTAACTTCCACCGGAAAGCGGGCGGAGGTTTTTCTGCATGCCAAAAAAATAATTGGTAAGCGGCTTAATCATCACCAGGGTTACTTTTGTTTTTTTATTGCCAGATTGAAAATGTGATGCTGGTTCTGGTTTACCTGAAAAATAATAACGTAATTTTACTGAAGTTAAGGTTGGCTTAATTTTCACTTGTTATCTTAGCTACAACGGAATGGCAGTATGACTTGATAATCTTATTTATACCCTTTTGATTGCTCACTGGTGCAATCGCTCCTGAATGTTTCGTTAGTGACTATTATTCAGGATAGTGTTTTAGTTAAGCTTCCTCCATGTAGCAGGTGGCGGTTTTTCTGAAGACCAGATTTTGTTGGAAAAAATTAAATCCTCACCAGGGAATTAATTATTAGCTAGTGATGTATATAAAAATATTAAACTATAAAAACTATTTTTCTGCATGTCAGATGTTGTTTACAAAGAATCCTCACCAGGGAAACTTTAAAAATTATTAGTTAGTGATGTGTATATAACAATATAAAGCTGTAATAACCATTTTGATCAATACCAGGTATGCATTACAAAAAAATCCTCACCAGGGGAACATTAATTTCTTAGCACCTGATGTAGCTGTAACGATGTGAAAGTGTGATGTTGGTGTAGCTTTGGTTTTTTTATACTCTCTTGATAACCTGCTGACGCAATCTGCCCTGGATATTTCGGATAACCATGATTATCCAGGGCTTTTTTTTGCCCGCGATCGCCGCGGGATGATGAATTTCACCAGGTTAAAGTTAAACCCACACCTCCCACACTACATCCTGAACATTATCTCGCCACACCGCCGGAGCAGACGCTGCCGCACTTTTTTCACGCGCAGCGATTGCCACCGCAGATGGTCGGGGTTGGTAACTTTACCGCGGTTGATGGCGGGCCTCAGGCATTAAAACCGGTTGCTGCAACTGTTTGCTGCGCTTCCTGCTCTGGGCTGGTCACGGAATAAGGGGTCATATTATGTTGCTGGTTGCTCTTGAAACTCATATGCGCGAAACACCGCATGCGCCGGCATTAACCGGCGCGGATCGAACGCTGACCTGGCAACAACTGCATGATGCCGTGAACAGCACCGCCAGTGAATGGCAACAGAAGGGGATCCATCGTCTGGCGCTGGCGCTGGAGAATGGCCCGGAGTGGGTGATTGCCGATCTGGCCTGTCTGAAAGCCGGGATTGTGACGATCCCGGTACCTGATTTTTTTAGCCAGCAGCAGCTGGAGTGGTTACTGGAGAGCAGCGGGGCCGATGCACAGCTGGGGGGTTCACCGCAGCCCGGCTGGCGAACAGATAGCTGTGAACTGGGAACGCTGCGACGCCGCTTTCTGGCGCAGCCGCCGGCATTGCCCGCCGGCACGGCCAAAATTACCTTTACCTCCGGCACCACCGCTGCGCCAAAAGGTGTCTGCCTGAGTCGTTCCGGGATGACGCTGACTGCCCGGGCGCTGAGCAATAAAATCAACAATCTGGCGATTGCACGCCACCTGGTGACGCTGCCACTGGCCACGCTGATGGAAAATCTGTGCGGCGTATACGTCCCGCTGCTCCTTGGCGTCGAGATGGTGGTGTTACCGGCGGCACAGACTGGTTTTAATGGTTCTGGTCAGTTTGATACCGATGTGTTTCAGCAGGCGTTGCAGCAATGGCAGCCACAGAGTCTGGTACTGGTACCGGAACTGCTGCGAATGATGATGCTGATTGCTTCACGCTGCCCGCAAGCCGTGGCTGAGTTGCAATTTGTCGCCGTCGGCGGCGGCAAAATAGCACCGGCGTTATTGTTGTTTGCCCGCGCGCTTGGGTTGCCAATCTATGAAGGGTATGGCCTGGCAGAGTGTGGCTCAGTGGTGGCGATAAATACCCCTAATGATGATCTGCCGGGTAGCGTTGGGCGTCCATTACCGGGCATACAGCTTGCGCTGGGGGATAAAAATGAATTGCTGGTGAGCAGCAGTAGTCAGCTGCTGGGTTACCTCGGCGAAGCGCCGCACCACGGCGTTGTATGTACCGGCGATGCGGCCACTATTGATGAGCAGGGGTACTTACATATTACCGGGCGGATAAAAAATATTCAGGTTAATGCCTTTGGCCGCAACTTTTCACCTGAGTGGATTGAAGCAGAGGCGATGCTTTGCCCGGCGGTTATCCGCGTAGTGGTATTTGGTAACGGGCTGGTGACCAATGTTGCTCTGGTACACGCCCGTGCCGGCGAAGAAATGGTCGCGCGCGAGCAACTGCGCGTACTCTCCGCTCGATTACCGGATTATGCCGCGATCCCAACGCTGATCTTTACCGAGGGGATCTCGTCCGCAGAGTTGTTGACGGCGAATGGCCGCCCGCGTCGATCGGCAATCTATAAGCATTTTGGTCCACTGTTACAACGGGCCTCCGGGGAGTAAGTCATGCGTTTTTACCCACAACGACAAAAATATAGCGGCGCTGACAGCATTCACAGGCGGTTGGCAATCTGGCAGGAGTTGCACAATGAAACTGTTGCATAAAAATGTATTAATCACCGGCGCCAGCGGCGGGATTGGTCGTGCGCTGGCCATCGAGCTGGCGCGGCGCGGCGCCTGTGTGTTTCTTGCCGGACGTGATGAAGTGGGGCTGCGTTTGCTGCTCTCTTCGCTGAATAATCCTTCGCGTCACCGTGTATTGCTGTTTCGTGACTACAGCGACAGCGAAATTGCCATGCTGGCGGAAGAGCTTAGCGGTTCACAGCGTCTGGATATTCTGATTAATAACGCCGGGGTCAATAAATTTAGCTTGCTGGAGAGCCAGTCGGTTGAGGAGATCCGCGAGCAGATTCGCGTCAATGTGGAGTTGCCGATTCTGATTACCCGTCAGTTGCTGGGACGTTTTAACAGTAATGGCATGGTGGTTAATGTTGGTTCGGTGATGGGGGATATTGGCTACCCGGGTTACAGCGTTTACTGTGCCAGCAAGTTTGCTTTACGCGGTTTTAGTGAAGCGCTGGGGCGTGAACTGCATGGTCACGGTATTAAGGTGCTGTATACCGCGCCGCGCAGTACGCGAACCTCAATTAATTCACAGGCGGCGACCGCGATGAATCGTGCACTGGGTAACAGTACCGATACGCCGGAAGTGGTCGCGCTGGGGATTGTCAGGGCTATTGAAAAAGAGCACCTGCGCAGCCACTTTGGCTGGCCGGAACGTTTGTTTATCAAGATTAATGCGCTGTTTCCATGGCTGGTCGACAATGCCATCAGCCGTAAAGTGGCGATGATCCGCCGCTATGCTCGTCTGTCCGTCACCGGCGAGGCGAAATGAAACTTCTGCCGATCGCCGTTATTTTTGCTCCCGGGTGGCCATGCTGCCTGCTGGCGCAAAGCGCACCGCTGAATGAACTGCAAAAGCCGTGGGCCGTTTGCCAGTACCGTACCGCTGAGGTGAAACAGGATAACTGTTTTTCTTCGCTCAGCGGACTGGCGCAGCGTATTGACGGGCGGGAGGGTGATAAAACCCAGGCTCGCATTTATCTGCAGAAGGCATTACAGGCAGCTCCCCGTGCTGGCCTGGAGATTGCCGACCACGGACGACGTCAGGATATCCGGCGCGATCTGATTAAACTGCTAAATTAATCGTTTTATGCTTTCGGAGCAGCGAACGCCCCCGGTTCCCGGACCGATGCCCCGTCCCGCACCCGCTCCGCTCCGCACGCTACCGGCAACCCGGATAAATACACCTTGACCCCGGTACTGATTACGATCAAATATAAACCGTACAGTACGGTTTATTTATGAATAACATCATGTCGGAGGCCAGATGAAAAGTACGCTGTTATTGGGCTGTGTGGTTGCCGTTTTTATGCTGACCGGATGTGTTTCGCTGTTTTAAGTCAGCTTAACGGTCTGAAGATAAAGAGGGAGTAGAGCGGATGTCGATGAAAAAAGTTGTATTAACAATCAGTCTGGCGGCGGTTTTTCTTTTATCCGGCTGCCTGTCGATTGGTAGTCATATCTGAAGTGCCATTCAGCCAGCGGATGCCTGCCGCTGGCTGGCGTTTACTACCCGGCGGGCACACTACATTTCGCCGCCGGAACAGCGCTGACGCATCCCTGAGTGTTCACCGCAGAAGATTATTCAGATCATCAGAGCCGTTAAATACTGTCGTTATTCGGCAAGCTCCGCCATCTGTTCCACGGCAAATGTCAGGACTTTTTCCGCATCAATCCAGGCATAAGAGTAGCCATCGATGATCTCAATATGCTGTCCTTCTTTGATGGCTTTTTTTAATTCGCCCATTTTATATTGAATATGTGGAGCGACGAGGAAGCAATCGAATGCAGGCGCCACGCTGGCAAAGTTATCAATCCCGACTGCGCTGATCTGAATGTGATAGCCGCGCTCACTGGCTACTTTCTGCATTTTTTTCGCCAGGGCGGTAGCGGTATTGCCAAATATGCAACATATCAGTAACTTTTTCATAGGGATATCCTCCGGTAAGTTGCGGATACACTATTCCCGATATGAATAATAAAATGAGGCCTGCCTCTGGTTTTTGCGCGCGGTAAGAGCGGGAATAGCCGACCGTTTGCCGCTAATAATCACCACTTATTGAGTTAGCTGCCGGCAGCGAAACTTTTCCTCAGTGCATCAATAAAACATTGTACTTTGACCGTCTGTTTGCGCCCGGTGGGGACCAGCACATGCATCGGACGTGCCGGGCCTTCATAGCCGGGTAGCACCTGCACCAGACGCCCCTCATTAATTTCCTTGCGCAGCACGTCTTCCGGGCCGAGTGTCACGCCATATCCCTCAACTGCCGCATGCAACAGTGCCTTCCAGTCATTTGAGCGGAAGCGGCCTTCAGGTCTGACTTCTTCAGTTTTTCCCTGCTGCTGAAAAATCCAGCGGCACGGCATTGAGGGTGACCAGATGCCATACACCAGGCAGGCGTGGTGTTGCAGGTCGGCAGGCTTTTCCGGCAAACCATAGTGTGCAACATATGCCGGTGAAGCACATGCTATCAGCCGGTAAGGCTTTAGTGACCATGCCACCATTGAACTGTCCGCCAGTTCACCGATGCGGATAATCACTTCAAATCCTTCCTCGATAGGATCGACGATGCGGTCATTTAAGGTAAGTTCAACCTGGGTTTCCGGATAGCACCCCAGGTAATGGGTGATAAAAGGAGAAAGAACGTAGGATCCAAACGTCACCGGCGCATTGACTCTGATTATTCCCGAAGGGGTGGCATTCATCTCCAGAGCAATGGCATCGGCCGCTTCTGCTTCAGCAAGCACGATCCTGCAACGGTCGTAATAGCTGCGTCCGATGTCCGTCAGATTCTGGCGCCGGGTGGTGCGGTTAATTAACCTCGCGCCGAGGCGCGTTTCAAGCGCAGCAATATGTTTGGCGACCATTTGTGGCGATATCCGCAGCGCATCTGCTACCGCAGCAAAGGAACCGAGGTCAGCAGCCCTGACGAAGATTTGCATACTGGTCAGCCTGTCCATGATTCGCTCCATTTGGTTGTTTTTCTATGTGCTGTAAGACGATTTATCTTTGTTTTGTGGTTAATTAAGCTACTCCTGTTTTGATAATCCAGTAAGGAGTAAATGATGAAAATCGGTATCATTGGTGCCGGCTTTGTCGGCAGGGCGATTGCTAAGCTGGCCATCAGGTCGGGACACCAGGTTATGCTCAGTAATTCCCGCGGGCCACAGACTCTTTTCAGTCTCGGCCCGATGATTGGTTGTGAGACAGGTACAGCAACCGATGCGGCCAGATTTGGCGATATGGTTATTATCGCGGTTCCGCTTACTGCCATCGGGCAGTTGCCAAAAGAGCCACTGCAGGGAAAACAGGTAATTGATGCCGTCAATTACTACCCCGATCGGGACGGTATAGTAGAGGTCCTGGAGGCGCGGCAGACTACCACCAGTGAACTTCTCGCCAGCTATTTACCGGCAGCGAAGATCACCAAGGCATTTAATGCCATTCCGATGACACAACTTGAAAGTGATGGACTTCCCTCCGGCTCACCTGAACGACGGGCATTACCGCTTGCCGGTGATGATGCTCAGGGTAAAGATATTGCCAGCAGTCTGTATGAAGCATTTGGTTTTGATGCGCTTGATGCCGGTCCCCTCGCCGAGGGGTGGCGCTTTGAGCGCGGAATGCCCGCCTATTGTGTGCGGATGACCAAAGATCAACTGAAAACCGCGCTGAATAGTGCCGAACGCCGCTGAAATATATCCTGCCAGCTAACTGGCAGGATGGCGTCGACGGTATTTCCACTATCCCAACCGGGGGGCTATTTATGGCTCCCGTTCTGATTTTTCCCCTAAGCGGCACGACAAACGCCACGGCCTGAGCCGAAAAATAAGGCATTGCACCGTGGCGGCGGTGTTTCTGCCAGCGACTGCCTGTGCAGGATTTTAATGCCCATCACTCTCTTCAAAGCGACCATCAGCGCTTGCGCAGCACGCGGCATATTTACGTGGCGGATTTGGATGGCTTTTGCCCGGTTGGCGACAGAAACCAGACAAAGCGGGTTATTTTCCTGATTATCACTGGCCGATATTCGCGATCAGGCTTAATCAGCAGGGAGCCGGCCAGGCGGTAACGGCATCCATCAGCGGAGAAAGGATAAGATATCTTTAATTTCACCCTGCTTAGATCAAAGACGCTGCCGATAGCTCTGATTATGATTTCGCGCCCTGCCAGGGAAAGTTGGCGTGGGTTTAGCCATTTCAACATATTAATAATGATTTTTTGAGGACTTATGGGCAACACTAAGTTAGCTAATCCGGCTCCGCTGGGTCTGATGGGTTTTGGCATGACCACCATTCTGCTGAACCTGCACAACATCGGACTTTTCCCGATCGATAGCATTATCCTGGCGATGGGTATTTTCTACGGCGGTATTGCACAAATTTGCGCGGGACTGCTGGAATATAAAAAGGGCAATACCTTTGGTTTAACCGCCTTTACCTCTTACGGTAGCTTCTGGCTGACTCTGGTCGCCATTCTGCTGATGCCGAAACTGGGACTGGCAGAGGCGACAAACGCGCACTTCCTCGGTGTTTATCTCGGACTGTGGGGGGTGTTCACTCTGTTTATGTTCTTTGGCACCCTGGCAGCCAACCGCGCGCTGCAGTTCGTGTTCCTCAGCCTGAGCGTGCTGTTTGCCCTGCTGGCGATTGGCCATCTGGTGGATAATGAGAGCATCGTTCACGTTGCCGGCTGGATTGGTCTGGTCTGCGGCGCCAGCGCTATCTACCTGGCCATGGGTGAAGTGCTGAACGAGCAGTTCGGTCGCACAATTCTGCCCATTGGTGAAAAACACTAATTCCTTCCTTTGCTGCCTGCACATGCAGGCAACTCTTCTGCACTGCACGGGTGGTCACTGGCGATGCTCCGCTGGCTGGCCACTCCACACCGTGCGGATAGCCCGCCGGGGCGCTTTCCCGGTATTAATCATCGCGTTCTTTGCTTGCCCGCTGACGTTCGTAAAACTCGTCTTCCGCCGCAATGATTTCATCCATCAGTGAACCCATATCCACTTCATGAGCCTCTTCAACGAAGAGACCGGTTAGCGGTATTTCTGGTGTTAATTTTCCGTCTTCATATAACATCCAGATTTCTTTCGCATAGCGTGTTTGCAGTAATTGTGGCGCGAACTGGCCGTAGTAGGCGGTTATGTTATTCACATCACGTTCAAACATTGATTCCGCAAGGTTGTTGGCGGCGGCGTCTACCGCTTGTGGCAAGTCGATAATTACCGGTCCTTGCGCATCGAGCAGCACGTTAAACTCCGATAAATCACCATGGACAATGCCGACACACAACATGCGCACGATATTGCGGATCATCGTATCGAAATCAGCAACGGCCGTTTCTTCCGTCAGGATCACATCGCTAAGACGTGGAGCCACCGCGCCTTCTGCATCGGTGACCAGCTCCATCAATAACACACCGTCAACACAAATATAGGGTTGTGGCACGCGAACCCCGGCATTAGCCAGACGGAACAACGCATCGACCTCCGCCATTTGCCAGGACTCCTCTTGCTGCTTACGTCCGAACTTTGAGCCTTTTTGCATGGCACGGGTATTACGGCTATTGCGGACTTTACGCCCTTCCTGGTACTGCACGGCCTGCTTAAAGCTACGCTGCGTTGCTTCTTTGTAAACCTTGGCACAATGGATCTTGTCACCACATAAAACGGTGTAAACGTCTGCTTCTTTACCGCTTTTCAGTCGTTGAAGCACATCGTCGATCAGGCCATCATCGACCAGGGGCTGGATTCTGTTTGGGATTTTCATGCGGCTTTATACCTTATTTCAGCCGCTTTTCGTATCAATAACAAAGATGACGATACGGAAAAAATGGCAGGGTCCGAGTAAAGACTTCAATTTTACCAAAAAAAAATTGTTTTTGGATTTATCCTTCACATTGTTCACCTTTAATTATTTTTTATTTAAAACAATTAATTGGACGGTGATAAATAACTTGCAGAGTGAAGACCGTCATTCACCAGCGGTGAAGCATGGGCTTGCTCTGAGGGAGGGACGTCCATCACATCACGACAGATGTTGGCTTGAGGATAAGATGATATCCCAAATGGTGGGAAGAACATTTTCTGAACGACGTATCGATGCAGAGTGTTGCCTGTTGGGAAACACAGAGACGGGCTCGTAATCAAAAGCTGGAAGCAGGTCAGACTGACCTGCTCCCGTTGAACTCATAGCTCTTAGCCGACGGTCAGATGGAGCAACGCTAATCCCTGAGAGTCATTATACAAAACGGATTTGCAGTTTTTTCCCTACCGCAGCAGCATATTTTTTCAGCGTGTTATAAGACGGTCCTTGTGTACCGGAGGCTAAACCGCTTTCCAACCGGGTAATCGCCGTTGCTTTGGTCCCCATTCGCTCAGCGACTTGCGCCTGGGTGAGGCCGGCTTTTTTACGTGCGGCCAACAGCTCATCAAGCAGGGCGAATTCCCCGTCCAGCTTTTCATATTCAGCCTTGAATTCCGGTTGCTCCATCCAGTCAGAGACCATTTCGGCATGGGTTTTGGTTGGCGGTATGCGTTTAGCGTTCATTTTTTACCTCTCTCAATCTGGCTTCAGCGATGCTGAGTTCTTTGCGCGGCGTTTTTGGGGTTTTCTTGATAAAGCTATGCAGCATCACAATTCGCTTTCCCACTACCGCGCAAAAGAATACACGTCCAATCCCTTCGTTACCTTTTACCCGAAGTTCGAAAAGTCCATTTCCGAAGGCGCTGGTGTGTGGCTCACCGAGGTTACCACCGTATACGGTCATACGTTCGGTAAGCCGGGTATACCGGGCTCGCAAAGACAACGGCCAATGATCGATATCGTATCGAACGTCTTCGCTGTAGTAATCAATAGTGCATTCTATCGCTCAAAACATAACAAAAACGTTATGTTTATGCAAGCCGCAACAACTATAACAAACGGGGATAATGCCTTTTAATCAATAGGTTACTACTTAGTTGGCGAATAATAATCAGCAACAGGAAATTGACTGAAAGTGATCAACGTTAGACCGATCGGTTATAAATCCCTTAACTGTTTTATTCCTTCGTTTATCCAGCTACCTACCTGAAAGACAGATTTAGCCAGATCGATACCGGTGGCTTTTATCGCGTTCCTGAGGCTGCGGCTCGGAAAAGAAGATCACTACAGGTGTTGGCTTGAGGATAAGATGATATCCCAAATGGGGGAGAACATTTTCTGAACGATGTATCGATGCAGAGTGTTGCTTGTTGGAAAACATGGAGACGTGCTCGTAATCAAAAGCTGGAAGCACAAGGGATTACAAAAGCGCTACGAGAAGGTGACACCAGCGGAGTACAGGCAAAAGACGCTGAGCGCATCAAACTGAGGTTGCTGGCACTCGACGAAGCCACCTGCCTTAAGCAAGGCTGCCGCAGGTAAAACAGCGATTAGTCCGGAAATGGCATTGCGGCTCGAAGCAGGCTTAGGTATTGCCGCCAGCCTTTGGCTATCAATGCAGGCCACCTACGATTTGAGTAAAGCACGTGAGACGGTCGATATTTCGCACGTGATACCGTCTCCGTATACTCATCATTTACGTACAAGCTAAACGTTGTGCAACAGCGGAAGTTTACTTTTGTGCAAAGCATCCTGATGCTAAAAATTTCTTGTCGTATTTTTGACCACGAAAACCTGCTGTCATCGACAGCCATCCAATGTCTCCGCTATCAGGATGATATGAGTGACCGGTAAGAAACGCCTTCGGGTAGTGACAAAAACGTCTCCGCAGCCTGAAAGGGAGCACGCCGTTTACGGTGTGGTACAACTGTTTAACCTTTGAGAACAGGTACCTGAAGGTCTGGTTCTGTACACACTTCGAGACGGCTACCAACGCGCGCTTTCACCCTCTGGCAGCATTACTAAAGATGTTGTGATCGGTTTCTACCTCAGTGACTGAGTTGCCTGCATTCATGATCGCAGGATCCCAGGATCGCGAACTGCATGATTCCATGTCGCCATTTAGTTTATAAATTTAATTATTTTGGTAGTAATGATACTTAAATATGGTGTTAAATAAACTCTTATGTTGTGTTGGTTTAAAATTTTTACTATAAAAGTAGTATGAATACGAAAGTACGATCAAAAATAAACTCACTGATAAGCATTTTCCCTTCCGGGGCGGTGTTCACCTCCTTATGGCTGGCAAAACAGGGCTATAGCCTTGATTTACAACAGCATTACAAAAAAACAAAATGGCTTGAATCAATTGGCTCAGGCGCGGTGATACGTAATGGCGACCAGGTGGACTATTTGGGGGGCGTCTATGCATTGCAATCCCAGCTTGGGCTATCAATCCATCCGGCGGCAAAGACGGCGCTCTCTTTACAGGGTAAGGCTCATTACCTGGCATTGGCCGGTCAAAAAGCGCAGCTTTTTGGGGCGACGGGTGAAAAGTTACCAAAGTGGTTTGAGAGCCAGGATTGGGGGATGAGTCTTGACTGCAAGCTTTCCAGCTTTCTGCCGTCGGGAGCGGGTCTGGTTGCAGTGGAATATAAAGGTTTCAGTGTAAAAGTTTCCGGCCCTGCCCGGGCGATTATGGAATGCCTGTATCTGGCACCTAAATATCAACCGTTAATGGAAGTGTATGAGTTGATGGAAGGGCTCAATAATTTGCGACCGGTTACCGTGCAGAAGCTGCTGGAGGGATGTTCCTCCGTCAAGGTAAAGCGCCTGTTTCTGTACCTCGCGGATAAAGCTGGTCACGAATGGTTTAATCACATCGATCTGGATAAAATCGACCTGGGAGCCGGCAAGCGAGCCATTGTTAAAGGTGGCGTGTATATACCTGAATATCAGATAACTGTGCCAAAGGAACTGGAATCAGTCATATGAAGGAAGCCTACAGGAAACAGGTTCAGCTACTTTTGAACATACTGCCAGAAGTAGCAAAGGAAGAGTGCTTCGCAATGCATGGTGGCACGGCAATTAATTTATTTGTGCGTGATATGCCGAGGCTATCCGTCGATATCGACCTGACCTATGTTGAAATAGCGGAAAGGGAACAGTCTTTAATAGCAATCAATGCAGCGCTGGCGCGTATCAACCAGCGAGTCACCGCCTTACGTCCTGCTATTCATATTCAACATCGCGCAGATGTATGGAAACTTCAGATTAGCGAGAATGGAATCATCATCAAAATCGAAGTGAATCCGGTTGGCCGCGGTTTGTTGGGCAACAGTATGAAGATGCCGTTATGTGATTCAGCTCAGGAACAGTTTGATGCCTTTTGCAGCATGCCTGTGGTGTCGATGGCTCAACTGTATGGCGGAAAACTGTGTGCGGCGTTAGATCGCCAGCATCCCCGCGATTTTTTTGATGTGAAGTTGCTGCTTGAAGCCGAAGGTTTTACCGAAGAAATAAAGCAGGGGCTGATTTTTGGTCTGGCAAGCAGCAACCGGCCACTCTGTGAAATGCTTGATCCGAATTTGCTGGATCAGCGCAGTGCTTTTGAGAACCAGTTCGAAGGGATGAGTGCTGTTGCATTCAGCTACCGGGATTATGAAACGACCCGGCTACGATTAGTCGATCTCGTGAAGACCCAACTTAACGATGATGATAAGACGTTTTTGCTGAGCCTGGATCGGCTGGAGCCTGACTGGTCAATTTACAATTATCAGAATTACCCATCGGTGAAATGGAAGCTCCTCAATCTGGCGAAATTTAAAAAAACTAACCCTGATATCTGGCAGGAGCAATTGGCAAGGCTGCATGCCATTCTGATGAGTTAAATAGCATTAACCTGGTTAATTTGCTTATTGATGAAAAGACTCTTTCCGGTTGGCTGATTAATTCCCGCCAGAATTTTATCTTTGGTAAGGCTGAGTTTATCTTCCATTTTACCTACTCTGGCAGAAACGAGAATCGCAGTATTACTATATCTTTTTTCTACTCCAAACTGTGTCTAATGTCTCCAGGACCCGACAGAAGTGGAACACGTATTCGCGGCAAGTCAGATACTTCATCGTCCAGAGAGAAGCTCCGATAAACCTGAAGAGGATGCTGTCATCTGACTTTCACAGACCAGGTGGTTCTGAAGGCACAAAAAAGCCCGAAAAGCTTTCACCTTGCGGGTTTTCAGGACTTCTGCGGAGGCTGGTGGAGTCTGAACCGAGCAATTAAATCATTGTTTACTATTGGCTAAATGTTGGTTCAACTTTTCTTTTGGGCCTATCGTTGGGCCTAAAAGAAAATCTTAGCCGTTTTAACGAAAAATTTTATGCGTGAGCAGAGCTCGAATCTTAACTGACTTAACGATGTGTCGCCAGCATTCTGGGATAGTGCTTAGCAATGATGTCGTTCATCTTATCCACTAACTCAGGGTGCTTGAAGGTGAGATGCGCGGTGCCCTTCTGAAAGTAGCGGATGGAGAAGTACGTATCTTCATAAACATCCTTGCCGGGGTTATCGCGGATATGATTCATCAGGTTGATGGAAACATCACCTCGATTATCGGGTATCGCTTTGCCATCCAGTAAAAACAGCATCCGTTCAAGATCTGCTAATTGATCGCGACGAAATCCCCACGTCAGGCTGTAGCCCCAACGGTTGTGCGTCACCAGATTATTGATGATGATCTTCTTGCCGAAGAAGCACGGGCTGTTGGTTTTGTAATCCCATGACAGTCCTTTAAACACGTTGATGATGCCACGCTCAAACACTCCCGCTTTACTCTGGTGCAACTGTTCAAAGGTGCTGAGAATGTTGGCTTCACTGATGGCCGGAAGGTCGCCATCTTCCAGGTTCTGATACCACTGCGTACGGGCCTGAGCGTCCATCAGCGATAGCATGCCGGATCTCAGCATCAGATCGCGCCACAGGCTACGGTCAATATTGCGGGTGATCATTGGCAACGCTTTCTCCGGTTTTTCCATCAGCCAGCAGTCATAGCGATGTCCTTGCTTCATCGCCCAGTCTGGAGCGTTGCCACCACCAATTCCTGTAGTTAGTTGAGAAATGGTGTTGAGCTGCTGAATCAATTGCCCAATCCGTACCAATGCGGCATCACGTCCGGTGACGATGCGTTCTATGCTGGTGGAACAAATAATATCGGTATGGTCGGTAAGTACGTCTGGTTCTGGTTGCATGTTGTCTCCATAAATGAAAACACCCGCCGGTTTAAGGGCGGGTGCATGTGTTGATGCGAGAAAGGAATATGAAAGAATTGGGCAAGCAACGTTACCAATCAAAAATGTCAAATCCCGGCAGCAGTTCACCAAATGCATCCAGATGAATCAGGCCGATGCTGTAACGGCTTCTCAGTGTGAAAACCAGGCGTCGGCAGACCTTTGACAGGCCCAGCCGCTTCAGGTGCAGCAGCGGATATGACCAGGCATCCAGCCGGATGAGGTAACCCGAGCCGGTGAAGTGTATCCACTCCGCATCGCTGTATTCCTGTGCCTGATGAGAAAGCGTATACAGCAGCGAATTATCCTCGCTGGTGATATGGGCTGTGCTGCAGCAGACGCCAGCAAAGCGGGAGCCATCAGGCAGCGGATTTTCAACCACCACCTTTCCGGGTTCTTCCGCGATACGCAGCGTCAGCCCCTGCGCATTAACGGCAGCTATCAGCTCAGTGAGCTCGATACCGTCAACATCGACCGCTATTTTCCCCATGTTCAGCGCCAGTACATTGATGCTGTCAGCGTTAAGGTTCAGACCGATTTTCACTGTGTTTTGTCCTCCCGATATCGGCCTGTTGTGATGCGGGTGATGGTGCTGTAGCCGCTGCTTACTATCAGTCCGGTCGCACGACGCGCACGCAGAATGTCGATGGCACCAATCAGTGAAGAGCGTGCGGTGAGGCTGAAACGGCTGTGGTCGGTGCGCACCAGTTCATACCTTTCCACAATGAAATTGACAGCATCACACAGGGAGATACCGGCGTTGATGTGCGCCTGAATCACGCTGTCGTCGCCAAACGGCGTGTCGTTGAGCGTGAGGCCATAGTGTTTATCCAGCAGATGTGTGAGCAGCAACTGCCAGACCTGCACGGGCGACGGGCATGGCTCAGCCGCCCGTGGCTCGGGTAACGGTAAAGTTTGCATTGGGTGTGTCCTGTTTTTTGGCGGTGGCCGGTCAATCGGTTACAGTCGAAGAGGGATAAATCGCGATGTAAACATAACCGTGTGAGCCGAGGGTATCGGCCTGGCAGGTCAGCCCGTTGTGATGCAGGGTAACGCGTTGCTGCTGGCGGGGATTCAGCTCACCGGCTGACATCATCTGTTCCAGCTGTTTCATTATCAGCGGAAAAGCCTTGTCAAGGCGAAGAGCTTCATCGTCGCTGAAGTCGCCGGTAAATCCTGCCCGGTCAGCCAGGAAGTGCAGCCGGTTGCCTTCCTGCACCAGCCTGGCACCGAAGCACGGCGTTTTACTGCACGTCAGCCCCCATTGTTGAGAATGCATATGTCCTCCTTCAGGACCAGCCGCGTTCGGCGAACGAGACAATCTCTTTGCTGCCGACAATCAGATGGTCGAGTACGCGCACCTCGACTAGCATCAGCGCTTTTTTCAGGCGTTCGGTGATACGCCGGTCGGCATTGCTGGGCTCGGCATATCCGGATGGATGATTGTGGGCAAAGATGGCAGCGGCGGCGTTGTGCCGTAATGCGGCTTTAACCACCTCGCGGGGATGAATTTCCGTGCTGGTGATGGAGCCGTGAAACAGGGTTTCGTGTGCCAGCAGCCGGTTCTGGTTATCCAGAAATATCACCATAAACACTTCCCGCTCCAGCCCTGCAAGGTTCAGCCGCAGCCAGTCGCGGGTAAGTGCTGCCGAAGTAAACGCTACGCCCGGTTCACGCAGGTGATTTTCGATCAACGTCAGGGCGCGTTTTATGGTGCGGTGTGAAGTGAGTGGATGAGGTAATGCGGTACTTTCCATAATGTTATCCACCTTCAGTCGATGATGTGCATGATGGCGCTGCTTTCAGGATGGCTCAGCGCAAATTCACGCAGGTGATAGTAGTGTTCACTCATGGAGGGGCTGCCAGTTCTGCAGGCATGGTGGCTCCAGTTCAGCAGGCAGACACTGATGCCAGCCGCTTCGCTGCTCATTTCTGCGCTGTTGCCATTCAGCTTGTTGAATATGGACCAATTGTCCTCGCTGTCAGGTGCGATGAAGGCACCGCCGTTGCTGAGCGTGTAATAATTCCAGTAACCGCCGTTATAGGCTTCGCACAGGCGGTCCATCCAAGCGAAAGCACGAGGCTCCAGCAGCATCCACTGCGGGATTTTGCCGAAGTGTTTCGGCCAGAATTGCAGTCGCATTTCTTCTGAAACCGAATTATTGGTAATTAAAGATTCTTTCATTTAAATAATGCCTTATTAAATTTCAGTTTAAATAAAATTGATTTGCTAACGAGCAGTTGATAAATAAAAAGCCCCCACTGCGGAAGCAGTGGGGGCTCTAAGCTTTATGTTTTATATTAAGGCGGGTTACTTATTAACAGTGACTGTCAGTGGCTTATAATACTGCGTATCGAATACTGACAATGGCAAACTGAACTCTTTACCATTTATCATTTCAGTTGCCTTAACAACCTCAATCGAGCTAGCGTCATCATTGCAAGTGGTTTCAAGATAAGCGTTTTGCGAACGCGTGGCATCACTGTCGCCAAAGGGTTCGACATCCATTACCCCCTCCTCAATAATGTCTCCCTTGTTATCTTTAACCCGCATAGTCACAGCAAGCTTGTTAAAGCCCTGACCACTGCCGCCATTGTCCAGCTGGAACTTAAGAGAACATAACCCACCTGGTACCCAGACACTGTCAGTATTGCGTATGCTGATGTAGTGCTGCTCTTCGGCATAAGCTGATGAAATGCCTGAGATGGAGAGTGCTATTACAGCCAGAATGGCTCGACTTCCTTTTATCATTGTTTATCCTCCTGATTTTTAGGCATGTAGATTTTACCCATCTCTTTTCCGTCATGGTAATAAATGACGGATTTTTCACCGGTATAATCATCGGTTTCTTCCCTGAAGCTCAGTGTAATATTATCGGACAAGCACAGCGCAGACATGAGTGGCTGTACGGTCTTTTCCCGCATATCAGCGATATAGTAATAATTACCTGATTTACAGCCATCCGGTGATTTCACCGTTTTAATTACCCGATATTGTTCCTGGCCAAATGCATCTTTTTTGATCCACTGGTAGGCGATATCACTTTTCGACGAAACAATATCGCTGAAAGGTGGTGGTGTTAGATCGTGGTATTTTGAAATAATGTTAGTGCCACCATCATCACTGTTGTCGCAACCCGTCAGCAGCACTGAAGCCGTTATGGCAACCGCCATCAGCAGTTTTGGAAAATGAATCATTGGCTTTCTCCCTAATTAGCAATTGCCCGTCCTGCGGCACAATTCTTTAAGGCTCTCTTTAGCGACCCACTGCTGTAGTGCGCGTTCATCAGACGAACGTTTGGCATTCATAGCTGCTTCCTGCTGCTTGTTCACGCAACTGTCCGGGAAAACAGCGACAACTTCTGGCTTAAACTGCTCTCTGACCTGCGCCAGTTCCTGAGCTGCATTTGGCCGGGGAGGAAAACTGGCGGTAATATCATCTTCAGCTCTGTTGAGAGCCAATGCTTTTCCATCAATGACAGCAAAGAAACATCCCTTGCCGTTATTTTCTCCCTGATAAACTGAGTTCAGATCGGAGCTGTAACCACTAGTCGACTTAATCTTCAGATGGCGCACCGTTTTTGACTTCTTATCAGCCAGATAGAAAGAACCGCCGCCGCGAACGCGCAGGAGGAATTGCTTCGTCCACGGATAGTTATCGATAATCTCAGCCCGAAATAGCGCATTGTTCATCGTTTCGAAGTCGTCACCGTCGGCTGACGTCCAGCCAGCAGATTGCATGTAGGGCCAGGCCTTAACCGTTCCGGTTATTGTCGCGCTACTTTGAAATGTAGCGGCTAGCATCAAAGAGGCAATTAATGCCTTAACAGGGGAGTATTTCATTGTTGATTGTCCTTGTGAGGTATTAGCCGGATTTCGGATCCAGCGAGTAAAGACTGAAAGAAACGAAAATGGGGAAGAGCTCTGATAAATTCAGAGTCTGAAATCAGCGTCAGCAGAGGCTCATTCATGGTGAAGATTTCATTACTGACGGCGATGGTCTGAATATCAGTCAGTGTAAATACCGATATATTGCCTTCGAGCTCGCCCGTGAGATACCAGCGACCTTCAAGCGAGATAAGGCGATATGGCGCAAGTTGCTCACAACGGTGTCCTTCAGCCAGAAGTGTGATGCGACGCCGTCCGGTGATAGCGGAAGTAATCCGCTGGAAAATTCCTTGATGGGCTTCACCCATTGCTGATGTGGGTTGCCAGACAATGCACGGCGCTTCAATGCCACTTTCAAGCAGGGTGTTGACAAGGCGGTGATCTAGTCCCGGAAATAATCCAGCCACACCACTCTGCCGAGCAAAAGCAAGCGCGATGTGCTCGCGCCGGACCACGTTGTCCCCGGTAAGCAACCGGCAGTTCCCGTTGTGATATTCCAGATCTAGGTATATGAGCCTTTCCCGGAAATCGCGCCGCAGAGTACGTACTGAAACGCCGAACTCCACGGCCAGTTTGCTCAGGTTCAGCGTCTCTCCGGCCACCAGACGGCTGATGATCAACGACAACCTTATGGCAAGTTTGTCATAGCGACGTTCGGCCTGACACATAGGTCATCTCCGTAATTAACATACTGAAATATTGAGATTATTTTAAAGGCTGGGTCGGACAGGTTATGACCGCACGAGAAAATATTTTGAGATTTGCTGAAGCGGGGTTGCAGGCGGGATACAACGGAACTTGCCGACGTTGGCCAAATCAGACCGGGAACAATTCGGACAGGGTGTGTCCGTAATTTGTTAATCGTTTTTCATCAGGGTGCGCATAGTTCTGATGAAAAATGCTGAGCGTAGTGCGAAAAAGTTCATCACGGCTAAGCGCGAAACGAGAAAAGCCAAGGTTTACTCCTTATTGCATAATAAACGAAAGGCCCCGACGCATGAGCGTTGGGGCCTTTCCATGCGAATATTTAACGAATAATTGTTAGAAGAAAAAATCCCACACGCAACGGGCGATTGAAACGACTGCATCACGAATTTGATGAATCAATGATTTCACTGGCCTGGAAACCACAGGAAGCGAAGCTACAACATCTAGTATTCCACCGGCAGCGTTGCCAAAGTCGTTTCTAGCCGTCTCCTTTACGCGTTCACTCCTGAGGTGGCTATGTAGCTGGGCTGAAAGGGGACTAGTGGATTTGTCTGGCAAGCTTTCAACCATTAACTCGACCATCTCAGTTATATTCCAGTTAGTTTTAACCGAAATGGCGCATATCGGATTGATTGGCTGCAGTAGGCGTGTAATGTCGTGAAATTTGAGAGCGAGGTTAGCAATTTGCTGTGGTGAAGGTTGGTTGTTAGCGGAGTTCCATTCATGGCACGGTTCGGTTTTGTCAGCCTGGTTAATGACAAATAACACTTTATTCTGGAATGAATTTCCCAATACATGTCTGTAAAAATTTTCATCCACCGCTAGCGCTCGGTCATCGGCTTTAATCACCCATATGATCAGATCCAGCTCAGGAAGAATATTACGGTACAAGGCTTTGTACTTCTCATCGCGTATTTCACTTTCGCCAACACCGGGCAAATCGACTAATACTAGGCTGTGGTTGCCGTTGTAAAGACGAAAATACAGCGCTTCTCGGGTGCATGCGGTAACATCACTTACTGGAGTAATGTTGCCAGCAAATAACGAGTTGCAAAGACTACTTTTGCCCGCTCCTGTTTTCCCCATGATGCCAATCACCGGTTCATATTTGGTGAGTGCGCGAAAGTGCTCGAGGATTAGATTTCTAATAGTGGCAGGAAGTGAAGCCAGCGGCTTCTCGATGGCCTGAAGACCGTCAGGTTTGGTCATATTGAGATCTCAGCGTGAAAATAAAATCCCCGCGATCTGGTAAGGATGCGGGGGACTCACTGAGATGATATCTATCTGAAATTATTTCGAGTGTATGCTCAATAAGAACGATGATGTGTTCAATTCTGGTTGAGAATTAATCCTGCATCGCTAATGGCAACGTCAACTATGAATTGTCTCTTAAGTCTTTCCTTTGTCGTTGCCTAGTGCCATATCGATAGCTGTTCGGTAGACGTTTTCATCTGGTAAAGTTACGTTATTGAATGCTTCCTGAACTTTGTAAACCGTTGTTGAATGAGGAGGTAATCCTTTTAGCGGAACGGTTGAACCGTCAATCGTATTTGTATCGTGCTCGTAAGCAAGAAACGTGATCGACGCAGGTTGCAGCGCATAACGAATCAAGCCACTGGCACCACCAAGGCGTCCCATTATTCTTGTGTAAACCGGATGCGGGCACACAAAAAATAAGCCTTTTCGGCATAATGCTTCGCGTTGTAACACTTGGCCCTTATAAATCAGTTGCGGCAAGATTCGCTTATTAACATTTTCCCAGTTCATGCCAACTGTCGTCGTTGGGTTTGTGCGTTCAGGTGAAAGCAAGCCTTCCCGCCCATTGCGATAATTACCCGTTGTATCGATAGTTTGTACTTCAACGGCGACAAATTCTTTTAATTTACCATTAGCATCAAGCAGTGCCAGAACCCAATCTACAAAGTAACTTCCCGCGCCATCTTTTTGCGGTAGCCGTAATTCACCACCCCAGCGTTTGCCGAAGACAGCAACGACGGGTTCTTGTTTCGCTTTCGCTCTTTCCGACGCTTTCCCACCGGCGACCAGCTCATAATCTTCCTCAAAGGCAATTTTAGCTACGTCATACAAGATGCGATATTTGTCTGCGTATAAACGGATAGGACAACACATAACCGGCCCAGAGGTCATCGGTTTGATGGTACAAACTCCAGCAACTATGCCATCACTAAGGCGCTTCTCGCATGTCTCGGCCAAAAAGGGGCATTGTTTTTCGTTGACAGCAGCGATTGCCGCAGCTGAATGGTCATCAGCACGATAACCAAAAAATTCCCAAATTTTGCCTGCCACTTTACGCTTCCCTAACTTTACTTGTAGTTATCTTACTACTACCAAGAACACGAGCAATTGTCCGACCTAAAGCCGCACCAAGCAACGGCGGCACAGCATTGCCGACTTGTTCATATTGCTCAACCCTTGAACCACAAAATATGTAAGTGTCTGGGAAAGATTGCAACCGAGCCGCCTCACGAACTGTAAAGGCTCTGTCCTGCTCATAGTGAAAATACGCTCCCCAGTGAGGATCACATTTGGTCAGGATTGTGGATGCAAGACCATCCGGATGAACTCGACCATAGCGTTTTGTATGGTCACTGCGCCGGGCCATGCGCATTCCTCTTGGTAAAAGATCGTCGGGAATGTCAGTCCAGTTTCCCCCTTGAGGTATATGTGCCATACGCTCAAGATTGATTTTGCTTAAACGAGCAGCTTCGTGGCACGTCACTCCATCCGAACCAATTCGCATTAATTGTTGATACTGATTATCAGCCGGATGCCGATAATATTTCACTGGTTCACCCATTTCTCCATTGCACAGTATGGGTAAATCATCAATCGCATCTCTGACCGTAACATGTGACGGCAATTCCAGCGACAAAGGCAAGTTAACTAAATTCTTTCCACCAAATTGTGAGGTGAAATTTATTCTCACGGGAGCTTGTCTAAGTGGCTCTGGGAAAAGTTCAGTTGGATTAATGCCATCCCTGCAACCGAGAATAATCGTTCTCCAGCGGGTTTGGGGAATGCCAAAATGAGGTGCATACAGGATTCGAACGTCGGAATCATAGCCAAGGGATTTTAGAGATTCGAGAATTGCATCCAGCGTTGCCCCTCCCTCAAATGACACCATCCCTGGGACGTTTTCGATCATTACTGCTCGAGGCTGAAATTCTGAAACGAAACGCAAATATTCACGGAACAGGTGATTTCGAGAGTCCTCGTTAGATCGTTTAGGCGCATTAATAGAAAAGCCCTGGCAAGGTGGGCCTCCTGCAATTAAATCTAACTCACCTCTTTTCAACCCCAAGAGGCTGCGGATTTTTTGAGCATCGACTTCACGGATGTCTCGGCTCTCCACCTTGGTTCCAGGGTGATTGATTGCATAGGTTTGCGCGTAGCGTGGGGAGATCTCGTTGGCATAAAGCGACGTGAAGCCTGCTTCCTTCAACCCCTCAGACAGCCCCCCCGCTCCGGCAAACAAATCGATCGAAGTCAGACGCCCTGAAACGGCGCACATTTCCAAAGAATCGAATTGGTTCATATCACTTTTCTCTTGGTTTACTGACTTAACTATAAGGCGATAGTGTGTCGCGAACATAGCCGAGTTTTATCGTAGATTATACCCAAAATGACCGTATCCTTGCTTAGATGCATGCCTTGACCAGTGTTTAAAACGTGATGCACGTTACTGGCTTAACCAAGGCGGAGATCGTGCTGTGAGTAGTGCATGTCACTTCGGCAATAACTGAATTGCATAACTATACAGATATACAGTACTTATTAGAATGGCAGACCACAAAGATTTAGGAGAAAACGTTTGTTTCCTTCTTAGGGGCGAGGGGCAAACTCACTATAAAAACACCTGCAATTCAGTTAGCATGGTTAAGATTTTTTTCAGAATAGAAACGCAATAAGGAAAATCTGAATGCTCAGAAGGTTCCGGCTGGAGCGGAAGTCTGATTATGAAAAGCTGGTGATTGCTCAGCGTCTGGCAGACATGCTTGAGAAATTCTTGAGCGGAAGGCTGGCGCCTCTGTCGATTGGTGCTGAACAAGGTGGCATTGACGAGTGGGACGATGTGGTAATCATGCACACCACAGACCACTACGAGCATTTACAGATTAAGCGCCAGTCGACTGACTTTTGTACCAAAGATCCTGACAAAGCTGTACAACTCGCTAAAAAACCCAGAAAGGGTTCCTCTCTCACTTCCCCGACTAATTCCGTTTTAGACTCGGCGTTTTCCAGTCTTGCTAGAATCGCGAAAGCGGGAAAACTTGATGAATCTCCCAACCGTAAGTTCAGACTCACCCTCGTGGGTCTGCACCTGCAGATAAAAGATAATTTTACAGTCAATCATTTAGAAGAAGTCTGTGATCTTTGTCGCCAAACAGGACTCAGTGTAGAGGAATTAGCTAAGCGTCAGGATGGCCCAACCACGAGGGCTTATCAATGGTTAACAACCTGGTGCGGATTCGAAGACTGGAACCAAATACGAAATGTCCTTCGCCGGGTTCAAATCAGTTGTATCGGTAACGATGCGGCATTAACAGATCGGACAATTCACACGCTTGGCCGTTACTTCAGCGATCCGAATCGTACACTGGACCGTTTAATTACCTATATCGCGGCAGAAACATCTGACGTAGCAGCCTTGGGATGCCATGACGTCGTCCAGGAACTGCGAAGTGAACTGCGCCCTGATGTTGAAACTTGGGTGCAGTATCAGTTAAGCGACGGTTCTACTATGACTAGTAAAACTTGGTCATTAGCCGGAACGCTTGATCTTGCCGGTCCAACAGAAAGATCCGCAAAAGGAGTCGTTGAGCACATGTGGAGTCGTGAGCCCGGTAACCGCAAGCTCAGAGTGTATGCCAATTACTCCCCCCCAGCAGGCGATAATCTGACTCTTCTTTCTGCCATTGTGCGTATGGCTTTGCATTTACCCCAAGGCAGTCAGGGGCTGATGTTAGGTGAACCAGCGTGGCGCAGTAGCGTTGGTCATGAAATTGGACACACACTTGGCTGTGCAGAACATGACTTCAGTGACCTGCCTTGGCTTGAAAATGCCGAACGCCTATCGTGTGCACAAGATTATGAATTTAAGACATTAAGTGCTGCTCGAGGTGAAGCTGAAGCGCTTGCTAAAGCCATGGACGACGTGCTGTGGCAACGCCTTCTCCAAGGGGTTTCAGAAAAACTTGGCTCAATCTCAGATTTGGCGCTAGCAGATGCGATGGAGACGGTTTGGCAGTCATGGCTGAGCGGGTTCTCAGCTGCACCTGAAAACCGCCGAAAATTCATGGATCAGCTTTTGTATCCGAAAACTGAGAGAAAAAATGAAAAGCATGCGCTTCGCCTTGGCCTTCGTACTTTAAATCTTCTTGTTACCGCTGTTGAAACCTTATTGCTGGTTGCAGTGGGTTTGCCTGAGGGCAGTAATAACTGGGAATCTTTTCAGGAAGATGGCCCAGTATTGAGTATTGCTCTTAAGTACTGGTCTGGTCCTGTGGGTGGTTTTTCGGGAGTACGTGAGCTTTCTGACGATCCGTTAATAGCCGTTATTGGCCCTAATCCGGATCCCATCGTTATCTTATCGGGTGTTAGTACATCCCCATCAGAATTATTGAATGTAGGAATGGCTGACGACGCAGAGACCGCGACCAGTATGGCCGCAGAGCGTCAACCTCACTTGCTCGTCACGCGGTCTGGTATGTTTCGTCATCTGCATAATGGAACACTTGACTCTGTACGCCAACATTTCACTAAGCAGTGGCAAGATCGAAAGCTTGCTCGTGAATCGGCCATTGAGAAGAATACAAAAGGATCCTGAAATGCCGACAATCCAAGAACTCGTTACTGCTATAACCAAGCGTGCTGAAGGTCGCTATGAAGTTCATTTTCCAGATGTGGAAGAAATGGTTTCACCCTCAATTGATATCGGCATGACTGCAATACAACTCAGACGCATTAATCGGGAAAATGCTGGATGGCGGACAGTACTGATCACAGCATTTCTTAGTGACTTGGATAATATTCAGAGTGCTTTCCGATGGGCCGCTGATATCCGGGACATACTTGCAGAGCCGCAGACAGCAGACCTTTACATGTTTATGCTCATCGATGGAGTTGAGTCAGAAGATGCTGCCCGTTTTGAAACGGACGATCGATTCTGCAGGAAGGTGGTACTCAGAAATCAGGAAGATATTGACTCCTTCCTTGATCGGAGTTTTCTGGCGTCTTTAACACCCGCGAGAGGTGGGAATGATATCAGCGATCCTCTGCTAGCGTCTCTGAACTCTATGTGTCAAGCACACTCTTGGGTAGAACCTCACCTCGAAGCATGGCGTGAATTGTTGCTCTCTGAGAAATCTGGCGATGAAATTGTTAATTCGCTGAGGGATATGGCGTTTGGAGAGAATGACTTCCAATGAAAAAACTTAAATCTATCACGCTCTCAAACGTCCGCCGATACGGTACCGACACAAAAATTGAGCTCAGTGGCGGTGCAACCATTTTACTGGCCCCTAACGGTACGGGAAAAACGGCCTTCTTCGAAGCGATCGAATTTAGTCTCACGGGTAATATTTCTCGTCTAGGTGAAAATCTCTCACCCATTATCAGGGACAGCCAGACAGTCGCTAAGGTGGTCTTGGATTTTGGGGATGTACAAGCCTCTGCGCAGGTGAGCAACGAAGGTAACGTCGAAAGGACTGGTGATTTAAGCTCTCTTTTTCCGGATACGAATTCGGAGGACATCCCCTTTTTACTGAGACTTACCCACTTACTGGATCAGCGCGAGGGGCAATGGCTGGTAAAAGCGGATGCAAAAGTTGCTGGGGCACAACTGGCTCGCTTGCCAATTGGTAAAGATGGAACCCTAGTTAGTAATGCTCTTGGCGGAATTCGCCGCGCTCTCACTGAAAAACTGAAGCAAGCAAAGGGAGCCCTTGATGCGCTCGAAGCTGAGTTTGGGGAGTGGCAAAGTTTGATTCTTGATAGGGACCAGGCGGCCTCGCAATCTCAGGGTGCCCTGCGCACTAAAGAAAACATCGCAGAATCAATCTCAGACATCGCTCGCAATACTCAGAGTGCAGAACAATTGCCAGTAGGTTTACTGGTTCCGCCAGTGGGTATTAGCAATCTGGAAACAATGCACGAGGCATTGGAGCAAACAGTACAAGCAAAGCTGGGCCGACTTCGCGAACAGATTGCAGCACTTATGGAAGTAGATGGATTAATTGGCCGGTTCGTTTCTGAGCAAGCGCGTTCTGAGCAGCTTGGCAATGCGCTTATAACTGCTAAAGAAGAACTTACACAAAAACAACAGGAACGCTCTCAGCTAGTTGATAAAAAAGATGAACTCCAGAAGGAACTTGTCACAGCTGAAGCAGAACGTGATGTAATTATACAGCAGCTTAACCGGCTCAATAGTGAGGCGCGAACCAAAGAGGCCTTCGAACAATCTAAGCTTGACTTGGCGTCAGCTGACAAAGCGTTGGCCGACGCTCAGTCTCTGGCCTCAACCTTGAGGCGCGTACATGAGGGGAGCGAACAGCTCCGTATTGAACATGAACTTATAAATAAACAGCGTAAGTCTTTGCAGCTTGTAGATAGTGAATTACTTAGTGCTCATCAACTTATTAAGCGCTGGGAAGACATTCTTCAACATATTGCGACCATTACCGACTTGGTTAGCAATGAGGAAATTCAGGAGCGTGTACTTCAGGAGCGTCTTCATAGCGCGAACTCGTTAAAGGCATCAGCTGAAACAGATGAGCTTTCAGTGAAGCAATTCCATGAGATGCTCACGTCTACTGCTGACTCTATAAGGCAATCCGTAGCTACAATTGCTGCACATTTACCAGAGGATCGTGGGGACTGCCCTTTATGTGGAGTGGAACACGGCGCTGCCGTTCTTCATGAACGCATTACCAAATCATTAGAGGCTATAGACCCTAAAGTTATCGAAGCAGAACAGCGCGTTAAAACAGCATCCGATCACTTGCGTAAATGTACAGAAACAGTGACGAATACTGAAACAGAATTGAAAACGTGCCAGAGTAAAATTGTTGAACTGCGAGGCGATATCGTTCGCTCAGTAGCGGAGATCAATCAACTCAAAACAAACATCCTTCTTGACGGAGATACGGTACAACTAGCGAAATCGTCTATCCAACGTCGCGAAGAATCAAATGCTTCAGCGAAACAGCAGCTTGACGAAAAACAGCTTAACCTTGCCCCCTTACCGACACCTGAAATATTGGAAGCGTCTAAAAACGCGTACCAAACGTCGACTCACGAGCTGGATACTGCGCGGCAGAATCGGGCTGGAGCCTTGGCTAGCCTTGAACAAACAGCCGCTGCACTAGCCGCAATAACAGCAGGTGTACTCCCTTCAAAAACGCTGACTGATTTATCCACTGAACAAAACAAAAATACGATTCAACTATCTGAATTAAAATCGAAAATTGAGGCTGAGCAGTCTGCATTAGAAAGACAGAATACCCCTTTAACTGAAGTTATTAATAAGATAAGTGGCCTCGAAAAGCAGATTACTGACGCTCAGGCTCAGCTAGCCTCAATCCGGTATTCATGGAGACAACTGTCCTTTCCCGGCAATCCCGCACTCGAAGTGGCGAGCAGTAAAGAGATTCAACTGCAGTCATCTGTTGCTGACTTGTCCCGACATTTAGAACAATTGCAAACACTCAAAATTGAGATTGGTACCTGGAGCAAGCTTGAACAGACTCGTTTGGCACAAGGGCTTATAGATCGTCGCCGAGGAGCATCATCGGAGGGGGAATTTGCTACGAGTCTTAACCAGCGAATTGATAACGAAAGAACAAATCAGATGCAGTTGCTGCAATTATCTGAAGCGATGGAGACGCTCAATCGTTGCCTATCTGCTGAGATATCGAATGTACAAAAACATGTGCTCTCTGTCGTTCCAAGGTGGCAGGCTTTGCTCAAACGCGTAGTCAGAGAACCGCGCTTTACTGGCACCAGTTTGGGTTTTCGTAGTATCTACAGAAAGGAACATGCTGAAGTATCTGTTCCGTTACATGGGGAGTCAGTGCCGGTTCCGGCGATAGCCAGCGAAGCTCAGCTTACTGATTTACAGCTTACCTTCTTGCTCTCCATGGCATTGGAACACCAGTGGTCCTCATGGCGCTGCCTACTTCTGGATGACCCGACACAGCATCATGACTTGGTTCACGCAGCATCCGTATTCGATTTATTGCGTGATTACATAGTTGATCATGGTTTCCAGGTTGTAATTGCAACGCATGATGCCCTTCAGGCCCGATATTTCATGCGCAAACTGCAAAATGACGGAATTGATGCACGGCTGTGGTCGCTCATTCCAACACCTGAGGGGGTTAAGGCGTCGGAGATGCAGATAGCCTCATAACATTCGGGCCAAGCCTCTGAGGCTTGGCGACCGAGATCTGCTTGACGGCTATAAGGTCATGCTAGGGCTTAGGGATGACAATGAAGATCAGATGCCGCAGACGATGCGGATGAATGTGCGGAAATTGCGGGAAACAGATTTTGACGAAGAGTGATGCGATAAATCATTAGAGGGCTTATGGAAACAGCTATTTTAATTAAGAACGGAGTCAGGAGAATCATCACGCTCGATGAATACGCCAATTTGATATCGGGCAAAGAGAAGAAATTTTGGCCAGAGTTATGCTGTGTTGTTTGTGACAAATCGGTTCACCAAAAGGGACTTCTTGTTGCAAGCGAGGATTTTACACCACGCTTTAGCCACGCCAAAAAGGAACCTAGTGAGGAGTTTTGCCCTTTAGGGGCAGAGTCGAAGAGATTCAACGCATTGGATCGTAATGAAAAATCGCTATCGTTGGAAGAAGCACATTTAAGGCGTGAGCGATTCATGGAGCCTGCAACCTTTCTGCGCTCTTATCTGATTTGCCGGCACCTTCGTGGTGGGCAAGGCCAACTTATGCTTAAAGAATTTACCCGTATGATCGAAGTTGCTGACAGCATAGGTATGTGGCGACATACATGGCTACCAGGCTGGAGCATACCACCTATGTTAATGCTGATGGCAAATCATAAAACTCGAAATGGGCTACATCATTTTTACTATCGGGTCAAAAGAATTCACCGGACTAAACACGCTGGATGGGATCCTGCAAATGTGTGCCTGATTGCCTGTTGGCTGAATGGCGGAACTCAAATATTTGGTGGTAAGAAAAAGAGCAGCTTTCCGCTTACAATCCCGTTATCAGAAATCTATGTGAATGAAATCTTAAAGCTGACAGAACACGATGCAACAACATGGGCTCAGGAGGGAAGATTTATCCGTTCTCTTGAGCGTTATAGAACTGGTCTTCTTAACAATCAGCAATTGCAGGATGAGTAATTTATCCAATACCTCAATGACCTGAAAAGATAATTAGCTTAATGGAGATGATGCCTCAGACAGGCTCTGATTGAATAGAGAAGAAGTCTGGGATATCGCAGAACGTGCGAGGCAGAGGCTGGTGGCAGCCATGCCATGAAAACCATCAGTGAATGGCGTCAGAATTATAACGGGTGCTGACCGCACTCCACACTGAATTATCTGACGTCGGCGAAATTTGCAGAGAGATGGTGAAAGGGGAATTCTTAGAATGAAGGAGTCAACATTACTAACTGAGCGTTGTATCTGATTTAGGGGGCAGGCCAAATTAGTGCGTGATTCACTATTGTAAAAGTAAGTTTTAAAATGATTTATAATTGATTATTAATTTATGCATTTTTAACTTTAATGCCTAATGTCAAAAATGGCCCTCCTATGGAAGGCCATTCCTGACCTGAAAACTATATGCGGCCACAACCGTAATTACGACTACCTTCACCGTAGATTTTAGTCTCTGGTTTTGCAAGATAAGCAAGTCGTTTTAGCAACATACTACGAGAATCATTAAAGTTAGAGCTATTTTTATTTAAAAAATAGCGACCATTCTCAGCAAAATGCACCAAGCCTAGATGATCATCGCTTTGCAATCCCATCGCGCTATACCATGCCCCAATAATTAAACAACGCAGGTTATTATCATGCTCATAGTCTCCAAGATGATAGTAGGCATCTTTGTTGAATAGTAGGCAAATATGATAATGGCATTTACCTTCCTGAGAATATTCTTTTGCCCAAATGATAAAGGCTTGAGAGTCGTATATGCGCAAACCTCGTTGTCTCTTGCGGTTTTGATCAGCATCTATTTTTGATTTCAATGAATTTCTGAATCTGGATATTTCTCCAGAACTATTGTTATGAAAGCAGCAGACACTATCGCCGTTGTCAATGATGGCTGGAAGATGAAGGTCTACCCTGAGAGCCATAAGTCTGGGATATAAATTAGTAGCCTCGTAAAGCAGGTTTTCAATTTGAATCATATAACTCATTTTAATTCCTGTAATTATGAAGTTGAATGTGTAAGAGTCCCCAGTACAATCCTCTGGTTCATGATTTGAAAATTTAACATAGTTGGCTAAAGGTTAATTATCGGTAATCATCCTCTAGGTTAAAATATGGTTGTTAATAGGGGATGTGAAGGGCTATTACAACCCTTATGGTTTATATCTAACATGGTTTGTACGTATAATACCTATCCAACATTAAGTTTTGGTCTTGTTATGTGTTTTTCCTAGGCTCTTCAATTAAAAGCTACTCTGCAGTTGTTTCATAATTTATAGAGTTATTTCCAGTGTCTTTTCACAGTGGATATGCTCACATTTAATAGAAGGGCAGTTAAGGATTGTGTATATCCCGCACGCCTACAATTTCGTATTTCATCTGAGTGCTTGCTGCCATAGGGCCTACCAGCTTTTTTATCTTTTCTAATTGACAGTCTTACTCCTCCTATTGAACTGTGGATTTTAGGAATGAATGAATATGAGATAACGGATTTTTTAAATCCTTCCTCACAGTCAATTCCCGACAGGCACTGTATAGTAATACCTCTTTCTGCAAAAAAAATTAAAGCGCTGGCGATTTCATCTGCACTACTTGAGAGGCTATGCAATCCTGATAATAAAAGTGTGTCACCAAACTCCAATCTTGCCCAGATCTCATTACTTACACCTTTATGGTTTAATGAACTGCTGATTAGGTTTGTATTTTCGTAAATAACGCATCTCTCGGATAATTCAGAAAAAAAAGTAAAGAATGCGGAACCACCACTTTCTGATTTATGTCTATTTTTCATCTGGTCCTCACCAGAAACGTAAGCATAAATGGCCATAATGCATACTCCAAAGCTCATTATTAATTAATGATACCCGACCAAAAAACACCACTAAATTAAATAGTCGAGAATCCACTCATACACAGCCACCTAGACATTTAATAATCTAATGAATTGGAGAGAGGATAAGTGTCTGAGATATTATTTAGTGGTTGTGTTTCAGATGTTCCTTATCTCTTCATTAAATGGATTAATTATGGTAACAATACATTTTTCCTGACACGTTGAATGAATGTATTTGTCTTCGAGCACAGGTACCATTACCGCCATATTGTTCGTATGGTATATGGGTATCCAGCATAGATAGGAATGAAGTAACCTCACGCCTTTATTCTTTATACTCCTCGTAGCACCATAAATTGAAAGATCAATTAAGGGAATGATCACCGTGTGGTTGATGTCAAAATAATAACCACCAAAATTAGTTTTATTTATAATAATTATGTTCGAAATTCCTCCTGCTTTGAGGTGCTTATTATTCACTCTTCTGTCCGTATAAATCCATATCACTCTTTGTGCTCCAAATTTTGCTACCAGATCCTCTGCATCTTTTGCTATTTGATCAACCTCGATCTTCCCCATGCGCTGGCCTGCCATTTTATGGATGTAGAAATTATCTTCCAATAATTCCTGCTGTTGTCGGATGTTATTCTCCCATATGCTCCACAATGCTTTTTCGAAGTTCAACGTGTCTTTTTCAGAAACCTCATGGTTTAGGCACTTTTTCAATATTGATTGAATATTTCTTTCAATTTCATTTACAGTATGAATATGGCTATTTATTGCTGCATAAAAAGGAGCAAGTATATCCAGTCCATTGGAGATTTCTTCAGACAACGAGGTTTTTCTCAATGCAGCCGAACGTTGGAACTCCTCGATTGACTCAGCTCTTTTTGCTGTGAATGTAACTTTCTTTCCCATTTATGTTCCCTCTTTGTTAGGTAGATATATATCAGACTCCAGCTCCAATCAGGCTTTGAAAATTTTCTGTCGCTGTAGCAGCCACTCATCAATCTCTGATTCCAGCCAGCCAACTGATTGCTGCCCAAGGCGGCGCTGTTTAGGAAATGAACCATCATGTCTCGGGGATTTAGGGTTCAGCCAATCATAGATGGTTGAGCGGCCTACACCTGTTTTTGCAACTACGGCCTTAAGACGTAACATCCTCGTTTCTGAAGGGTTCATTTTTTTCTCTCATTGGTTTGTATCAGTTGCGATAAGATTACTCAGGTGATATCTCTTAAAGAATCCTTCTAGCAAAACCACAAGAATTACAGGTCCACGTAAATGGTTCAACCAATTGATAAAAAACAAAATTACTCTAGTGAGAAAAATTTTCTACTTCTAAAAATTACTGAAAAAGTTAGTATGTTGAAGAGCGAGATGGGTGTAATCGGTGAGTGGTTACAATACAGTGCCATCATGGAAAAAAATCATCCCGGAGTAGCTGAGTGGTTAAACCATTATGAGATTTTGAACAAGAAAATTTGCTGGCTCCCTTTACCTGATTTTCGACTTGGGCAAAAAATTATAAAGTTGCATGAGTCAAATATGATTAAATTTCTCAAATCACCAATTAGTGAAAGTGATTACTGGGATAAATATCTCAGATTGTTTCCTAGTGAAATATTACGCAATGTTGTGCAAGATCCACCTATTGATTATATTTTCCGCATGCATTTACTGTATGCATCAGTGCTTTTTCACTGGAGTAGAGTTATACTGAGTTTTGATGAGGATACCGCTATAAAAGCATTGAGATTATCTTCGGAATATTTTGACACCTGCTTCGGGATGGTCTTATTTAAGCAGTTTGAAGATCGTAAAAATGCTCTTTCTGAAACAAGAAGGAAATCCGGTCAGACCGGCGGGTACTCTAGAGCTCAATTGTCCTATTTGATTCAAGAGAATTTATTAGTTCTGATTACTGAAAAAAAACCGCGTGGGGGCTGGAAAACTAAAAAAGCAGCTGTTGATGAGTTACTGCCAACGCTCTTCGAATTCGTAGAGTCCTTGAATATGTTGGACGTAGATAGTAATTTGGGCGACTCAAGGAAGTACGTGCCTTTTATCGATAAACCAGAAGCTTTACGGGACAGCATTTATAAAGATTGGTCAATTAATAATACAGCGATAAAAGCTGCTTTCGATAAATCGGTAAAACGAAAAAATAAAAAAAGTTTCTAAATGAGTCTGTGTTGGATTTGGTTTCATTAAGAAATTACGAAAAGGTACTAAAGCACCTTTTCGCATTGTAGTGTATACCTAATTTTAAACTACGTATAAGGTCGTGATTAGAGTTTTATGGAGATTGAAACTCTATATGAATAATGCTCACAATAGGAATGCGACATAACTCATTTTTTAATTGTTTTTTGTGGGATTTATTGAGGCCCATAGATGTTTTAGAAGGGAAGCTGTGGGTTTACAATATGCCCAGATTTAGGGCATAAAGATTCTAGGCAGTGGCTATCAATTGTATACCTTTTCTACCGCCTTCAATAATGCTTCCTTTATCAGCCGCAGTAACAAAATTTGCCCACCATTGCATCATTGGACGACGTTGCTCAAGATAATCGCTTCGGTTGTACGCACGACGAACCTCATTTTTGTCCACATGAGCAAGTGCTGCCTCAATGACATCAGGAGGGAAACCTTGCTCATTGAGCGCAGTACTGGCAATTGAACGCAACCCATGTGATACGAGAATACCGCCAAATCCAGCTCTTTTAAGTGAAGCATTTACCGTTTGGCTATTCATTGACTGAGTAGGTTTCAAACGGCTTGGAAAAATGAATTCCTGATTGCCACTTAACAGTTTCATCATCTCTAAAACAGCAATTGCTTCATCTGATAATGGGACAGTATGATCACGATTCATTTTCATACGTGATGCGGGAATCTTCCACTCTCGCGAATCCATGTCTACCTCTTCCCAACGAGCCTCTGCCGCTTCAGCAGGGCGGGTGATGGTGAGAAGTTGCCACATGAATAGACATCGTGTTGAAAGGCTAATGCTGGCCGTTCGCATCGTCTGCATCAGTTGAGGTAATTGATCTGGTCGAATGCTAGGCATATTCTTTTTCTGAGGCTTCTCGAACGCTTTGCCAATGTTAATGCTGGGAACAGCATCTATCAGGCCCGTGTTCTGGGCAAAAATCATGATTTCATTGATACGCTGACATAGGCGGCGGACGGTTTCCAGTGCCCCTCTTGCCTGAACTGGTTGAACGGCCTTAACCAGAGTATGAGCTTTGATATCTGTAACACTCACCTCTCCAATTACCGGGAAAATATCCCTCTCAAGAGAACGCCAGATATCTTTCGCATAGTCTTCTGTCACGCTGTTCTTTTTCACACCTAACCAACGTTCTGCAACCATCATGAAGGTATTCGTTTTAGCCTCTAGGGAATTTCGTACTTTTTCCTCTTGGTGCTCTTGAGGATCAATATCCTTGGCTAGTAATGCCCGTGACTCAGCCCTAAGCCTGCGAGCATCTGAAAGTGTGACTGACGGATAGGAGCCAAAGCTCTGCTTTGTCCGTTGTTTGGTAAAAGGGCGGTAGTAGCGAAACTGCCAAAGTTTGCTGCCGCTGTGCTTAACCAATAACGTAAGGCCGTCACCATCGTAAAGAAGGTAATCGGCATCTTTTGATTTAGCTGCTTTGATTTCGGTATCGGTTAGAGGCTTGGTTTTTCTTGCCATAATTAGCTTCCACGCTTTTGGGCCCAACAAAGACAATAGATAGTTTTGTTGGGCCTATCAATGGGCCTAAAAGGTTCGGATTTAATTAGTTGAGTTCGGACTTCGCGGGATAAATTGAGGGCATAAAAAAGCCCGCAGGGCTTGCGCCATGCGGGCTCTTAGGACTTCATCGGATGACTCTGGTAATCACCGATGGAGAATTTTGGTGGAGCTGGCGGGAGTTGAACCCGCGTCCGGAATTACTACACCTTCGGCACTACATGCTTAGTCCGGTCTTTACATTCGCCGGTTAGCTGCGGACGGACACGCCACTAACAAACTAGCCTGATTGGTTTTAACGCTTCAACCCCAGGCAGGGTATCCACGCGATCTCTTTTAGTTTTGACCTCTCTTGATCCCCGTCCTAAGAGCGGAGGCTAGGGAGAGAGGACACCTTCAGTTTCTTAGGCTGATTAAGCTGCTAAAGCAGCAGGTGCAAAGTTTTCGTCGTTTGCGACTATTTTTTTGCGGCTTTTTACGAGGCAAACCGCCCCTCGGCATGCTCCTAGGGCTACGCAAATCCCGTCGAATCCAGAATCAGCCCCAAGTACTGTGAAGCAGTATATCAGAAAAACCGCTCGCTGTGCCAGTGGCTTAGCGATTTGCGTGCTTCATGATACGTGCTTTGTCTAACTTCCATTCGCGATCTTTAATATCATCGCGCTTGTCGTGTTCTTTCTTACCCTTCGCTACGCCAATTTTCAGTTTGGCCCAGGCGTTTTTCCAGTACATAGAAAGTGCAACGATAGTGTAACCATCGCGATTCGCCCGGCCATACAGTGAATCCAGCTCGCGCTTTTTCAGCAGCAGCTTACGGCTGCGAGTGGGGTCACAGACGACGTGCGAAGATGCCACGCTCAGCGCCTGGAAGGTTGAGCCAAACAGATAAGCCTCGCCATCACGCAACAGTATGTAGCTGTCGCTGATGTTGGCCTTGCCGGCGCGGAGTGATTTGACTTCCCATCCTTGTAACGAAAGTCCTGCCTCGAACTCTTCTTCAATGAAGTATTCGTGACGGGCGCGTTTGTTCATGGCAATGGTAGCGGAACCGGGTTTATTTGCTTTTTTCTTTGTCATAGTGCGGCTTAGTCTACATCAGGCAGTGAATAATGGCATCCCCTGAACAATACCTGTCGGGGAAATGCGCTATTTTAGCACGCCATTGGCGCCAGAGAATTTTGTTTGATCGCCGGGAATGATATTATTTAACTGTTTTGAGATTAACAGGAATCGATATGGCCCAGATTAGCCGTTCAGCGCTTGTGCCCTATAGCGCCGAACAGATGTACCAGTTAGTGAATGATGTCGACGCTTATCCCGAGTTTCTTCCGGGTTGCACCGGTAGCCGTGTGCTGGAGTTCGCCGAAAATCAGATGACGGCAGCGGTCGATGTCTCTAAAGCGGGTATCAGTAAGACCTTTGTCACCCGTAATACGCTGACTGACAATCAAAGCATTAATATGCAGCTGGTTGATGGGCCGTTTCGTAAGCTGACGGGGGGCTGGAACTTTACGCCGCTCAGCGAAGCCGCCTGCAAAGTTGAACTGAACCTGGAGTTCGAGTTCACCAATATGCTGGTCGAACTGGCTTTCGGGCGCGTGTTTAAAGAGCTGGCCAGCAGTATGGTGCAGGCGTTTACCCAGCGGGCAAAAGAGGTCTATCGTGCCTGATATTGCCGTTGAAGTGGTCTACGCATTGCCGCAAAAGCAGTATCTGCAAAGCGTAAAGCTGGCTGCAGGCAGTACCGTTGAACAGGCGATTAAGGCGTCAGGTATTCTGGAGTTACGTCGCGATATCGATCTTGGCGCAAACAAAGTCGGCGTCTTCAGTCGTCCGGTAAAGCTGGATGACGAAGTGCATGATGGCGATCGTGTTGAGATTTACCGTCCGTTAATTGCGGATCCTAAAGAGCTGCGCCGCCAGCGAGCGGAACGGGCAGCAAAAAAATAAAGGCGCCGGTTGAGCGCCTTTTTTATACCCGCAGTTCACGTTTAGTCTTGAGTGGCGGTGAGCTTAGGCTTGTTATCAATGTTGATCAGCGTGCCGCTGTTGTCGAATGTCAGCGTCAGCGTTTGCTGTTTCACCGGCTGGTGGCCCGGCTGTTCACGGAACACGTAATACCAGGTATTGCTACCAAATGGATCGTGCATCATCGGCGTACCCAGCGTGTAAGCAACCTGTTGTTGCGTCATGCCGGTATGAATTTTTGCAACATCATTAGCCACCAGGTAGTTGCCCTGGTTGATGTCCGGACGGTAAACCACTCGCTCCAGAGTGGAACAGCCAGCGGTCATCATGAGAAGTACCACTGCGGCAGCAGTCAGCGTTTTACAGCGCATTAATTGATTCCTTATTGGGGCTCGACGCCTTGTCTGAGGCGACTTCACCCGGGTCACTAAGCCTTTTTTAGCTCTGGTTGCGCACATCGATAAGAAGAGCCTTGCTCCCTGCGAATTGTGCTGGCCATATCAAACTGCCTGCGGCGATTATGCCCTATACCTTGTGTAGTTGAAACTGCTGTGCTCGGGCCGACGCGATAAATGCCGCCCCCGGGGCCAGGCAGGGATTCAATCCCATACTGCCGTGCTGCAACTCCAATGACTTCAGGTATATAAACCAGGCGATAAGATGCCGATGATAATAAACCTTACCGCAGTTTGAAACCTTTACAGAGCATGCTTATGACCACAGGAATGTAAAAAAGTGCTGGGTCAGGCGGCTAAAAGCTCTTTTGCGTTCGCCAGGGTGTTGCGTGTTACCTCGCTTCCGCCCAGTAACCGCGCCAGTTCTTGCAGGCGTGCACGTTTGTCCAGCGGCTGCATATGGGTTTCTGTCTCTGCGCCATCGGTTTCTTTACTGACAAAGAAGTGATAGTGGCCGCAACCGGCAACCTGTGGCAAGTGGGTGACACACATTACCTGGGTCGATTCACCCAACTGACGCAGCATTTTACCTACGACTGCTGCGGTTGGCCCGCTGATACCAACGTCCACTTCGTCGAAAATCAACGCCGGAGTATCCATTTTCTGTGCGGTAATTACCTGAATCGCCAGGGCAATACGTGAAAGTTCGCCACCAGAAGCCACTTTCGCCAGTGCCTGTAATGGCTGCCCCGGGTTAGTACTGACGCGAAAATCAATGCGGTCGGCGCCGTCAGCGGTGAGTTGTTCCGGGTTGAACTGGATATCAATCGTCAGTTTACCGTGTGGCATCGACAGTTGTTGCATGCTGGCGCTGATCAACTGGCTCAGTTCGCTGGCATAGTGCGCACGACGCTGATGCAGCTGCTGCGCAGTAGCCAGTGCCGCCTGATGATGTTCCATAACCGCACTGCTCAGCGCTTCCTGATCGCTCTCCAGCAGCGACAGCTGCTCCTGCTCATCCAGCAGTTGCTGATGGAATACCGGCAGTTCTTCCGGCGGCACATGGTGCTTACGTGCCAGGTTAATCTGGCGCGACAGGCGCTGTTCCAGTTCATAAAGACGATTTGGATCGAGATCGAGGCGGTCGCAGTAATGACGCAGCTCATCGCTGGCTTCGCTGATTTGAATGGCGGCTTCTTCCAGCATGCTCAATACGCCGCTTAGTTTGTCATCCATGGAAACCAGTTCGCCCATCATCTGGCGCGCGCTGTATAGCAGGCTCTGCAGATTACTGTCATCACCGTCGGCCAGCAGGTGTAAGGCCTGCTGGCTGGTAGATAACAGCTGCCCGCTATTCGCCAGCCGTTTGTACTCTTCATCGATAGTTTCAAATTCGTTGGGCTGCGGTGCGAACTCATTCAGCTCTTTCAACTGATATTGCAGCAGTTCACGCCGCGCTTCACGTTCCTGCGCCAGTTGCTGGTGGCTTGCCAGTTCACGGCAGCTCTGGTGCCAGAGACGATAGCGCGCCGCCATCTCCTGGCTCAGCAGACTTTCATTGGCGTAGGCATCCAGCAGGTTTTTCTGGTGTTCGGGTTTGAGCAGCAGTTGATGCGCGTGCTGGCCATGGATTTGAATCAGCAACTGGCCTAAATCACGCAGCTGAGAGAGGGGAACCGCCGTGCCATTGATAAAGCCACGCGAGCGGCCGTCGCTGCTGATCACCCGGCGCAGCAGGCATTCGCTGCCATCATCCAGATGGTTCTCTTCCAGCCAGCCGCGGGCGGATGGGGTGTTTTTCAGCGCGAAGCGCGCGCAGATATCAGCCCGCGCCGCGCCCTGGCGAACCATATCTGCTTCGGCACGACCGCCGAGACAGAGTCCGAGCGCGTCGATAGCAATCGATTTACCCGCACCGGTCTCGCCGGTAATTGCCGTCATGCCACGCTGAAAATCAATTTCCAGCTCGCGAACGATAGCAAAGTTACTGATGGTCAGTTGTGCCAGCATAATTATTTTCCTGTATGAAAACACAGACATGGTTTTTCATACAGTATAAACTGGTTTTATATACAGTAAAGTAGCGGATGACGATTTTCAGAACAATTTTTTTGACCAGCCCAGTTTAGAGCTTAATGTATTGAAATAGTTGTAGTTCTGTGGATGAATCAGGTTGAGATGGTAGTCACTGCGACGGATCAGCACATCTTCACCTTCCTGAATCGGTAAAGCTATCTGGCTGTCACAGCTAATCTCAAGGTCGTTACGCATATTGGAAAAACGCAGACGAATGGTGCTACTGCTATTAATTACCAACGGGCGCGCCGACAGGGTGTGCGGAAACATCGGCACCAGCGCGATGGCGTCGAGCGAAGGGGTTAAAATAGGTCCGCCGGCGGAAAGCGAATAGGCGGTCGAACCGGTCGGGCTGGAAATAATCAGACCATCTGAGCGTTGTGAGAAAGCGAAGTTTTCATCAATATAAACTTCAAACTCAATCATATGCGCCACTTTTCCCGGATGCAGCACGATTTCATTAATGGCGGTGCCAATACGCGGCGAACACTCTTTTTTGCACACCTGGGCTTCCAGCAAAAAGCGGCTTTCAACCAGGTATTTGCCTTCCAGCACATCGGCAAGTTGTTGCTGGGCATTATCCGGATCGAGATCGGTAAGGAAACCTAAGTTACCGCGGTTAATGCCGATAACTTTGATATCGTAGCGCGCCAGCACGCGCGCCGCGCCGAGCATATTGCCGTCGCCGCCGACCACTACGGCCAGATCGGCACGTTGACCGATATCGGCCAGCGTACCGGTTTCCACATCCTGTAACCCCAGTTCCCGGGCGATTTGCTGTTCAATAATGACTTCGTAGCCTTTTGACGTCAGCCAGCGATAGAGCATTTCATGCGTGGTCAGAGCCGTTGGATGGCGCGGATGGCCGACAATTCCAATGCAGTTGAAATGATTGTTCATTATGCTGGTATTCCTCTGAGGGGATAATCTGCCCCGACAATGTGACTGGCTTCCCTTGAAACCTCGCTTCTGATCCCCATAATAAGCGAACCAGCGAGATGAATGTGCAAAAACGCGGAGAAATTCATGAGTAGTAAAGAACAGAACACACCAAACGAGCAAGTCTCAGATGAGAATGAGATGGAGCTAGTGCAAAACCAGGACGCGGAGACAGCAAACGAGGTGGACCCGCGTGATGAGCGAATTGCTCAGCTGGAAGCCGAACTGGCTCAGTCTCAGAGCGGCGTGCGCGAAGCACAGCTACGCGCGCAGGCTGAAATTGAGAACATTCGTCGCCGCGCCGAACTGGATATTGAGAAAGCGCATAAATTTGCGCTGGAAAAATTTGCTAACGAATTGCTGCCAGTGATCGATAGCCTGGAGCGTGCGCTGGAACTGGCGGATAAAGCCAATCCTGAACTGACCGCGATGATCGAAGGTATCGAGCTGACGCTGAAATCGTTGCTGGATGCGGTGCGTAAATATGGCGTTGAAGTGGTGGGGGAGACTAACGTGCCGTTTAACCCGGACGTTCATCAGGCCATGTCAATGATGGAATCTGAGGATGTGCCGCCGAACCACGTACTGATGGTTATGCAGCGCGGCTACACCCTGAACGGTCGTCTGTTGCGTCCGGCGATGGTGGCAGTGTCAAAAGCCAAATCCTGATCGCCTGACGTGGCCGATATTATCGGCCATCAGATTAAAAAGCACCTTAACCGGTGCTTTTTTTATGCCGGTAAGGCTGGCGTCCAGTCGATGGGCGTTTCACCACGCTCACGCAGATAAGCGTTGGTTTTGGAAAAATGGCCGCAACCGAGAAAGCCGCGATGGGCGGAGAGGGGCGACGGGTGAGGGGCCTGTAACACGTAATGGCGCTGGCGATCGATAATGCTGCCTTTTTTCTGCGCATGTGAGCCCCAGAGTAAAAACACCACCCCTTCACGATGCTGGTTAATCGCCGCAATCACGTTATCGGTAAAGGTTTCCCAGCCAAAACGCGCATGGGAATGGGCTTTGCCGCCTTCGACGGTCAGCACCGTATTCAGCAACATCACTCCCTGCCTGGCCCAGCTCTCCAGAAAGCCATGGTTTGGTCGTGTAAAACCGGGAATATCGCTGGCCAGCTCTTTATACATATTGGCCAGCGAAGGGGGCACCGGGACGCCAGGCAATACCGAAAAGGCCAGCCCGTGCGCCTGATTCGGGCCGTGATAAGGATCCTGGCCGAGGATCACCACCTTAATCGCCCCCAGCTCCGTCAGCCGAAAGGCATTGAACACGTCTTTCTGCGGTGGATAGATGGTCTTGCCGGCGGCACGCTCACTGGCGACGGCGCTGAGCGTGTCGATAAAGTAAGGCTTCTGTTTTTCCTCTGCCAGCACGTCGTGCCAGGTTAATGCGTTGACCATTACATTCTCCCTTGGGGGCCTGTCCCGTTTGATGGCGTAGTTTAACGTTTATCGACGACGGGCAAAACATTAAAAAAAAATTGAAATTTACAAAAATAACCGCAAATAGTTTTAGCGTGAATATTGATATAAATCATAACTTTGTCACAAGTGGCTGATTTGGGCATCGTGAATAATTGATATATATCAAAACTTACCGCCAACAAGGTTGGTATATAATCCTAAGCAAAGCCATTTTAGCAACACCCGCGTCGATCACTGGATCTGCGCTGACAAGCCTGGGAGGCATTACATGATTACCGGAATTCAAATCACCAAAGCCAACGACAGCGCACTGCTGAACTCTTTCTGGTTACTGGATGAAGAACAGGCACAAGCGCGTTGCGTCTGTGCCAAAGCGGGTTACAGTGAAGATCAGCTGGTTAATCTGAGCGATCTGGGCCAGATCGAATATCGTGAAGTGCCGCTGGAAGTGAAACCAGAAGTGCGTATCGAAGGTGGTCAGCATCTGAACGTGAACGTGCTGCGCCGCGAAACTCTGCAGGACGCGGTTAAGCATCCGGAAAACTATCCGCAGCTGACCATTCGTGTGTCTGGCTATGCGGTACGTTTCAACTCGCTGACGCCTGAACAACAGCGTGATGTGATTGCGCGTACTTTTACTGAAAGCCTGTAAAAGACGCCTTGATCAAAAAGGAGCCTGATGGCTCCTTTTTTATTGGCTGCTGAAACTGTCACCAGATCAATTTTTCTGATTTCCATTATAAAATCAAAATGATGACCAGTTAAGCTAGCGCAGTTTTACCGGCAGATTGCATTATTAAACGGTTTGCTGGCATTTCACATCGCTGCACCGGCAGATTGGGCAGCGATCGATAATAAAAAACCGCCTGAAAGGCGGTTTTTCTGTATGCCGGGATAATTATTCAGCGCTTTCGGTTTTCGCTGCGGCGCTTGGTTTGCGGCGCTTACCGACATTTTTGGCGTCGCGATGACGCTTCTTAACCCGCGGTTTTGTCTCTTCGCTCTCTTTTTTCTCTTTACGCTTCTCTAAGACTTTTTTCGATGGCTTGCCTTTCAGCTTCTCGCTTGGCACACGCGTTTTCGGGCGTAGCTCATCAATGGTGCGGGATTTCAGCGGTTCATCGATATAACGGGCGATTTTACCCAGCAGCAGGTGATCGTGCGCTTCAACCAGCGACAGGGCAGTACCTTTCTTACCGGCACGACCGGTACGGCCAATGCGGTGCAGATAGGTATCGGCGGTACGCGGCATATCAAAGTTAAATACGTGACTGATATTATCGATATCAATCCCGCGCGCCGCAACGTCGGTGGCAACCAGCACATTCACCCGGCCTTCGCTCAGGCGTTTAAATGCTTCGTTACGCTTCGCCTGCACCATCTCACCTTCGAGGAAGCTGCTGTTGATACCGGCTTCACGCAACCAGCCTGCCAGCTCATGTACACGCTCACGTTTACGCACAAACACGATCGAGCGGGTGACTTCCGGCTGCTTCAGCAGGTGGATCAGCAACGCGGTCTTATGTTTGATATCGTCGGCGCGATAGTACCACTGCAGGATCTTTTTGCGCTCACGGCGCGCCGGATCGGCTTCGACTTCCACCGGCTCATTCAGAATGCGGCGGGCGAATTCGGTCACCGCTTCGCTTTCCAGCGTGGCAGAGAACAGCATCGTCTGCTTGCGCCAGCGGGTTTCTGCAGCGATAGTTTCGATATCCTGCGCGAAGCCCATATCCAGCATCCGGTCGGCTTCATCAAGGATCAGCGTTTCTACCGCGCGGCAATCAAAATTTTCTTCTTTAATGTATTGCAGCAGGCGTCCGGTGGTGGCGACCACCACATCCTGGTTTTCGCTGAACACTTCTGCGTGGTTCATAAAAGCCACGCCGCCGGTGATGGTGGCGATATCAAGATGGGTATGTTTCGCCAGTTCACGTGCCTGTTCAGCCACCTGCATCGCCAGTTCGCGCGTGGGGGTCAGCACCAGAATACGCGGCGGGCCTGATTTTTTACGCGGGAAATCGATCAGATGCTGCAATGCCGGAAGCAAGAAGGCAGCCGTTTTTCCTGTACCGGTTGGCGCCGAACCCAATACATCACGGCCCTCCAGCGCGGGCGGAATTGCTGCTGCCTGGATCGCGGTTGGGCGAGTGAAGCCTTTTTCCTGCAGGGCATCCAGCAGGCTTTCATCAAGTTCGAGTTCGGAAAAAGTGGTTACAGTCATGGTCTACCTCAGTTTGGGGCGCTGATTATAGACAGATTGAACGCGATCTTCATCTGTTTGTGTTCAGTTGATGACTTTTCTCAAGTCTTATATTGTCCTATGCTAGCGCCGTTTCCCTTTCAGGTCAGTGTTATGTCTCAACAAAAGGCGACTTTGCGCGCCAATGGCTTTACGTTTAAACAGTTTTTTGTTGCCCACGATCGCTGTGCGATGAAGGTGGGCACCGACGGGGTATTGCTTGGCGCCTGGGCGCCGGTAGCCCGTGTCACCCGGGTGCTGGATATTGGCTGCGGCAGTGGTTTGATTGCGCTGATGCTGGCGCAGCGCACCGACGCCAGCGTGCAGGTGGACGGCGTCGAGCTGGATGCTGAAGCGGCAGCGCAGGCGCAGGAGAATTGTGCCGCCTCGCCCTGGGCTTCCCGCCTGACCATTCATCAGCAGGATATTCGCCAGTGGGCGGAGCAGTGTCAGGCGCGCTATTCGCTGATTGTCAGTAATCCGCCTTACTTTGCCGCCGGCTCCGCCTGCGCTTCACCACAGCGGGCGGCGGCGCGCTATACCGATACTCTCGACCACCAGACGTTATTAAGTTGCGCCGAGTTATTAATCAATGAAGAGGGCTTCTTCTGTGTGGTGCTGCCAGCGGATGCCGGCAATCGGTTTGTCGAGATGGCGGTTGCCCGTGGCTGGTTCTTACGTTATCGCACGGATGTGGCAGATAATGAAACCCGTCCGCCGAATCGGGTGATGCTGGCATTGTCGCCGCAAGCGGGCGAGCAGTTTATTGACAGTATGGTGATCCGCGGACCAGACCAGCACTATTCTGAAGCGCATTGCAGTCTGACCCGCGATTTTTATTTATTCAGATAGCGCCGGGTTGCAGGATGGTCGGCAACGCCTGCGGCAGCTGTTCAGGGTAGTCGAGGGTAAAGTGCAGGCCGCGACTCTCTTTCCGCGCCATGGCGCAGCGCACAATCAGTTCCGCTACCTGCACCAGGTTGCGCAGCTCCAGCAGATTGTTGGAAATGCGGAAATTAGCATAGTACTCGTCGATTTCCTGCTGCAGGGTGGTAATACGGCGCAGGGCGCGCTCCAGTCGTTTCGTGGTGCGTACAATACCCACGTAGTCCCACATAAACAGCCGCAGTTCGTGCCAGTTATGCTGAATCACTACCCGTTCATCCGAGTCATCGACCCGGCTTTCATCCCATGCCGGCAGTTGCGCCACTTTTTCGCGCTGCGGCAGATGCTGGTTGATATCCTCAGCGGCTGACCAGCCGTATACCAGGCACTCCAGCAGCGAGTTGGATGCCATTCGATTCGCGCCGTGCAGGCCGGTATAACTCACTTCACCAATCGCATACAGACCGTCCAGATCGGTGCGGCCATGCTGATCGACCACCACGCCGCCGCAGGTATAGTGAGCGGCAGGTACGATGGGAATCGGCTCTTTCGTCAGGTCAAACCCAAACGTCAGCAGTTTTTCGCAGATCATCGGGAAGTGGGCGCGCACAAACTCGGCAGGCTGGTGGCTGATATCCAGATACATACAGTCGGCGCCGAGGCGTTTCATCTCATGGTCAATGGCGCGGGCGACGATATCGCGCGGCGCCAGTTCGCCACGCGGGTCAAAATCCGGCATAAAGCGCGTGCCGTCAGGCCGTATCAGCCAGGCTCCCTCGCCACGCAGTGCTTCCGTCAGCAGAAAGTTACGCGCCTGCGGGTGGAATAAGCAGGTAGGATGGAACTGGTTAAATTCGAGGTTGGCGACCCGACAGCCCGCGCGCCATGCCATGGCAATACCGTCGCCGGAAGCGACATCAGGATTAGTGGTGTACTGATAGACTTTTGCCGCGCCGCCGGTGGCCAGCACAATGGAGCGGGCGCTGCAGGTTTCCACTTTTTCGCGCTTACGGTTCCAGATATAAGCACCGACAACGCGACGCGGACCCGGCAGGCCAATTTTATCCGAGACAATCAGATCGACAGCGTTACTGCGTTCGATAATCCTGATATTCGGGTGACTCAGCGCCTGGCTGACCAGCGTGGTTTCAACCGCTTTGCCGGTGGCATCGGCACTGTGCAAAATGCGGCGATGGCTGTGACCGCCTTCGCGTGTCAGGTGATAGTGCTGTTCGCCATTGGCGCGGGTCTCTTTGTCAAACAGCACGCCGTTGTCGATCAGCCACTGCACGCAGTGGCGGGCATTACTGGCGATAAACGACACCGCTGCGCGGTCGCAGAGGCCGTCCCCGGCAATCAGCGTATCTTCGATATGCGATTCAATGCTGTCGGTTTCATCAAACACGGCGGCGATGCCGCCCTGCGCATAGAATGTTGAGCCTTCGCTTACCGGCCCTTTGCTTAGCACGGTGACCTGATGCTTTTCGGCCAGTCGCAACGCCAGGGAGAGCCCTGCAGCGCCACTGCCTATAATCAACACGTCACAGCTGTAATCGGTCGAATGGGTCATGATGTTTAATTTACTAAACAGGTTGTTTGCTGAGCATAGCACTCAAATTCAGCGAGAAAAAAGCCTTTTTTCCGTGTCAGCCTCACAGGGTTGTAATAATTCTGTTGGCACCCGCGCAGGAAATCATTGGCTTAACGTTGGTTTTTGCGGCGTTATGTTTAATATTGCGAACTTTCGCGAATAAACGGCTTTTAGAGATGAAAAGCGCGGCTCCATGCGTTACTCTGCGGGCGTCCGTCGGGATTCATATCGGCAGCAGATATGAAAGTAAGGTGGTGGCATACACTTTATCAGAATGCAAAATAACCATGTGAAGTGTAAAAACAGCCCGATGCTGCGACAAAAATAATGGCGTAACTGAACTAATCATCAAATGGCTCCTCTAAGCGAGTGCTTGCTCAGAAAGTTGAGTCATTGCTGGTTATTCGATTACGCGTGGAGACAGATTTGGGGAGACATTACCTCGGATGAGCGAGCAGTTAACGGATCAGGTTCTCGTTGAACGAGTGCAGAATGGAGATCAGAAGTCATTCAATTTACTGGTGATTCGCTACCAGCATAAAGTGGCAAGCCTGGTTTCGCGCTACGTTCCGTCAGGTGACGTGCCTGATGTGGTACAAGAATCGTTTATTAAAGCCTACCGCGCACTGGAGTCATTCCGTGGCGATAGCGCGTTTTATACCTGGCTGTACCGTATTGCGGTGAATACCGCAAAGAATTACCTGGTTGCTCAGGGGCGCCGTCCGCCATCCAGCGATGTGGATGCGATTGATGCGGAAAACTTCGAAAGTGCAGGCGCACTGAAAGAAATTTCGAACCCTGAGAACTTAATGTTGTCTGAAGAATTGAAACAGATAGTGTTTCGTACCATTGAGTCACTCCCTGAAGACCTGCGCATGGCGATTACCCTGCGTGAGTTAGATGGCCTAAGCTATGAAGAGATAGCAGCCATTATGGATTGCCCGGTCGGTACTGTGCGTTCACGTATCTTCCGTGCACGCGAAGCTATCGATAATAAAGTTCAACCGCTTATCCAACGTTAGCGATAACGGACACAGGAAGGGTACTAAGGCATGCAGAAAGAAAAACTTTCCGCTTTAATGGATGGTGAGGCTTTGGATAACGAAGTTTTATCCGCATTGTCTAAAGACGCCACACTGCAGCAAAGCTGGGAAAGCTATCATCTGATCCGCGACACAATGCGTGGTGATGTCGGCGAGTTTGTGCATTTTGATATTGCGGCACGTGTTGCTGCGGCTATCGAAAACGAACCTGTCCGCAAGGTGACTACGCTTATTCCGGAAGTGCAGCCAAAGCCAGAACGTTGGGAAAAAATGCCTTTCTGGCACAAAGTGCGTCCATGGGCCACGCAGATCACCCAAATTGGTGTGGCGGCCTGCGTATCACTGGCAGTCATTGTCGGTGTCCAGCAGTACAATCAGCCTCAGCAAGATGGCGGCCAGCAATCTGATTCACCGGTATTCAACACCTTACCGATGATGGGTAAAGCTTCTCCGGTGAGTTTAGGCGTGCCAGCGGACAGTGCCAACGCCACCAATGCGCCACAGCAGGTGCAGGAGCAACGCCGTCGCGTCAATGCATTGTTGCAGGATTACGAATTGCAGCGCCGTTTGCATTCGGAACAGCTTCAGTTTGAACAGAGCGGGCCTCAACAAGCGGCCGCTCAGGTTCCAGGAACTCAGTCTTTAGGAACGCAGCAGCAGTAATGAAGCAATTCTGGTATGCCGTTAGCCTTATGGCTGGCAGCCTGATGTATTCATCTGTCGCCCCGGCGGAAACCACCTCCGGGGCGCTGTTACAACAGATGGAACAGGCCAGTCAGTCCCTCAACTATGAACTCGCCTATATCAATGTCTCCAGGCTGGGGATTGAATCGTTACGTTATCGTCATGCTATCGTCGACAATAAAGTGTTCGCACAGTTGTTGCAGATGGATGGCCCGCGGCGTGAAATTATTCAGCGTGGTAATGACATCAGCTATTTTGAGCCGGGTCTCGAACCCTTTACGCTCAATGGCGGCTATATAGTCGACTCTCTGCCCTCGGTAGTGAATGCTGACTTCAAACAGTTGACCACCAGCTATGACTTTATCTCCGTTGGCCGTACGCGTATCGCTGACCAGCTGTGCGAAGTGATTCGCATTGTGGCGCGCGATGGTACGCGCTACAGCTATATCGTCTGGCTCGACAGCGACACGAAATTGCCGCTGCGCGTCGATTTGCTCGATCGTGATGGTGAGACGCTGGAGCAGTACCGGGTGGTGAGTTTCGCCGTTGATGATGGCGTGCGCACCATGATGCAGGGTCTGAGCAAAGCCAATCTGCCGCCTTCGCTTTCGGTGCCCACGGCGGAAAAGGTCAGCTTTAACTGGCAACCGGGCTGGCTGCCGGAGGGAATGAAACAGGTGTCGCAGAGCCGCCGCAATATCCCTTCGCTGAATAAGCCGGTTGAATCACGACTTTACTCGGATGGCCTGTTTAGTTTGTCGATCAATATTAGTCCGGCGGATAAAAGCAGCGCTGCGCAGCTATTGCGCACAGGACGCCGTACGGTGCAGACTGTAGTGCGCGATAATGCAGAGATTACGGTGGTCGGTGAAATTCCACCGTCGACCAGCAAACGCATTGCTGACAGTGTTGATCTTGGAACAAGCAAATGATGAGAGAGTGGGCCACGGTGGTTTCGTGGCAAGACGGAGTGGCAACCCTGCATTCCGAAATCAAAACCTCCTGCAATAGCTGCTCGGCACGTAAGGGCTGCGGCAGCCATATGCTGAATAAACTGGGCCCGAAAGATGCCCACGTGATGCAGATCGCCAGCAAACAGCCATTGCAGGCGGGCCAGCGTATTGAGCTGGGTATCAAAGAGAGCAGCCTGCTGGGTTCGGCGCTGTTGGTGTATATGACGCCATTAGTCGGCCTGTTTCTGTTTTCTGGTCTGTTCCAGTCGCTGTTTCACAGTGATTTAGCCGCGGCGGCGGGAGCCCTGGTAGGGGGAATCGGCGGTTTTATTGTCGCGAAAGGCATTTCTACGCGTTTTGGCGATCGTGAAGCCTTCCAGCCGATTATTTTAAGTATCTCTTTACCTGCTGAAGTGCTGCGCGTCGAAAGTGAAATTTAGCTGGCCAGGCCGCACTGGCGCTGGCCCGCCATTATTTTATCGCTGTAATTATCTGCTTAATCCTGCTGAAATTCCCCCCACGCGCTTTTTCTTCTCTTTATCGCTCGCTGTCGATGATTCCACGACTCTGATATGTAGTGTAGAATGCAGCCTTTCGGACAAAAGTCCGCCTGTGAAATTACGCTCTGCGCAGATTAGCTGTCGCGGGAGTTTCAGCATTTGTAAGGCAGAAAAATCTCTATAATGAAGCACATACGAAATTTCTCCATCATCGCACACATTGACCACGGCAAATCAACGCTCTCTGACCGTCTGATTCAGATTTGCGGCGGCTTAAGCGAACGCGAAATGGCTGCGCAGGTTCTGGATTCAATGGATTTGGAACGTGAGCGTGGCATTACAATTAAGGCGCAGAGCGTAACGCTCGATTATAAAGCGCTGAACGGTGAAACTTACCAGCTCAATTTTATCGACACTCCGGGCCACGTTGACTTCTCTTATGAAGTTTCACGTTCGCTCGCCGCCTGCGAAGGTGCGTTGTTGGTGGTTGACGCAGGGCAGGGCGTGGAAGCGCAAACCCTGGCGAACTGCTATACCGCAATGGAAATGGATCTGGAAGTGGTGCCGGTGCTGAACAAGATTGACCTGCCAGCGGCCGATCCCGATCGCGTGGCTCAGGAAATCGAAGATATTGTCGGTATTGATGCCACCGACGCGGTGCGTTGCTCGGCGAAGACCGGTGTTGGCGTGCCTGACGTGCTGGAACGTCTGGTGCGTGATATTCCGGCGCCGGAAGGTGATCCGCAGGCGCCGCTGCAGGCGCTGATTATCGACTCCTGGTTCGATAACTATCTTGGCGTGGTTTCGCTGGTGCGTATTAAAAACGGCACCATGCGCAAAGGCGACAAAATTAAAGTCATCAGTACCGGTCAGGTGTATAACGCCGATCGGCTGGGGATTTTTACCCCGAAGCGCGTCGATCGCGATGTGCTTAACTGCGGCGAAGTTGGCTGGCTGGTGTGTGCGATTAAAGACATCCTCGGCGCGCCAGTGGGCGATACCCTGACTTTAGCGCGCAATCCGGCGGATAAAGCGCTGCCAGGCTTCAAAAAAGTGAAGCCGCAGGTTTATGCCGGTCTGTTCCCTATCAGCTCTGATGATTATGAAGCCTTCCGCGATGCGCTGGGTAAACTGAGCCTGAACGATGCCTCCTTGTTCTACGAGCCGGAAAGCTCTACCGCGCTGGGCTTTGGCTTCCGCTGCGGCTTCCTTGGCTTGCTGCATATGGAGATCATTCAGGAGCGTCTGGAGCGTGAATACGATCTTGAACTGATTACCACTGCGCCAACCGTAGTGTATGAAGTGGAAACCACCGCCGGTGAGACGGTGTATGTCGACAGCCCGTCCAAGCTGCCGGCGCTGAATAATATCGCGGAACTGCGTGAGCCGATTGCTGAGTGTCATATGCTGTTGCCGCAGGAGTTCCTTGGTAACGTGATCACGCTATGTATTGAGAAGCGTGGCATGCAGACCAATATGGTTTACCACGGTAACCAGGTCGCACTGACGTATGAAATTCCGATGGCGGAAGTGGTTCTCGACTTCTTTGACCGTCTGAAATCCACTTCACGTGGTTATGCGTCACTTGATTATAATTTTAAACGTTTTCAAACCTCTGACATGGTACGTGTTGACGTGCTGATTAACGCCGAGCGGGTTGATGCGCTGGCGCTGATCACGCACCGTGATAACTCGCAGTATCGTGGCCGCGAACTGGTGGAAAAGATGAAAGAACTGATCCCACGCCAGCAGTTCGATATCGCGATTCAGGCAGCAATTGGCAACCATATTATTGCCCGTTCTACCGTCAAACAGCTGCGTAAAAACGTTCTGGCCAAGTGTTATGGCGGTGACGTCAGCCGTAAGAAAAAACTGTTGCAGAAACAGAAAGATGGTAAGAAACGTATGAAACAGGTCGGTAACGTTGAGCTGCCGCAGGAAGCGTTCCTTGCCATTCTTCATGTTGGCAAAGACAGCAAATAAGGAAATCGTTTAATGGCTAATACCTTCGCCCTGATTCTGGCGATAGCAACATTGATTACCGGCATTATCTGGTGTCTCGATAAGTTCCGGCTGGCGCCTGCGCGCCGGGCGAAACTGGCGGCCGTTCGCGCCCAAACCGGTAATGCCGTCGATGAAAAGACGCTGGCTAAAGTGGCTAAACAGCCTGGTTGGGTCGAAACCGCAGCATCGGTATTCCCGGTGCTGGCGGTGGTATTTGTCGTGCGTTCGTTTGTCTACGAGCCATTCCAGATCCCTTCCGGCTCAATGATGCCAACTTTGCTGATCGGTGACTTTATCCTGGTGGAGAAATTCGCCTATGGTATTAAGGATCCGATTACCCAGACGACACTGATCCCGACCGGACAACCAAAACGTGGCGATATTGCCGTGTTTAAATATCCGAAAGATCCAAGTCTGGATTATATTAAACGCGTGGTAGGTTTGCCGGGCGACCGGGTGAGCTATGATCCGGACAATAAAACTGTCACCATTAATCCGGCTTGTGATCAGGGGCAGTCATGCAGCAGCGCGCTGCCGGTGACCTATTCCGATGTGCAGCCAAGCGACTTTATTCAGACCTTTAGCGGTTTTTCCGGTAATGAATCCGGCAACGGTTTCTTCGAAGTGCCGCAGGGCGAATCGATGAAGGGCGGTCTGCGCCTGGCAACGCGTAAGGAAACGCTGGGTGATGTCACTCATCGCATTTTGCTGGTAACGGAAGCACAGAGCCAGCCGGGTATGTACTATCGTCAGCCAGGCCAGCCGCAGTCAACATGGGTGGTGCCGCAGGGCCAGTACTTTATGATGGGTGACAACCGCGATAACAGCGCCGATAGCCGTTATTGGGGTTTTGTGCCGGAAAGAAATCTGGTTGGTAAAGCGACCACTATCTGGATGAGCTTTGAGAAGCAAGAAGGTGAGTGGCCGACTGGCGTTCGCCTGAGCCGTATTGGCGGTATTCATTGATTGTCGCCCGCAGTAATGCGGGCAAAAAAGATATCCAAAGGTTGGCTTCCTGCGGGAAGCCACTGCAAACGAAACTGTTTAGTGTTGGTTTTTAAGTCAGCCCTGTTCCGTGTGCAGAATAATTGACGCATTCTTGAAATTGGTAACGCATGAACCCCATCGTAATTAACAGGCTGCAGCAAAAGCTGGGCTACACTTTTACTCATCAGGAATTATTGCAGCAGGCATTAACCCATCGTAGTGCCAGCAGCAAACATAATGAACGACTTGAATTCCTTGGCGACTCTATTCTTAGTTATGTCATTGCAAATGCCCTTTATCAGCGTTTCCCGCGGGTAGATGAAGGTGATATGAGCCGCATGCGCGCCACGCTGGTGCGTGGAAACACGCTGGCGGAGATGGCGCGCGAGTTCGATCTCGGTGAGTGTTTACGTCTGGGCCCGGGTGAACTAAAAAGCGGCGGTTACCGCCGTGAGTCAATTCTGGCCGATACTGTCGAAGCTCTGATTGGCGGCGTATTCCTGGATAGTAATATTCAGACCGTCGAACAATTGATCCTTAACTGGTATCAGTCACGCCTCGATCAGATTAGCCCGGGCGACAAACAGAAAGATCCAAAAACGCGTCTGCAGGAGTATCTGCAGGGTCGCCATTTGCCGCTGCCCTCCTATCTGGTGGTGCAGGTGCGTGGCGAAGCGCATGACCAGGAATTTACTATTCACTGTCAGGTGAGCGGTATGGCAGAACCGGTGGTGGGCGCCGGATCAAGCCGTCGCAAAGCTGAACAGGCAGCGGCCGAACAGGCGCTGATTAAGTTAGGACTCGAATGAGCGAACAACAGACCCATTGCGGCTTTATTGCTATTGTAGGCCGCCCGAACGTTGGTAAATCTACGCTGCTAAACCAGTTACTGGGGCAGAAGATTTCCATTACCTCGCGTAAACCACAGACGACCCGTCACCGTATTATGGGGATCCACACTGAAGGTGTGTATCAGGCCATTTACGTGGATACCCCGGGCTTGCACATGGAAGAAAAACGCGCCATTAACCGGTTAATGAACCGCGCTGCCAGTAGCTCCATCGGTGATGTTGAGCTGGTGATCTTTGTGGTTGAAGGGACGCGCTGGACCGCCGACGATGAAATGGTGCTGAACAAGCTGAAAGACAACCGGGTGCCGGTGCTGTTAGCGATCAATAAAGTTGATAACGTCACCGATAAAAGCATTCTGCTGCCGCATATGCAGTTCCTCAGCCAGCAGATGGAGTTTATGGATCTGGTGCCGATCTCGGCGGAAAGCGGCAAAAATGTCGATACCATTGCCAGCATCGTGCGCAAGCGTCTGCCGGTGGCGGATCACCACTTCCCGGAAGACTACATTACCGACCGCTCACAGCGTTTTATGGCCTCGGAAATTATCCGTGAGAAACTGATGCGTTTTCTCGGTGCCGAGCTGCCCTATTCGGTGACGGTGGAAATTGAGCGCTTTATTACTAACGAGCGTGGTGGCTACGATATTAATGGCCTGATTCTGGTAGAACGTGATGGCCAGAAGAAGATGGTGATTGGTAACAAAGGCGCCAAAATCAAAACCATCGGTATTGAAGCGCGTAAAGATATGGAAGATATGTTTGAGGCGAAAGTACACCTTGAACTGTGGGTTAAAGTGAAGTCCGGCTGGGCGGATGACGAACGTGCGCTGCGCAGTCTGGGCTACGTTGACGACTAATTAATGGAAGGCTGGCAACGCGCGTTTGTCCTGCATGGACGTCCTTACAGCGAAACCAGTCTGCTGTTAGATCTGTTTACCGAAAGCCACGGACGGGTGCGGGTACTGGCGAAAGGTGCCCGCGCAAAACGCTCTAACCTGAAAGGCGCGCTACAGCCTTTTACGCCGTTGTTGATCCGCTGGGGCGGACGCGGTGAAGTCAAAACCCTGCGCGGCGCTGAAGCTGTTTCGCTGTCACTGCCGCTCAGCGGTATTACCCTCTACTGTGGTCTGTACGTCAATGAGCTGGTCTCGCGCGTGCTGCAACACGAAACTGCCTTCCCGGAACTGTTCTTCGACTATCTGCACTGTATCCAGAGCTTAGCCGCCGCCAGAGGTTCGCCGGAACCGGCACTGCGTCGCTTTGAGCTGGCGATGCTCGGTCATCTGGGCTACGGCGTTGATTTTCTGCACTGCGCAGGCAGCGGGGAAGAAGTAGCCGATGAGATGACCTACAGCTACCGCGAAGAGAGAGGCTTTATTGCCAGTCTGGTGATCAATAACCGCAGCTTTACCGGCCGTCAACTGCGCGCCCTGTACGAGCGTGAGTTTCCGGATGCAGACAGCTTACGCGCGGCAAAGCGCTTTACCCGTATGGCGCTAAAACCCTGGCTCGGCGGCAAACCGCTTAAAAGCCAGGAGCTTTTCCGTCAGTTTGTGCCGAAAAAACGTGCAGACGCACCGCCTCCGGTCGCAGAATAGCAGCAGGTAGTTCCGGCAGCTGTGCTGAACGTTGTAAACTGCCCCCTGTCTTTCGCAAAAATCTGAGGATTGTCATGGCTGAGTTGTTGTTAGGCGTCAATATCGATCACGTAGCTACCGTGCGTAATGCGCGTGGTACCCACTATCCCGATCCGGTTCAGGCGGCTTTTGTCTCTGAGCAGGCTGGCGCAGACGGTATCACCGTGCATCTGCGTGAAGATCGTCGTCATATTACCGACCGTGACGTGCGTATTTTACGGCAGACGATCCAGACGCGAATGAATCTTGAAATGGCGGTGACCGATGAAATGGTAGGCATCGCCTGCGAAGTGAAACCGCATTTTTGTTGCCTGGTGCCGGAAAAACGTCAGGAAGTGACAACCGAAGGCGGGCTGGATGTGGCCGGTCAGCTGGCTAAAGTCAGCGCGGCGGTAACGCGTCTGAATGCGGCTGGCATTCTGGTTTCGCTGTTTATTGATGCCGATGAGCGCCAGATTGATGCGGCGGCGGCCTCCGGCGCCCCTTATATTGAGATTCATACCGGTGCTTATGCGGATGCGGAAGAGGGCGCGGCACGTGATGCCGAGCTGGCGCGCATCCGTACTGCGGCCACCTATGCCGCCGCTAAAGGCCTGAAAGTGAATGCCGGACACGGTCTGACCTATCACAATGTGCTGCCGATTGCCGCGTTGCCGGAGATGCATGAACTGAATATCGGCCACGCTATTATTGGTCGTGCGGTAATGACTGGCCTTGCTGATGCGGTGAAAGAGATGAAGCAGCTGATGCGGGAAGCGCGTCGTTAATGGCTATTCTTGGTCTGGGGACGGATATTGTCGAGATCGCGCGCATTGAGGGGGTGATCTCCCGTTCTGGCGATCGGCTGGCACAGCGGGTACTCAGCACTAACGAATGGGCGCAATATCAGGCGCATCAGCAGCCGGTGCGCTTTCTGGCGAAGCGTTTTGCGGTGAAAGAGGCCGCCGCTAAAGCCTTTGGTACCGGCATCCGTGGCGGCTTAGCCTTTAACCAGTTTGAAGTCTATAACGATGAGCTGGGTAAACCGGGGCTGCGCTTCTTCCAGCATGCGGCGGAAGTAGCAGAAAAACTCGGGGTGAAATATGTGCATGTCACGCTGGCGGATGAGCGCAATTACGCCTGTGCCACGGTAATTATCGAGAATTAGCTGATATTACCGTTAGGGCGGCAGCTATGCCGCCCTAACGGTAATGAACACCGCGGGCGGTATCAGGATGCCGCGTGATGCATTACCACGAACTTTTCCCACAACGCCTCTTTACTTTCCGTATGCAGGGGATCGGTAATAATGGTGTTATCGATCGGACAGACCTGCTGACAGGTTGGCGTGTCGTAGTGGCCGACGCATTCGGTGCAGCAGTCGACATCAATCTGATAGATCTCATCACCCATCGAGATGGCCTGGTTTGGGCACTCCGGCTCACACATATCGCAGTTGATGCACTTCCCGGTAATTAGTAAAGCCATTTCAGTTATTTACGCTTAAAATTTATATAAATCATGAGATTACACTCTGTCCGTAAAGCGCACTTTAGAAACTGAAGTGTGTTTTCACCCAGTGTGATCCCTGTTGAAAAACCATTGCCGCAACACAAAATAGCAACACACACGTAAAACGCTCATCCTAAAGCCCTCATGTGTGAGCACAGTATTCAAGTCGGCAAATAACAGGACGTTGCTATGTCGCGAACGATAACACAAAAGATAAGTACCCCCAATGATCCCGGTCATATGGCGGCTTCAGCACGATGGGAAGAGTGTAAGCCGCCGTATACAAGCTCACCATGAGAATCTGTGTTGCGGCTGCTAAAGTCATCCTTGCCGAGTCTGGACTACTCCGCCGTTCCAGGTACGAGAAAAGTAATTATCTGCGTATCGATTTCAGTAAGGCTGGTAAAGTCACCATTTATGCTGAGTTCCCAAAAAAGATGGGACTTAAAGGGTATAAGCTTGGCGAATGGCCTGAACTGTCGTTGCAGATTGCCAGAGAGAAAGCTGCTGAGTTCTGATATAGAGTCGATTGCCAGGCTATGGATAAACATGGCTGGGGCGTCATCGGTCCATCAAAAAAATGCTATCCGGTACATGATCCTGACTGGCGTTCGCCCGATAAATGTCTCTAATCTTCGCTGGGAATACGTCGCCGATGATTTATCTGTTATAACCTATCCTGCTGGAGTGATTGGCACTCGCGGTGCCATGAAAACGCAAAAAGAGTTTTCAATTCCTGTTACTCACGAAATGAGGCTGATTTTGGAAGAGCAGAAGCGCTGGCGGGACTCGGTAGCGAATTGCAATAAAGGATATGTTTTCCTGCAACCCAGGAACCCGCGTGAGGCGTTTTCTAAACGCTCACTTGATAAGCTAATCAAACATAATAGCCCTCAAAATGCAGTGAAGGGCCATACGTCATGATGGTACAGTGAAAGGACGTTCAGGTGCTTTCAATACGATGTGTCGAAAGTTCCTCAAGAGCAACATAATAGCTCAGCTGCGCTCTCGCGGAGTATGGCGGTCGGACACCAAAGAGATAAGTATGCTCTGCATGCACCACTCAGGGAAAGAGAATGATCCTATGGCCGAGCATTACGATTTTTCGGAAGAAATTCTAAAAGAGGAAATTACACTCAAACGGCAGGCATTCACGGCGCATGAAGAAAGCATAATGGCTCAGGTGGTTTTGATAAAAAGAAGAGAAATATAATGGATGATAAGAAAGAAAATTTCAGGAAGTTCATAATTTCATTAATTGTATACGTTTGTGTACTGATATTGTCACTGTTGCTATTGATGACTAAGTTTATTGATGGGGCAAGTTTTGTTGCGGCAAATGCGATTGGGGTATTTTGTGTTTTTTTATACAAACTTTCTCCTAAGGTTTCAGAATTTTCAATTGCTGGTAATTCAGTTAAATTAAAGCAAACTCTCGATGAATCTTTAGAGATTAAAGCGCAGAGAACTGGATAAGCGTGGGATTGAGTCGAAAAAATAAAAAGAATTAAACCTGGCCGTACTATTTAGATGCTCTGCTAATGAGTATAAAGCTGAGATGTTTTTTGCCTGAAATAATTTCTTCCCGTCAGGCGGGTGAGTATATTTTAACCGCTGATGACCTGTGGTAGTGTCCTTGCATGTCAAACTGGATGACAGGTAAGGAACATGGGCACCACTCCAACCCCACATGATGCTGTATTTAAACAACTTCTCAGCCATACGGAAACTGCGCGCGACTTTTTGCAGATACATTTGCCGCCAACGCTGCTCCAGCGTTGCGATCTTAATACTCGGCAAATTACCTCAGGTAGTTTTATCGAGGATGATCTGCAATCATTCTGCTCAGATATCTTGTATTCACTGCAAGCGGGTGGCGGCGCAGGGTATATTTATTGTCTGATAGAGCATCAGAGTTCTGCCGATAAACAGATGAGCTTTCGTCTAATGCGTTATGCCATCGCGGCGATGCAGCAGCATCTTAAGGCCGGGCATAAACAGCTGCCGCTGGTGATTCCGATTCTTTTCTATCATGGGAACGAAACTCCCTATCCACATCCGATGAGCTGGCTGCAGGGATTTAGTGATCCGGAACTAGCTGGACAGGTGTATGGTGGTGACTTCCCACTGGTGGATGTGACCGTTATCCCCGACGATGAAATCATGGCCCATCGACGTATGGCGGTGCTTGAGCTGTTACAGAAACATATCCGTATTCGAGACATGTCCGAGCTACTTGAGCAACTAGTCATGCTGCTGAGTAGCGGTTACACTACAGATGAACAACTGCGAGTGCTGATAAACTATATGCTACAGGCAGGGGAGACGGCTGACCCTGAATCCTTTATCCGTGAGCTGGCACAGCGTTCACCGTAGCAGGAGGAGATACTGATGACAATCGCAGAAAAACTGGAACAGAAAGGGTTGGAGAAAGGCCTGGCAAAAGGTCGTGAGGAAGGCATTCTGCTTGGTGAGCAGAAGGGAATACTCAAAGTGGCCCGCACAATGCTGGAGAACGGGCTGGATTCTGCTGCCGTGCAGAAAATGACTGGCCTGACAGCGGATGACCTCAAACAGCTCCACTAATGGAGTCGTACTTTTAACGGCGAAGCCTCAGCCATCTTTGCCGGTGTCACGCATATAGTACGCGGCGCATTTTCTAAACCAACACGAAAGTGTAGATTCAATCTGTCAACGCAACACCCCTTTCAATTATCTCTTTCGGTGTTTTGAACTTCAGTGTCTTTCTTGGTCTGTTAAACCTGTGGCGATTCAATGCTCCCAATGATCACAGTCATAAGATGGCTTCTGTCGCCGGGGGCTGGCAGAACGTTCACCGCAACATAAGGAAACACGGATGACAATGGCAGAGAATCTTAAGCAGAAAGGGCGTCAGGAAGGGTTGCGCGTAATATGCCGGAGAGCGGTCTGGATATTGCCATTGTGCTGGTTATTTGAAAGTGTGGGCGCCTGACGCGCCGCACCATAGATTCAGACCAGCTTTTTCACCAGCGCTTCGCTGTGGCGAATATGGCTGGAGGCACGTTGCGGATCATTTTGCACCAGCGCCATAAATAGCAGGTCGGTAAGCGCCAGTTGGGCGGTGGTTGATGATATCGCCGCGCTGCGGGTCGTTTGCTCTTCGGCAACGGTATACAGGCAGTGGCTGGCACATTGTTGCAGGGTGTTTGGCGTAAAACCGGTAAAAGCCAGGACATCGGCTCCGGCCAGCCGCGCTTCCTGCGCCGCCAGGTTGATTTCCCGGCGTTCGCCGCTGTAGGAGATCGCCAGCAGCAGATCGCCGGCTTTCATCGCCTGCACACTGGCCAGTAGCGCATGCATATCCTGCTCGGCTACCGCGCTGATGCCAATTTTCATCAGTTTCCAGGAGAAGTCTTTCGCCACCAGCCCCGAGGCGCCAATGCCAACCAGCACAATACGATGTGCCGACTTCAGCAGACGCAGTGTCTCCAGCAGTTTCTCTTCGCTGTTAATATCCAGGGTGGCGCGGATCGCCGATTGCTTCTCGGCAAACAGTTTTTCGCCCACCACCTTTAACGGGTCGTCACTTAAAATCTGGTTATGAACGGTAATCGCATCTTTATCAGAGAGTGATTCGCTGAGTGCCAGTTTCAGTGCCGGAAAACCTTTATACCCCAGCTTTTGCGCGAACTTGACTACGCTGGACTGACTGACGCCGGACTCCTCCGCCAGCTTTTGCGAGCTGAGGTGACGAGCGCGATCCGGCTGCGACAGCAGGAAATCCGCCAGCCGACGTTCATTTAACGCCAGCCTCGGATAGAGCTGACGAATGCGCAGCAGTGAACTCATTCTGTGTACCTCTGATTGATAAGTCAGCCGGATAATCCATACCGCTGCCGGCTGATGTCCTGAATATGAATAACTTAGTCTACCGTGCCTGGCGGTGCGATCCATGATTAAAACAGGTAAAAAGGGTAACTCGTGCGGAAAAGTATCGATGTGGGAAAGCATCGGTTGAGTTTACCGCTTCTGACTACACTTATAATGGTAGCTCTGCGATGGCGACAGCGGTTGCCTGATAAATGGCACTATTTACCCTGAGGAGTATTTTTTGATTAAGGGATCACCAAGGCGCGTAGTATTTTTCGATTTAGACGGCACGCTGCATCAGCAGGATATGTTTGGCACTTTTATGCGCTATCTGCTGTGGCGTCAGCCGCTCAATCTGCTGCTGGTGGCGCCGCTGTTGCCGGTGGCGGGGCTGGGACTGCTGATTAAAGGGCGCGCCGCGCGCTGGCCAATGAGCCTGCTGCTGTGGGCGATCACCTTTGGTCATAGCGAGAAGCGTTTACAGCAGCGGGAACAGGCTTTTGCCCTGTGGTTCCGCCAGCGCGTGACCGCTTTTCCACTGGTGCAACAGCGTCTGACCGACTACCTGAGCAGTGAAGATGCGGATGTCTGGCTGATTACCGGCTCGCCCCAGTCGCTGGTGGTACAGGTTTACCACGATTCTCCCTTTCTGCCGCGGGTGAAGCTGATCGCCAGCCAGATGGCGCGTGGCTATGGTGGGCGGGTGCTGGCGATGCGTTGTTTAGGCCACGAGAAAGTCGCGCAGCTGGAGGACCAGATAGGCACGCCGCTGCAGTTGTACAGCGGTTACAGCGACAGTAAGCAGGATAACCCGCTGCTGTTCTTCTGCCAGCACCGCTGGCGCGTCACGCCGACCGGGCAGCTGCAGCAGCTTGAGTAGGGAGCCAAATGCGTAGGGGCGTCATGTATGCCGCCGGTGCGAGGAATTTGCACCAAACCTGGTGACGAAGTTATTGCTGCCACAGCTTTCACTTAGTCTCCTTAGCGTTTTATGTATAATGCCCCCGCTTTTCCCCCCACTGGAGACTCAGGTGAGCGATAACAACGATGAATTCTGGATGCGTCACGCCTTAACCCTGGCACAGCGGGCCTGGGATGAGGGCGAGGTGCCGGTGGGTGCGGTACTGGTGCAGGGCGATCGGGTGATTGGCGAAGGCTGGAACCGGCCGATTGGTCATCATGACCCGACCGCCCACGCCGAAATTATGGCATTGCGTCAGGGTGGCAAGGTGTTGGAAAACTATCGTCTGATCGACACCACGCTTTATGTCACTCTCGAACCCTGTGTAATGTGCGCAGGCGCGATGGTGCATAGCCGTATCGGACGTTTGGTGTTTGGTGCGCGCGATGAGAAAACCGGCGCTGCCGGTTCGCTGCTGGATGTGCTGGGACACCCGGGAATGAATCACCAGGTGCAAATGACGGAAGGGATACTGGCGCAAGAGTGCGCAGCTATGTTGAGTGATTTTTTCCGTATGCGGCGCGAACAGAAAAAAGCTTTGCGTAAAGCCGCCAATCCGTAACGGCGGCCAGCGCCGCCGTGAGCATCAGTTAAGGGCGATCACCGGTTCAACCGCCGGGTAACCCTGGCCCAGTCCGGCTTCCAGCGCCGCCTGCTGTGCCAGCTTTCTCTCCTGATCCTGCAAATACCCCTCCAGACTGACCTGATAGCGGCGGATATTCTCCACATAGGAGTAGGCTTCATGGCCGCGTGCATAACCATAGGTGGTCTGATTGTAGTAGCGTTTCTGGCTAAGCATCGGCAGACGGATTTTGACGTCGGCCCAGCTGTCAGGATTGCCTTTCTGCTTCTCGGTAAGCTTGCGTGCATCCAGCATATGCGCATATCCCATATTATACGCCGCCAGTGCGAACCAGATGCGCTCATCTTCCGGGATGGTGGACGGGACTTTTTCCATCATGCGCTGTAAATATTCGCTGCCGCCACGAATGCTCTGCTCCGGATCCAGCCGGTCATCAACATTCAGACTGTCGGCGGTATTGCGCGTCAGCATCATCAGACCGCGCACGCCGGTGGGAGAGGTGGCTTGCGGGTTCCAGTGCGACTCCTGGTAAGAGATTGCCGCCAGCAGGCGCCAGTCGATCACGCTGGCATAGCGTTCAAACAGTGGTTTGATATCCGGCAGAATGTCGTCGATGGCGCGCAGAAAGGTGCTGGTATCGACGTAGTCGAAGGCGCCGACATGGCCGAGATATTTCTCTTCCAGCCGCGCCATGGTGCCTTCTTCACCCATCTGGCTGAAGAAGTCGAGCATGGCGGCGTTGAGACTGTCGTCGTCATCGCCGCGCTGCATATACCAGGTCACCGGCTCTTCATCGGTAATATCAAAGGCCACCGCCAGCTGCGGATGAATGCGCTGCAACAGACCGATAGTCACCGAATCGCCGACGGTATAGTCGAGTTTGCCATCCGCCACCGCTTCGAGCAGCGCTTTCGGGCTCTGATCGGTTGAAATGGCCCAGTCCAGCTCGGGGTACTGACTCTGTTTCGCATTACGCAGCGTCGATAAATAAGCGGAACCGGAAGCTACCGTCAGGCGGCCTTGCAGATCGCCCAGATTTTTTGGCCGCGGTTTACCGATACGGTACACCAGCTGCTGGGACACCGAATAATAGGTGGGGCCGGTACGAAAGCGTGTCAGGCGTTCACTGTTATAATTGAGACCGGCGGCGAGGATATCGGCTTTATCGTCGTCAAGGTCGTCAAACAGGTCGCTGAGGTTTTGACGTACGGTCACTTCCAGGCGCACGCCCAGATAACCGGCGAAACGTTTTGCCAGCTCGTAGTCCATACCGGCCGGTGATTTATTGACTGTGTAGTACGTTAGCGGGGAGTTTATGGTGCTGATTCGTAATACGCCCCGCGATTTTATCTGTGCGATTCGATCTCCCGACCCCCCGTGCCAGGGGATCGATGGCCACAATGCCAGCGCCAGCAGCACGGTGATCAGCCCGATCAACAGATAATTAATTTTTAGGCGTTTCAAATAGTTATCTCTCGGTTGCCCGCAGGCCTCTGTCTCTTTCGGCAGTATTAGTTATGGTTGATTTCCCAGAGCGTGGGGCATTTTGCGCAACAAAGCGTTGCGCCGCAACTTATTCAGCAAGTTTTGCGCAATTTTAAGCCAATTCCTGTATCCGAGAAATTGTGCGCAAACGGTTTCGTTGGGGGCGCGGATTCTCTATAATAGCGCCCGCTTTCCCTGTTGCGCCCAAAGAAGCGTCGCCCGGCGCTTCGAAGACGAGAGATCTTTGATGATGGAAATTCTGCGTGGTTCGCCCGCTCTGTCGGCATTTCGTGTAAACAAACTGCTGACCCGCTTTCAGGACGCTCACCTGCCGGTGAGTGATATTTACGCTGAGTACGTCCATTTTGCTGATGTCAGCGCAGCGCTGAACGCTGACGAAAAGGCCCGCCTTCAGCGACTGTTGAAGTACGGTCCGTCTCTCGCTGAGCATGCGCCGCAAGGTCGCTTACTGCTGGTGACCCCACGTCCAGGCACTATTTCTCCATGGTCTTCCAAAGCCACCGATATTGCCCATAACTGCGACTTACCGCAGGTGCTGCGGCTGGAGCGCGGACTGGCTTTCTATCTGCAGGCGCCGCAACTAAGCGAAGCGCAGTGGTCGCAACTGGCCGGACTGCTGCATGACCGTATGATGGAGACCATCTTCACCGAGCTGGCGCAGGCTGAGCAGTTGTTTGTTCACCATCAGCCACAGCCGCTGCAGAGCGTGGATGTGTTAGGTGAAGGACGCAATGCGCTGGTGCTGGCAAACCAGAAGTTAGGTCTGGCGCTGGCGGATGATGAAATTGATTATCTGCAGACCGCGTTTGAAAAACTGGGGCGCAACCCGAACGACATCGAGCTGTATATGTTTGCCCAGGCAAACTCCGAGCACTGTCGCCATAAAATTTTCAACGCCGACTGGATTATTGATGGTCAGCAACAGCCTAAATCGCTGTTTAAAATGATTAAAAACACCTTCGAACAAACCCCGGACTATGTGCTGTCTGCTTATAAAGACAATGCTGCGGTAATGGAAGGTTCGCAGATTGGCCGCTTCTATGCCGATGCTGATAAAGGTGTGTACGACTTCCATCAGGAAGATGCCCATATTCTGATGAAGGTAGAAACCCATAACCACCCAACGGCGATTTCGCCATGGCCAGGCGCCGCTACCGGTTCCGGCGGTGAAATTCGTGATGAAGGCGCCACCGGGCGCGGTGCCAAACCGAAAGCCGGTCTGGTAGGGTTCTCGGTATCCAACCTGCGTATCCCGGGCTTTGAACAGCCGTGGGAAGAGGATTTCGGCAAACCAGACCGCATTGTTACCGCGCTGGACATTATGACCGAAGGCCCGTTGGGCGGCGCAGCATTCAATAACGAATTTGGTCGTCCGGCGCTGAATGGTTACTTCCGTACTTATGAAGAGCGCGTCAACAGTCATAACGGCGTGGAACTGCGTGGTTACCATAAGCCGATTATGCTGGCGGGCGGTATCGGTAATATCCGTGCTGACCACGTACAGAAAGGCGAAATCACCGTTGGCGCCAAACTGATTGTGCTGGGTGGACCGGCAATGAATATCGGTCTGGGCGGTGGTGCGGCTTCCTCAATGGCGTCAGGCCAGTCGGATGCCGATCTTGATTTTGCTTCGGTACAGCGTGATAACCCGGAAATGGAGCGGCGTTGTCAGGAAGTGATCGACCGTTGCTGGCAGCTGGGCGAAGACAACCCGATTCTGTTTATCCATGACGTTGGCGCTGGCGGACTGTCGAACGCGATGCCGGAACTGGTCAGCGATGGCGAGCGCGGCGGTCAGTTTAATCTGCGCGATATCCTCAACGATGAGCCGGGAATGAGCCCACTGGAAGTGTGGTGCAACGAGTCTCAGGAGCGTTATGTGCTGGCGGTTGCGCCGGAGAAACTGGCGCAGTTTGACCGCCTGTGTAAGCGTGAGCGCGCACCTTATGCGGTGATCGGCGAAGCGACCGAAGAGCTGCATCTGACCCTGTCCGACAGCCACTTCGATAATAAACCGATCGATATGCCGCTTGACGTTCTGCTGGGTAAAACGCCGAAGATGACTCGCGACGTTGCCACTCTGCAGGTTAAAGGCGAAGCGCTGGTACGCGATGGCATCTCAATTGAAGATGCGGTGAAGCGTGTACTGCATCTGCCAACCGTGGCTGAGAAAACCTTCCTCGTGACCATCGGCGACCGCAGCGTGACCGGTATGGTGGCGCGCGATCAGATGGTCGGGCCATGGCAGATCCCGGTGGCGAACTGCGCGGTAACCACCGCCAGCCTCGACAGCTATTATGGTGAAGCGATGGCGCTGGGCGAGCGTGCTCCGGTGGCGCTGCTGGATTTCGCCGCTTCCGGTCGTCTGGCGGTCGGTGAAGCGCTGACCAACATTGCCGCAACGCAGATCGGTTCGCTGAAACGCATTAAATTATCGGCAAACTGGATGGCCGCGGCCGGACACCCGGGCGAAGACGCCGGTTTGTACGCCGCGGTGAAAGCGGTTGGCGAAGAGCTGTGCCCGGCCCTTGGTATCACCATTCCGGTGGGCAAAGACTCGATGTCGATGAAAACCCGCTGGCAGCATGGCAGTGAACAGCGCGAAATGACCTCGCCGCTCTCGCTGGTGATTACCGCCTTTGCCCGCGTTGAAGATGTGCGTCGTACCGTAACGCCGCAGCTGCAGCCGCAGCAGGATAACGCGCTGCTGCTAATCGATTTAGGTGACGGCCACAACGCGCTGGGCGCCACCGCGCTGTCACAGGTTTATCGCCAGCTGGGCGACAAACCGGCTGACGTGCGTGATGCGCAGAAACTGGCTGGTTTCTTTAACGCTATTCAGACGCTGGTGGCGGATGAGAAACTGCTGGCTTACCACGACCGTTCCGACGGTGGTCTGCTGGTCACGCTGGCCGAGATGGCATTTACCGGCCACTGTGGCGTCAGCGTGGATATCGCCGCGCTGGGCAGCGATAGTCTGGCGGCCCTGTTTAACGAAGAGCTGGGGGCGGTAATTCAGGTTGCTGCTCAGCATTGTGATCAGGTCCGGCAGGTGCTGGCCGACAACGGTCTGGCAGACTGCGTCCACTACCTCGGCCAGGCGCAGAGCGGCGATCGCTTTGTGATCAGCGCCGGTGATAAAGCCGTATATAGCGAAAGCCGTACTACGCTGCGTACCTGGTGGGCGGAAACGACCTGGCAGATGCAGCGCCTGCGTGATAACCCGGTATGTGCCGACCAGGAACACGAAGCGAAGAAAAACGACAACGATCCTGGTTTAAATGTCAGCCTGACATTTAAACCGGAAGAGGATGTTGCCGCTCCGTTTATCGCCACCGGCGCGCGTCCGAAAGTTGCGGTACTGCGTGAACAGGGGGTTAACTCTCATGTGGAAATGGCGGCGGCCTGGCATCGTGCCGGTTTCGACGCGGTCGATGTACATATGAGCGATCTGCTGGCTGGCCGTCGTGGGCTGGACGACGTGCAGGCGCTGGTTGCCTGTGGTGGTTTCTCGTACGGTGACGTACTGGGCGCCGGTGAAGGCTGGGCGAAGTCGATTCTGTTTAACAGCCGCGTGCGTGATGAGTTTGAAACCTTCTTCCATCGTCCACAGACGCTGGCGCTGGGGGTGTGTAACGGCTGCCAGATGATGTCTAATCTGCGCGAACTGATCCCGGGCAGTGAGAACTGGCCGCGCTTTGTCCGTAACCAGTCCGAGCGTTTTGAAGCCCGCTTTAGCCTGGTGGAAGTGGCCGCCAGCCCGTCGCTGCTGCTCGCCGGTATGGCCGGTTCACGTATGCCCATCGCGGTTTCTCATGGCGAAGGCTTTGTCGAAGTGCGTGATAACGCGCACCTGGCGGCGCTGGAGCATCAGGGGCTGGTGGCACTGCGTTACGTCGACAACTTCGGCAACGTCACTCAGGATTATCCGGCGAACCCGAATGGCTCACCAAACGGTATTACTGCGGTATCTAACGAAAGTGGCCGCGTGACCATTATGATGCCGCATCCGGAGCGCGTATTCCGTACCGTCAGCAACTCCTGGCATCCAGCCGAGTGGGGCGAAGACAGTCCATGGATGCGTATTTTCCGCAATGCGCGTAAGCAACTGGGCTAACCCGCCTGCTAACATATCGCCAGAAGGCCGGATTGTTCCGGCCTTTTTTATGGGCTTCAGACGCGGCTGGCGGCCGGTGTTACCCCCTCCCGCACAGGGAGAATGCTGGAAAAGAAGCCGGTTATTAGCAGGTGTTGCATATTTACGACAATCACCGGGTAATGATGTCTCCAAAAGGAGACATTTAACTCATTGATTTTGCTGTGCGTCTGCGAAAATTCCGAATGCTGTTCCTTTTTGGCGACACTCTGACTGACCAGACGGTAAAATTTAATTGTGATCCAGCGCTCATTTTTTATATTTCATATACAAAACAATGACATGTAATTTTATTGAAAACATGGCACGCAGATTGCAATATATTCTGCAGTGGCTCATTCACCCTGTTATGACAGCCCTGCGCAAGCGGACAAGCGCTTCATAAAACTTCGAATGACGCACAATACGGTGCCTGCCGTCCACCAGACCGATAATAGTTCACTTTGTGACTTTATCAGACATCGGACGCAACGTTGAGTGAGGCACCACCTATTCAGAGACGCTGATATTATCTCAGCGTACCAAAAACGGCAGATTCCCTGAATCTGCCGTTTTTCTTTTCCGCACGCGCGCTTTCCTCCTGGCTCACACTCAGCTAGCATCAACAGCAGATTTTGCACAGGAATCAATTTTGTGAAGAAATGGCGTCTTTTTCCGCGTTCGCTGCGGCAACTGGTTTTGATGGCTTTTTTGCTGGTGCTGTTGCCGCTGCTGGTACTGGCCTGGCAGGCGTGGGAGAGCCTGGCGGCGCTCAGTGACCGTGCGGCAGATACCAACCGTACCACCCTCACGGATGTGCGGCGCAGCGAAGCAATGGCGCGTACCGCGCTGGAGCTGGAGCGCAGCTATCGCCAGTATTGCGTGCTGGACGATCCGATGCTGGCGCGTCTGTATCAGACGCAGCACAGCCGCTATTCACAGATGCTTGATGCGCATGCCCCGGTGCTGCCCGATATTCGTTATTATCGTAGCCTGCGTCAGTTTCTTACCCAGCTTTCCCAGCTACACTGCGAAGACAGTAACCCGGTAAAAGCCGCGGCGGAAAATCTTGTCGGCTTCTCCGAGGCGAACGGCCAGATGGTGCAGGCGACACGCGAAGTGGTCTTTTCACGCGGACTGCAACTGCAGCGCGAAATCGCCGATCGCGGTCAGTACTTTGGCTGGCAGGCCCTGATCCTGTTCCTGGTCAGTCTGGGCCTGGTATTGCTGTTTACCCGCATGATTATCGGCCCGGTGAAAGGGGTTGAGCGGATGATCAATCTGCTTGGGGAAGGACGGCCGCTGGGTAACAGCGCGCTGTTTAAAGGCCCGCGCGAGATCCGCTCTCTGGGACAACGCATCCTGTGGCTTAGCGAGCGTCTGGCATGGCTGGAGTCGCAGCGGCATGAATTTTTACGCCATATCTCGCATGAATTAAAAACGCCGCTGGCCAGTATGCGCGAGGGCACCGAATTGCTGGCCGATCAGGTTGCCGGACCGCTTACCGCCGATCAGAAAGAGGTGGTCAGCATTCTTGACCAGAGCAGTCGCCATCTGCAGAAGCTGATTGAACAACTGCTGGATTACAACCGTAAACTGGCGGACGGTCCGACGGAACTGGAAGCCGTGGCACTGGATGATATTGTTGAGATGGTAGTTTCCTCACACAGTCTCACCGCACGCGCTAAGCTGATTCACACCGAGATCGATCTTCAGGTCACGCAGTGTCATGCCGAACCGATACTGCTGATGCGTGTCATCGATAATCTCTACTCTAACGCGGTGCACTACGGTAGCGAATCCGGTAAGATCTGGTTGCGTAGTCACCAACAAGGGCAGCGTGTTTTTATTGATGTGGCGAATACCGGTACGCCGATCCCGACGGAAGAGCAGGCGATGATTTTCGAACCCTTTTTTCAGGGGAGCCTGCAGCGTAAAGGGGCGGTAAAGGGCAGTGGACTCGGGCTGAGTATTGCCAAAGATTGTATACGGCGAATGCAGGGTGATCTTCACCTGGTGGCAGCAGATGGTGATGCAGACGTTTGCTTCCGTATCGAATTAAATTTAAACGCCGGGAAATGATAAACCAATGAAATTCCATTTTTTTTCTGCCATGGCCGTCCGGTCGACCGGCAGGATCTCCGCCATGGTCTTTCCGCTGCTACTGGCCGCATGCGCGCAGCCGGCGCACCAGACACAACACCATAATAAAAAAAACGTGCTCCTGGAGCCGGAGATTAGAATCATCGATTACCTGTCGGTAAACTGTGAACGCGTCTGGCAGATTGAAGACGAAGAGAGCATGAAGAATCCCCTCTACTGGATGCGGGCCATGGATTGCGGCACGCGGCTGTCAGCGGCCGATGCGCGTGCGCAAGCGCGTCAGTGGCCGGCAGAAAACTGGCAGAATACCTTTAAACAGGGGGTATTACTGAGTAATGGCAATGTCACGCCGGTAGAGCGACGCCAGTATATGATGCATCTGGATAGCTTTGGGGTTGATTATCCGGCGTCGATTCGTCCGCTGTTGCAGTTATGGCGTGACAATCAGGCGGCGCAGTTGCAGCTGTCGGAAGCGCGCGGCCGCTACGCGCAGTTGCAACAAACCAGCGACAGCCAGCTGGATGAATTGCGTCAGCATCAGCGCAAACTGACGCGTGAACTGGCGGATACCCGCCGCAAACTGGAATCGCTGACCGATATTGAGCGCCAGTTATCATCACGCAAATCGGCGGATGTTTCCGATACCGGACATGGCCCGGATAAAAGCGACACGGCGACCGGAGGGCAAACGGATGATAGCGATCTTCCTCCGACCTCCGGTAAAGCATCTAACGCGACGGAGAGCGGCAAGCAATGATACAACGCAAATCTGCCCGGCTATTGCTGGTGGATGACGATCCCAGCCTGCTAAAGCTGCTCGGCATGCGCCTGACCAGCGAAGGTTTTCAGGTAACGACCGCCGGCAGTGGTCCTGAGGCATTGCGCCAGCTGGCTAAAGAGAAGGTAGATCTGGTTATTAGCGATCTGCGGATGGATGAAATGGATGGGCTGGCGTTATTCAGTGAGGTGCAGAAGCTGCACCCGGGGATGCCGGTGATTATCCTTACCGCCCACGGCTCGATTCCTGATGCGGTCTCGGCAACCCAGCAGGGGGTATTCAGTTTTCTGACTAAGCCGGTCGATCGCGATGCGTTGTATAAAGCGATTGATGAAGCGCTGGCGCACAGCGCACCGGTGACTGACGATGCCTGGAGCGACACTATTGTCACACGCAGCCCGCTGATGCTGCGGCTGCTGGAGCAGGCGCGCATGGTGGCGCAATCGGATGTCAGCGTATTGATCAATGGTCAGAGCGGCACCGGTAAAGAGGTGCTGGCGCAGGCGATTCATGCCGCCAGTCCGCGCGCCGGTAAGGCGTTTATCGCCATCAACTGCGGCGCGCTGCCGGAACAATTGCTCGAGTCGGAACTGTTCGGCCATGCCAAAGGCGCATTCACCGGCGCGGTAAGTTCGCGTGAGGGTCTGTTCCAGGCGGCGGAAGGCGGTACGCTGTTTTTAGATGAAATCGGCGATATGCCCCAGGCGCTGCAGGTGAAATTACTGCGTGTTCTGCAGGAACGCAAAGTGCGCCCGCTGGGCAGCAATCGCGATCTGGATATCAATGTGCGCATTATCTCCGCCACCCATCGCGACTTACCGAAAGCGATGGAGAAGAAAGAGTTTCGTGAAGATCTGTTTTACCGTCTTAATGTGGTTAACCTGCGTATTCCGGCGCTCCATGAGCGGGCGGAAGATATTCCGCTGCTGGCCAACCATCTGTTGCGGCAGACCGCCGATCGTCATAAACCTCAGGTGCGCAGTTTTTCCACTGACGCGATGAAGCGATTGCTGGCTGCCAGCTGGCCGGGCAATGTGCGTCAGCTGGTTAACGTGATTGAGCAGTGCGTGGCGCTGACGTCATCGCCGGTGATCAGTGAAGCGCTGGTGGAGCAGGCGCTGGAGGGTGAAAACACCGCCTTGCCGACTTTTGTCGAGGCGCGTAACCAGTTTGAGCTCAACTATTTGCGTAAATTATTGCAAATGACCAAAGGCAATGTCACTAACGCCGCACGTCTTGCCGGTCGTAACCGCACGGAATTTTATAAGCTGTTGTCGCGCCACGAGCTGGATGCCGCCGATTTTAAAGAGTAGTTTTTAGTGCCGCCTGGCCGCTGAGTTATGTTAGTTTAGCCAGCGCACAGAGACAGGCCGCACTTCGGTATCTGTCCGCAACACATATACTGAATGTAACCCGTCCGGCCACGGAGGGAGAGAAAAAGGGTCTGCCATGAAAAAGATTGATGCGATTATTAAACCGTTCAAACTCGATGACGTGCGTGAGTCACTGGCGGAAGTCGGTATTACCGGGATGACGGTGACCGAAGTAAAAGGCTTTGGTCGTCAGAAAGGCCACACTGAGCTGTACCGCGGTGCGGAGTATATGGTCGATTTTCTGCCAAAAGTGAAAATTGAAATTGTGGTTGCCGACGATATCGTTGATATCTGCGTTGAAACCATTATGCGCACTGCGCAAACCGGTAAAATCGGCGACGGCAAAATCTTTGTCTTTGATGTTTCTCGCGTGGTACGTATCCGTACCGGCGAAGAGGATGAAGAAGCCATTTAACGCGGTGCGTTAAATCGCCGCAGGAGTGGCATCGTAGGGGCGGCATTGATACCGCCCGTACCCGTCTACACCAGCTTATGCGGTCCAAACACTTCGTAATGGATCTGCCCGGCGTTCACGCCTGCATCCAGCAACTGCCGCACGGCGAACTGCATAAAACCAATTGGTCCGCAGAGGTAAAACTGCATATTGGCGTGCTGCAGATGCGCTTCTGCCGGGCGCAGGTCCATTAATCCTGCGCTGTGATAGCGCCCGGTATCTTCTGCGGCTGGCTGCTGATACCAGACATGGCGATAAAACGCCGGAAGTCGCGCCCCAAGCGCATTCACCTCATCACTAAAGGCATGCAGCTGGCCATTTTGCGCCGCATGTAACCAGTTCACCTGCGCGGGATGATGTCGGTCCGCCAGACTGTGCAACATCGCCAGCATTGGCGTCTGACCAACCCCTGCCGAGATCAATGTCACCGGCGTATCCGCACTGACATCGATAAAGAAATCACCGGCCGGCGCCGCCAGCTGCAACTCGTCACCGACTTTTGCCCGCTGATGCAGCCAGCCGGATACGGTACCCCGGGCTTCCTGTTTGACCGCAATGCGATAGCTGCGGCCATCCGGCGAACGGGTCAGCGAATACTGGCGAATTTCCTGATTCTCAAAACTGGCGTCATTCACCGTGATCCCCAGATACTGCCCCGGACGATAATCCGCCACCGGCTGACCATCGCTCGGGGTGAGCTCAAAACTTTTAATTAAGCTGCTTTGCGTCGCAATCTCACTGATGTGGAAGGTACGGGTATTGCGCCAGCCACCGACTTTTTGCTCCGCTTGCTGATAAATCGCTGCTTCGCGCTGAATAAAGACACTGGCCAGTACGCCCCAGGCTTTGCCCCAGGCTTCCAGTACCTCATTGCCCGGGCTCAGCCGTTCATCAATGGTCGCCAGCAGATGCTTACCGACAATCTGATACTGTTCCGGCTGAATATTGAGGCTGGCGTGTTTCTGCGCGATCCGCTCTACCGCCGGTAAAATCGCCGCCAGATTTTCAATGTTAGTGGCGTAAGCGCAGATGGCATTGAATAACGCTTCACGCTGATCGCCGTTGCGCTGGTTGTTCATATTGAACACATCTTTCAGTTCAGGATTGTGCGACAGCATGCGCTGGTAAAAGTGATCGGTCAGTGCCGGGCCGGTGGCGGCGATAGCCGGAATGGTTGATTTAATGGTGGCGATGGTGCGGGCATCAAGCATGGTGTTACTCCTCAGGAAGACGGTTTTTATAAAGATGTATTTTAAATGCATCTTATAGCGCAGCGCTGAAGTTTGTAAATAACCCGCGGTAAAAAATGGTTTTAAAGCACCGCGCCCACCCTGACCATGGTGAAAAAAATGCATCTGCAGATGAAGAACTATCCTGCAGGAAAAGCTTGCAAAAATGCTAATAAACCCTCGCCGGCGCTGGAGCCAATCGTTTGCGTAAAAAGCTGCCTTTGCTGCTATCCAATAGCCGGCAAAACAGTTTAAACTGTGGGTCTGCGCCCTTAAGGGCCATTCACTGCCGTTTTTATAAAGTTAGCTGAGTCAGGAGATGCGGATGTTAAAGCGTGATATGAACATTGCCGATTATGATGCCGAGTTGTGGCAGGCGATGGAGCAAGAGAAAGTGCGTCAGGAAGAGCACATTGAGCTGATTGCTTCTGAAAACTACACCAGCCCGCGTGTTATGCAGGCGCAAGGTTCACAGCTGACTAACAAATACGCCGAAGGCTATCCAGGCAAACGTTACTACGGCGGCTGCGAATATGTGGATATCGTTGAGCAACTGGCCATCGACCGTGCGAAAGAGCTGTTTGGCGCCGATTACGCCAACGTGCAGCCGCACTCCGGTTCGCAGGCTAACTTTGCGGTTTACACTGCGCTGCTGCAGCCGGGCGACACCATTCTGGGGATGAACCTGGCGCACGGTGGTCACCTGACTCACGGTTCTCCGGTCAACCTGTCCGGTAAGCTGTATAACGTGGTGCCTTACGGCATCGACGAAACCGGTAAAATCGATTACGAAGAACTGGCTGCGCAGGCGCAGAAATATCAGCCGAAAATGATTATCGGTGGTTTCTCTGCCTATTCTGGCGTTTGCGACTGGGCAAAAATGCGTGAAATCGCTGACAGCATTGGTGCTTATCTGTTTGTGGATATGGCGCACGTTGCCGGTCTGGTTGCCGCTGGCGTATACCCAAACCCGGTTCCTCACGCTCATATCGTGACCACCACCACGCACAAAACGCTGGCTGGCCCACGCGGCGGTCTGATTCTGGCGCAAGGCGGTGATGAAGATCTGTACAAAAAACTGAACTCTGCCGTGTTCCCTGGCGGCCAGGGCGGCCCGCTGATGCACGTGATCGCCGGTAAAGCGGTGGCGCTGAAAGAAGCCATGGAACCTGAGTTCAAGGTATATCAGCAGCAGGTGGCTAAAAACGCCAAAGCGATGGTTGAAGTGTTCCTCGAACGCGGCTACAAAGTGGTTTCCGGCGGTACGCACAACCACCTGTTCCTGCTGGATCTGGTGGATAAAAACCTGACCGGTAAAGAAGCGGATGCGGCGCTGGGCCGTGCTAACATCACGGTTAACAAAAACAGCGTGCCTAACGATCCGAAGAGCCCGTTTGTCACTTCCGGTATCCGTATCGGTTCACCGGCAGTTACCCGCCGCGGCTTCAAAGAAGCTGAAGTGCGTCAGCTGGCTGGCTGGATTGTTGATATCCTCGATAATATCAACGACGAAGGCAATATCGAACGCGTGAAACAGCAAGTGCTGGAGATCTGCGCGCGCTTCCCGGTTTACGCTTAAGTCGACCTTTGCCAGGCAGCCCGACTGCCTGGCATAAAATTGCTTCTTAATCCTTTCTCTGCCAGAGTATCGCCCTCATTGTCGGAGGGAAAATGGCAATCCGTTCTGCGTACTGGCTGGGTCTGGCCTGGTTTACTTATTTCTTCGCTTATGGCGTTTATCTGCCGTTCTGGGCTGTCTGGCTAAAAGATACCGGTCTTGATGCCGGGAAAATCGGCTTACTGCTTGGCGCTGGTATGATCGCGCGCTTTACCGGCAGCTTACTGATCGCCTCTCAGGTTAAAAATCCTGCGCAACTGGTCACCGCCCTGCGCCTGTTGGCTCTGCTGACCGGGCTGTTTGTGCTGGGCTTCTGGTTCAGCCATCAGTGGTGGTGGTTACTGCTGGTAATGACTGGTTTCAATCTGTTTTTCTCCCCCTTAGTGCCGCTTAGCGATGCGCTGGCGGCGACCTGGCAACGCCAGATCGCGCTGGAGTATGGGCCGGTGCGCCTGTGGGGATCGCTGGCGTTTGTCGTCAGCTCGGCACTCACCGGGGTGCTGGTCAGTGCCTGGTCGGCACAGGCGATTCTGCTGCTGCTGACCGGCGGTGTGGTCACGCTGTTTGCCGGCATGACCCTCCGACCGGCAGTGATGCCGGCCGGAGGGTTAAAACAGGGGGAGCATGCCGGCTGGCCGGTCTGGCGTCGTTTGTTGCAGGAGAATGCGGTCTGGCGCTTTTTGCTCTGCGTTACCCTCCTGCAGGGCGCACACGCTGCTTACTACGGTTTCAGTGCGATTTACTGGCAGGAGGCGGGCTATTCCGCCAGTACCGTCGGTTACTTGTGGTCGCTGGGGGTGGTGGCGGAAATCATTATCTTTGCTGCCAGCGGGCGTCTGTTTCGCCGCTGGAGCGCGCGCGATTTGCTGTTGCTGTCGGGCGTCTGTGCGCTGGTGCGCTGGAGCCTGATGGGCGCCACAACGGCGCTGCCATGGCTGATGGTGGCGCAGATTTTACACTGCGGCAGTTTTACTATCTGTCATTTAGCCGCCATACGCTTTATTGCAGCCCGCCAGGGCGGCGAAGTGATCCGTCTGCAGGCGGTCTACTCGGCGCTGGCGATGGGCGGCGGCATTGCGCTGATGACCATGGTGTGCGGTCTGCTGTATCAGCATCTGCACGGCGGGTTATTCTGGGTGATGGCACTGGTGACACTACCGGCGCTGTTTCTGCGTCCGGCGATTGCTGCGCAATCCTCAGGCCTCAAGTAGCGTGCGGATCCGTCGCTGCTGTTTATCACTGAGTGGTAATTCCGCATGGATCAGCGGCGGTGAATAGAGCGGCAGCGGGGTGGCGTAAGGAGTGATCACCAGTGCGGTATCTTTCGGCGCGCCCTCGCGTTGAAATTGTTGCATATCCTGATATTTGATATTGAGCGGCAGCAGCGTCATTTCACGCAGCTGCAGCTCAATCTCCTGCTCAAGCGCCTCATCATCGCCGGTTAATAACAGCACCTGTTTCTCCTGCATGGCGCTTTCCTGCATCAGCCAGGCGCCAAAAATAATCGCGACCAGCACGGATTCCTGCGGCGAAAACTGCACGCCATAGTGACTCTCAAAGGGGGCGATGGCGCTACGGGTGGTGCGTAACAGGCGCGGATAGAGTCGGGTTATCTCTTCCATCAGGCTGCCGTCGATACCGATGGCGAAATAGCTGCGGTCGAGCGCCTGTGCCAGATGCGTATACAGCTGGCTGGTCAGTCCCTCTTCATCGTTAAAGTGCATACCGGACAGCGTCTGAAAACGCTGTATCAGCAGCTTCACCGCCTGCATCAGATGGTGTTCATTGTCATGCCCGATGGCGTCGGTGGTCGGCGTATGAATGATACTGAACAACAGCGCGTAGAAATCGATTTCGTTAGCATGGGGCGCCGATCTGCAGCGTTTCTGCCAGTGTCGCACCACCTCTTCCGCCGCCAGTCGTTCGGCTTTGCTCGCCAGCCATTGTTGCTGCGCCGGCGTAAAATCAATATAACTGCGCTGACAGAGTGAGAACTGCATAAACAGCTGCAGTAGCTGACGATCGCGCGCGCTAAAGTTGCGGTTCAGCCGCGTGCCGCAGTGCTGTATCAGCGCCTGCAGATTCTTCTCGTCATATACCGCCTTTTCAATCTGGCAGGTTTTCAGCCACTGCCGTATGGCCGGGGCAAACTGCTGTTCGACAAAATCAGGGGTAAGCCGCAATGCACGGCGTAGCCAGTGCAGCAGACAGAGGCGCAGGTCAAGTTCCGCGCCTTGCAGCCGAAAGCTGCCATCCGGCAGGTGGTGAATATCAAGCTGATGGTAGCGCTGGATTTCTTCACCAACCTCCGCTATATCTTGCCGGGTAAGATGGTGCTCGACACCATTTAGCAGGCTCACAGAATCTATTGTGACAGTAGAATCAGGCAGATAAAGCGCTAAAAGCAGATGGCAACGACGCTGAAAATCGGAGAATTGAGGTGCAGTGGATGGCGCTTCACTCATCATTCGCTATTCCAGTGGTCATAACAGAGCTAAGAATAGCCAAAAAACATGACATTAACGGGTAACCCGGCGTTTTTTGTTCAGACGTTTTAGGCGGGTCACAGAATTTTTTATCAGGAACGCAAATGAAGCAGAATTTGTTACATTATAACACTGTATTGCGCCGGATTTCTGGCTTTATGATGGTCCTGATTACGCTACTGCTATCGCCGTCGCTGGCGGCACATCCACACAGTTTTATTGCGCTGAAAACCACCCTGGTGAGCAATCAGCCCGGCACGCTGAATGGTCTGCATATGGTATGGAAGATGGATGAAATCACCTCGTCAGATCTGCTGTACGATGCCGGCAATGCAAAGCCTGACTCGGTGGTATGGAAAAAGCTGGCGGCGGAAGTGATGGCTAACGTGCTTGGACAACACTATTTCACTGAGTTCTGGCATAACGGCCAGCGGGTGAAGTTTGACAACTTACCGATGGAGTACCATCTCACGCGGGAAGGGCACCAGGCGGTGCTGACTTTTGTGTTGCCGCTGGCTGAACCGCAACGTTTAACCGGACAGACCTATACCTTTATGACTTTTGATCCCACCTACTTTGTCGATATGTTTTATGACGATGATAAATCGCTACAGTTGCCGCAGGCATTACAACATCAGTGCAAAATGAGCCTGAAAACCCCAAAACCCGATGCATCAATGCAGGCCTATGCGCTGTCGCTGGATAAAGCCGATGCGCCGGCGGAAGAGATGGATCTGGGGCGGCAATTTGCGCAAACGGTAACGCTGGCATGTCAGTAAGCCTGACGAGGCGAAAATCTGCCGGGCGCGGGCGGCTTATCGCACCGTTACTGCTGTCGGCGTTACTGCTGGCCACGGCCGGATTATGGCTGTGGCAGCAGTGGCCGCAGCTGTTACTGCAGAGTGTGCTGTGGCAGAAAACCCTGCACCAGCAAATGACGGCATTACTGCAGCAGGTGGAACTGAATCCGCAGCAGACCGGGCTGACATTACTGGGTTTCAGCGTGATATACGGCATTCTGCACGCCGCTGGTCCCGGCCATGGCAAGGTGGTGATCGCCACGTTTCTGGCGACCCATCCCACCAAAGTGAAAACCAGTTTACAGCTCACCCTGGCCGCTGCGGTGGTACAGGGACTGATGGGGATCGCGCTGGTGACGCTGTTGCTGGTGGTGCTGAAGCTATCGTCGCGCCAGTTGCATCTCAGTAGTTACTGGCTGGAGAAGGGCAGTTATCTGATGGTTATCGCGCTGGGCGGCTGGTTATGCCTGCGCGCGCTACGCCAGCTGTGGCGGCTGCTGCGCCCGGCGGCAAGCGGCAGGATCATCGCGCTTCGCCCCGTCGACCATCTGCATCATGCGGATTGCGGCTGTGGCCATCAGCATGTCGCCGATCGTCGGCAGCTGGCGCGGGCGGTGGGCTGGAAGACGAAAACCGTGGTGGTGCTGTCGATGGGGTTGCGGCCCTGTTCCGGCGCGCTGATGATGCTGCTATTTTCGAAAGTGATTGGCGTCTATCTGTGGGGCGTATTGTCAGCCATAGCGATGGCGCTGGGAACCGCGCTGACCGTCTCGGCGATGGCGCTGCTGGTGCAAACCTCACGGGCGCTGGCGGGCAGGCTGAGTCGTCACACCACTGCCGCAGGCTGGCAAAAAGTTGCGCTGCAGAGTATCGGACTGGCCGGTGGGGTAGTGTTGATTATCGCCGGGGTGATGCTCTGGCAGAGCGCGCAGCCGGCAATAGCAGGCGGCATCCGCGGTATTTTATAAGCAGGCCGCGGTTAACGGCCTGCCCGGGCGATTAACGCTTCAGCGCTTCGCTCAGTTCGTCGCGCATATTCGCCAGCAGCGCTTTTACCACGCGCGGGTTACCGGCAACGATATTACCCGATGAGAGATAGTTGTGGCCGCCAACGAAGTCGGTTACCAGACCACCGGCTTCACGTACCAGTAATTCACCGGCAGCGAAATCCCATGGCTTCAGGCCAATCTCAAAATAACCATCAACGCGACCGGCAGCGACGTAAGCCAGATCCAGCGCAGCTGAACCGGTACGACGGAAGTCTGCGCACTGGGTGAACAGTTTGCCGACGATATTAATAAATGGCGTGGCATGCTGTTTTAATTTGAACGGGAAACCGGTGGCCAGAATGGTGCCATCCAGATCGCGGGCAGTGCTGCCGCGCAGACGATAGCCATTCAGCTGGGTGCCCTGACCGCGTACCGCGCTGAACAGTTCATTACGCATAGGATCGTAAACCACGGCGACTTCGGTACGGCCTTTAATGCGTACGGCGATTGAGACGGCGAAGTGGGGTAAACGTTTGATGAAGTTGGTAGTGCCATCCAGTGGATCGATAACCCATTGCACATCCTGATCTTCACCCGCCAGTTCACCACTCTCTTCAGTAATAATGGTGTGTTGCGGATAAGATTTGCGAATCACCTCGATAATCAGGCGTTCAGCTTCGCGGTCAACATTAGTTACGAAGTCGTTGCTGCCTTTCTGGCTCGCTTCAACTGCGTCCGGGGTTTCATAATTCTTGGTAATTAAATTTCCGGCCTTGCGCGCAGCGCGCACGGCGATGTTGAGCATCGGATGCATCAGTATCTCTCACTGGATGTTAAAGAACGGGGGAAAACGGCGCGGAGTATAGCAGGGAGTTCGGATAATGTCCTGGGTTTATGTTAGCATTACTCAATTATCTCACAGACGCCTTAAATTTCTATGCTGCAGAACATTCGTATTGTGCTGGTTGAAACCTCTCATACCGGCAACATGGGCTCCGTCGCACGTGCGATGAAAACCATGGGCCTGACCAACCTTTATCTGGTTAATCCGCTGGTTAAACCAGACTCGCAGGCGATCGCACTGGCCGCCGGCGCCAGCGACGTGATTGGCGACGCCAAAATTGTCGACACCTTTGATGAAGCGATTGCCGGTTGTCGGCTGGTGGTCGGTACCAGCGCGCGTTCGCGTTCGCTGCCGTGGCCGATGCTCGATCCGCGCGAGTGCGGCATTAAAAGCGTGCAGGAAGGCCAGCAGGCGCCGGTGGCGCTGGTGTTTGGTCGCGAACGCGTCGGCCTGACCAACGAAGAGCTGCAGAAGTGTCATTATCATGTGGCGATTGCCGCCAACCCGGAGTACAGCTCGCTGAACCTGGCGATGGCGGTACAGATCATCGCTTATGAAGTCCGTATGGCTTTTCTGCAGTCGCAGGAAGCGCCACAGCCGGCGTTTGCCGAGTCACCCTATCCGCTGGTCGATGATCTGGAGCGTTTCTATCAGCATATGGAGCAGCTGATGGTGGGAACCGGCTTTATTCGTGCGGCCAATCCGGGCCAGGTAATGAGCAAAATGCGCCGTTTGTATACCCGCGCGCGTCCGGAAAGAGATGAACTCAATATCCTGCGTGGGATGTTTTCCTCTCTGGAAAAAAGCAAAGGCGAAAAATAACACCCTAATTAGTAAGGTATTTATCCCTGGTATAGCGGTTTTTCCGAAAAAAATAATACTTGAGTGTTTTACCTGGTTAAATAGTTGACCAAAACACTCAGGAATGTCAGACTTGCGTCCATACATTGTTCACAGCTCCCCCGACAGCCGGGGTCTAACCGAGGTCGCAAAAGCTATGAGACTGACATCTAAAGGCCGTTATGCCGTTACCGCCATGCTTGACGTTGCACTGCACTCTCATGAAGGCCCTGTGCCGTTAGCGGATATTTCAGAACGTCAGGGGATTTCTCTCTCCTATCTGGAGCAGCTGTTCTCGCGCTTGCGTAAAAATGGCCTGGTTTCCAGCGTGCGTGGCCCGGGCGGCGGTTATCTGCTGGGTAAAGACTCGGCAGCGATCGCGGTGGGGGCGGTGATCACCGCCGTTGATGAATCCGTTGATGCCACCAAATGTCAGGGTAAAGAGGGTTGCCAGGGCGGTGAACGCTGCCTGACCCACGTGCTGTGGCGCGACCTGAGCGAGCGCATTACTGATTTTCTGAACAATATTACGCTGGCTGAGCTGGTTAACAATCAGGAAATCCTGGATGTCGCCGATCGCCAGAACAGCATTGAAGCCCGTCGTTTACCGCACGGTCGCATCCAGGAAACGATTAACGTTAATTTACGCGCTTAATCGCCTGCCAGATAAGCTAAGACGATTTTAATGCGGCGACTGTGGTCGCCGCAACGCTATAGCGCTTTTCACCTCGATGTGAAAAGCGTAAAAAAACAAAATGGCAGTATCAGTCGTATAAAAATATTGAAGCGATGTACGGAGCTTAAGAGCAATGAAATTACCGATTTATCTGGATTACTCCGCAACCACGCCGGCTGACCCGCGTGTTGCTGAGAAGATGATGCAGTTCCTGACCCTGGATGGCACATTCGGTAACCCGGCTTCCCGCTCCCACCGTTTTGGGTGGCAGGCAGAAGAGGCGGTGGATATCGCGCGTAACCAGGTTGCAGAGCTGGTAGGCGCCGATCCGCGCGAAATCGTGTTTACTTCCGGTGCAACCGAGTCCGACAATCTGGCGATCAAAGGTGCGGCGACTTTCTATCAGAAGAAAGGCAAGCACATCATTACCTGTAAAACCGAACATAAAGCGGTGCTGGATACCTGCCGTCAGCTGGAACGTGAAGGATTTGACGTCACTTATCTGGCTCCGCAGCGCAACGGTATCGTTGATCTGAAAGCCCTCGAAGAGGCGATGCGTGACGACACCATTCTGGTCTCTATCATGCACGTCAATAATGAAATCGGCGTGGTGCAGGATATCGCGGCAATCGGCGAATTGTGTCGTGCGCGTGGCGTGCTATATCACGTTGATGCGACGCAGAGCGTGGGTAAACTGCCTATCGATCTGAGCCAGCTGAAAGTCGATCTGATGTCTTTCTCCGCGCATAAAATCTACGGGCCGAAAGGTATTGGCGCGCTCTATGTGCGTCGTAAGCCACGTATCCGTCTGGAAGCGCAAATCCACGGTGGCGGCCATGAGCGCGGCATGCGTTCCGGCACCCTGCCGGTGCATCAGATCGTCGGCATGGGCGAAGCTTACCGTATCGCTAAAGAAGAGATGAACAGTGAAATGGATCGTCTGCGCACTCTGCGTAACCGTCTGTGGAACGGCATCAACGATATTGAAGAAGTTTATTTGAACGGTGACCTTGAACTGGGCGCGCCAAATATTCTCAACGTCAGTTTTAACTACGTTGAAGGCGAGTCACTGATCATGGCGCTGAAAGACCTGGCTGTATCTTCTGGTTCGGCATGTACCTCTGCCAGCCTGGAACCTTCCTATGTGTTGCGCGCGCTGGGCATGACGGATGAGCTGGCACATAGCTCGATCCGCTTCTCGCTCGGCCGTTTCACCACTGAAGAAGAGATCGATTACACCATTGCGCTGGTGCGTAAATCCATTGGCCGTCTGCGCGACCTTTCCCCGCTGTGGGAAATGTTTAAAGCCGGTGTGGATATCAGCAGCATCGAATGGTCACATCATTAATTTGTTCCGCAATCAGGAGACAGCACCATGGCTTACAGCGAAAAAGTAATCGATCATTATGAAAATCCACGTAACGTGGGTTCTTTCGATAACGCCGATCCCTCTATTGGTAGCGGCATGGTAGGCGCACCGGCTTGTGGCGACGTGATGAAGCTGCAGATCAAGGTTAGCAATGAAGGCATCATCGAAGATGCGCGTTTCAAAACCTATGGCTGTGGTTCCGCGATCGCTTCCAGTTCGCTGATCACCGAATGGGTGAAAGGCAAATCTCTCGACGAAGCGCAAAGCATCACCAATATGGCGATTGCTGAAGAGCTGGAACTGCCGCCGGTGAAAATTCACTGCTCAATTTTGGCGGAAGACGCCATCAAAGCAGCGATTGCTGATTATAAGAGCAAAAAGAACGCGTAAATAAGTGAGGGCTGATCTATGTCTGTTACTCTGAGCGACAGTGCTGCTGCACGCGTTAATGCTTTTCTTAGCAATCGCGGTAAAGGCTTTGGTTTGCGTCTTGGCGTGCGTACTTCCGGCTGTTCCGGTATGGCTTACATTCTGGAATTCGTCGATGCGCCGCAACCCGAAGATCAGGTGTTCGAAGATAAAGGCGTTAAGGTCGTTATCGACGGTAAAAGCCTGGTCTACCTCGCCGGGACGGAACTGGACTTCGTGAAAGATGGTTTAAACGAAGGTTTTGAGTTCAGAAACCCGAACGTTAAAGACCAATGCGGCTGTGGTGAAAGCTTCCACGTTTAACGTGCTGCTTTGATCGAGATTAATCGCTCCAGTTTGGGGCGATTAACGTTTCCAGCCCCAGTAAGAGCCGAATAGCTTATGGATTACTTCACTCTCTTCGGGCTGCCGCCAGCTTTTGCTGTCGACACCAGCCTGCTGACCGCCCGCTTTCAGGAGCTACAGCGTCAGTTCCATCCCGACCGTTTCGCCATGCGTCCGGAGTCTGAACGTCTGCACGCGTTACAGCAGGCGGCCACCATTAATCAGGCCTATCAGGCGTTGCGTAAACCTTTGTCGCGTGCGGAATATTTGCTGCTGCTGCAGGGATTCGATATTAATAATGAACAGCATACGTTACGCGATACGGCGTTCCTGATGGAGCAGCTGGAGCTGCGCGAAGAGCTGGAGAATATCGAACAGGCGGCGGATGCCGAAAGCGCGCTGGCGGATTTTAGCCAACGTCTTGAACGGATGACCGCCAGTCGCAGCGCCCTGATGCAGAGCGAACTGGAAGCGCAACAGTGGGCGCAAGCCGCGGATACGGTGCGCAAGCTGCGTTTTCTGGTTAAACTGCGCAGCCAGACAGAACAACTCGAAGAACGACTGCTCGATTTATAACCCTGGAAGCTTAACATGGCTTTATTACAAATTAGTGAGCCCGGCCAGAGCGCGGCGCCGCATCAGCGTCGACTGGCGGCCGGTATCGATTTAGGCACCACTAATTCGCTGGTGGCGACGGTACGCAGCGGCCAGGCGGAGACCTTGCCTGATTTGCAGGGCAGACATTTGCTGCCTTCCGTGGTGCGCTATCAGGCCGGACAACAGACCGTTGGCTGGGATGCGCGTCAGCAAGCCGCCGACGATCCGGCGAATACTATCAGTTCGGTAAAACGTCTGATGGGGCGCGGACTGGCCGATATCCGGCAGCGTTATCCCCACCTGCCTTACGCTTTCCACGCCAGTGAAAATGGCCTGCCGCTGATCACCACCGCTGCCGGTGTGGTTAATCCGGTCAGCGTATCGGGTGATATCTTAGCTGCGCTCGCCATGCGTGCGCGCAGCGCGCTGGAAGGGGAGCTGGAAGGGGTGGTGATCACCGTACCGGCTTACTTCGATGACGCGCAGCGTCAGGGTACCAAAGATGCGGCGCGCCTTGCCGGGCTGCATGTCCTGCGTCTGCTGAATGAGCCGACGGCGGCGGCGATTGCCTATGGCCTCGATTCCGGTCAGGAAGGGGTGATTGCGGTTTATGATCTCGGCGGCGGCACCTTTGATATCTCGATACTGCGCCTGAGCCGTGGCGTATTTGAAGTGCTGGCTACCGGCGGCGATTCGGCGCTGGGCGGCGATGACTTTGATCATCTGCTGGCTGACTGGCTGCGTGAGCAGGCGGGCTTTAGCGATCGTCAGGATCACCGTTTGCAGCGTCAACTGCTGGATGCGGCGATTGCCGCAAAAATTGCCCTGAGCGATGCCGCCAGCACCAGGGTGCAGGTGGCCGGCTGGCAGGGCGAGGTAACGCGCACGCAGTTTGACGCGCTGATTGCCGGTCTGATCCGGCGTACGCTGCTGGCCTGTCGTCGCACGCTGAAAGATGCGGAAGTGACGGCGGAACAGGTGCTGGAAGTGGTGATGGTTGGCGGTTCGACGCGCGTACCTTTAGTGCGTGATAACGTTGGCGCATTCTTTGGCCGGACGCCGCTGACGGCTATCGATCCTGACCGGGTGGTTGCCATTGGCGCAGCGGTCCAGGCGGATATCCTGGTGGGGAATAAACCTGACAACGAAATGCTGCTGCTGGATGTGATCCCGCTGTCCCTTGGCCTCGAAACCATGGGGGGACTGGTGGAAAAAGTGATCCCACGTAATACCACCATTCCGGTGGCGCGCGCGCAGGAGTTTACCACCTTTAAGGATGGTCAAACCGCGATGAGTATTCATCTGCTGCAAGGGGAACGCGAACTGGTGGCCGACTGTCGTTCCCTGGCGCGTTTCACGTTGCGCGGCATCCCGGCGATGCCGGCCGGTGGCGCGCATATCCGCGTCACCTTCCAGGTGGATGCGGATGGCTTGCTCAGCGTGACGGCGATGGAGAAATCCACCGGCGTGGCATCTTCCATTCAGGTGAAACCGTCTTACGGGCTGACCGGGAACGAGATCGCCACGATGCTCACCGACTCGCTGGCGCACGCGCAATCGGACATTCAGGCGCGTATGCTGGCTGAACAGCAGGTGGATGGTTTACGGGTGCTGGAAAGTCTGGACGGCGCGTTGCAGGACGATGCGGCGCTGTTAAGCGCGGCGGAACTGGCCGCCATCCATCAGGCACAGCAACAGCTACGTGACACGGTCGGCGGCAACGATGTGCATGCAATCGCCGCAGCAATTAAACAATTAGATAAAGTGACCCAGCATTTCGCCGCCCGTCGCATGGATGAGTCCATTCGTCGCGCGCTGGCCGGGCATTCCGTGGACGAGGTTTAAGCCATGCCGAAGATTGTATTTTTACCCCATCAGGATCTGTTGCCGGAAGGCGGCGTGTTTGACGCGCAGCAGGGGGACACTATTCTGGAAGTTGCGCTGCGCAATGGCATCGACATTGAGCATGCCTGTGAAAAGTCCTGCGCCTGTACCACTTGCCACTGCGTGGTGCGTGAAGGTTTTGATTCCCTGGCGGAAAGCAGCGAAGATGAAGATGATATGCTGGACAAAGCCTGGGGACTGGAGCCGGAAAGCCGTTTAGGCTGTCAGGCACGCGTCAGCGATGAGGATTTAGTGGTGGAGATCCCACGTTACACCATCAACCACGCGCGCGAGCATTAATTCATCACTTTTATTTATAGTGGTAAACAGCAGGCCGGATTTTTATCCGGCCTGCTGTACATTTAAGGAAATAAAAATGGGACTTAAGTGGACTGACAGTCGCGAAATCGCTGAAGCATTGTATGATACTTATCCGGATACCGATCCTAAAACGGTACGTTTCACCGATTTGCATCAGTGGATTTGCGATCTGGAAGAGTTTGATGATCAGCCTGGGGCATCCAATGAAAAGATTCTGGAAGCCATTCTGCTAGTCTGGCTGGACGAATATGAATAAAGCCTGAATGTAATATCAGCCCAGGGGCGGCATTGATGCCGCCCGTGCTGATGTTTACACCATACATACTACTCAGAAGATAAAAAACAAGGAGCCATGCGATGACAACAGAAGCGATGAACATCACCCTGTCAACGGCAGCGGCAGACGCACGCTGGGGCGAAAAAGCGATCCTCAGCAGTAACGACAGTGGGATGACGATTCATCTGAATGGTAACGATCCGCTGGCTGTCATTCAGCGCGCCGCGCGTAAAATTGATGGTCAGGGTATTCGCAACGTCGTACTTAGCGGTGAAGGGTGGGATTTAGAAACCAGCTGGGCATTCTGGCAGGGTTATCGCGGCCCGAAAGGCGAGCGCAGTGTGGAGTGGGCGCAGCTGAGTGATAGCGAGCGTGCCGAGTTTGATGCGCGCCTGAAGGTGATTAACTGGGTGCGTAATACCATCAACCTGCCTGCGGACGATCTGAGCCCATCGCAGCTGGCGCGTAGCGCGGTTGATCTGTTGAGTGAAGTGGGCGGCGCGGCGGTGAGCTATCGCATCACCAAAGGTGAAGATCTGCGTGAACAGCAATATATGGGGATCCATACTGTTGGTCGCGGTTCGCAGCGCAGTCCGGCTCTGCTGGCTCTGGATTACAACCCAACCGGCGATGAAAATGCCCCGGTTTATGCCTGTCTGGTCGGTAAAGGCATTACCTTTGATACCGGCGGCTACAGTCTGAAACAAAGCGCCTTTATGGATTCAATGAAATCCGATATGGGCGGTGCGGCGACGGTAACCGGCGCGCTGGCGCTGGCGATTACCCGTGGTCTGCAAAAACGCGTCAAACTTTACCTCTGCTGCGCGGAAAATATGGTCAGCGGCAATGCCTTTAAGCTGGGCGATATTATCCGTTACCGCAACGGTAAAACCGTTGAAGTGATGAATACTGATGCGGAAGGGCGTCTGGTGCTGGCCGATGGCCTGATTGATGCCAGCGAGCAGAATCCTGAGCTGTTAATTGACGCGGCCACCCTGACCGGCGCAGCGAAAACCGCTCTCGGCAATGATTACCATGCGCTGTTCAGTTTCGACGACCAGCTGGCAAACAAATTGATGGAGAGCGCGGCCAGTGAAAATGAGCCATTCTGGCGCCTGCCGCTGGCTGAGTTCCATCGCGGTCACCTGCCGTCGAATTTTGCCGATCTGAACAATATGGCCAGCCCTTCACATACCGCCGGGGCCAGCTCCGCCGCTGGCTTCCTGTCACACTTTGTGAAGAACTACCAGAAAGGCTGGCTGCATATTGACTGCTCCGCCACCTACCGCAAAGGCGCGGTGGATCAATGGTCTGCTGGCGCGACGGGTTTGGGTGTGCGCACCATTGCTAATCTGCTATTAAAATAACGCGAAACGGGCCGGAGAAATCCGGCCCTGTGCCCCGGAATAAAACCATGAACCAATCGAATAGCCGCCTCGAAGAGGTGCTGAAACTGGCTGCCACTGAACCCGCCCATCGGCCGGAGTTTTTTGAGTTGCTGATGAGCGCCAGCGTCTGGGTGCCGGGTGAAAGCGCCAGCGGGCAGCCGGATGCCAGTGCTGCGGCCGATCTGCAACACTGGGAGAAAGAGGATGGGGCCAGCGTGATCCCCTTCTTCAGCTCAATTGAAGCCATGCAGCAGGCGGTCAGCGACGAGCAGGCATATCTGATTATGCCGGTGCGCACGCTGTTTGAGATGACGCTGGGGGAAACGCTGTTTCTCAATCCCAAACTGCCCGTCGGCAAAGAGTTTTCACCGCGCGAAATCAGCCAGTTACTGGGTGAGGGCGGCGACGCGCTGAGCCAGCAAACGGTACTGGAAGGCGGTACGCCGCTGTTACTGTCTGAGATCGCCGAACCCCCGGCCCAGGTTATCGCCTCGCTGAGCCAGTTGTTTGCCAAACATAAACAGGTGCGCCGCGCTTATATTGCGCATATTAAAGAGTCGGCGGATCAGGCGGCGAATCTGCTGATTGGCATCGAGGCCGACAGCAATATTGACGCTATTATTCGTGCGGCGGGCAGTGTGGCTACTGACACCTTGCTGGAAGATGAGCCGGTTGATATCTGTGAGATTGTTGAAGGTGACAAGGGCATCAGCCACTTCTTTACCGCTCATATCACACCGTTTTATGAGCGGCGCTGGGGCAGTTTTCTGCGCGAGTTTAAGGTTGCCCGCTAATTTACCTGACGCTGGCCGGGATGCCCCCGGCCAGTGGCATTAAACACTGGTCTGAATTGGCAGGTCGTCACGGCTGCCCCACTCACCCCAGGAGCCGTCATACAATTTGACGTCGGCCACGCCCAGAGTGGTCAGCGCCAGAATCAGCACCACCGCCGTTACCCCGGAACCACAGCTGGCCACCACAGGTTTCGCCAGATCAACACCATGATGCTGGAAAATCGCCGTCAGCTCCGCCGCCGGTTTCAACTGACCATCAACCACCAGTTCGTTCCACGGCACGTTAAGGCTGTTGGGAATATGCCCGCGATGCAGCCCCGGACGCGGCTCATCAACTTCGCCATGAAAGCGGTTTGCCGGGCGCGCATCGACAATCTGTGCCGTGCCTTCATGACTCATCAGCAGGACATCGGTAACGCGACGCACCAGATCGGCATCGTACTGTGCATCGAATTCGCCTTCCGGCAGCGATACTTCGCCGGTTGCCAGCGGCAGGCCCGCCTGTTTCCAGCCCTGCAGGCCTCCCGCCAGAATCGATACCTGCGTGACGCCGAAGGCACGCAACATCCACCAGGCGCGCGGGGCGGAAAACAGATTGCCCTCATCGTACACCACCAGATGTTTGTCGCTACTGATACCCAGTTCACGCATCGCCACGGCAAAACTCTCGGCGCGCGGCATCATATGCGGATAAGGGCTGGTGTGATCGGACAGCGTCTCAATATTGAAAAAGGGGGCATCAGGCAAGTGGCCGGCAAGATACTCGGCCTGAATATCACGCACCAGCTCCTGGCCAGGAGGAAGCAAGCGTGCATCGATTACCTGTACCTCATTTTCAATCCGGTGTTCTGCAAGCCATTCGGCTGTAACAAAGAAGGAGGTTGTCATCGCGTCCTCGTTATGGGTCTGTGTCATAAAAGTGCTGACTTTGAGTGTCGGCGATCTCTGGCGACACCACAAGAAAATTTCTATTATCCAAATGATCTTAAATGAAATTTATGAAATGTGCCGAAGAATAATTAATCATTAACGACAAATCTCCCGACTGCTGTGTAACCGCTCGCAAAATAACAAATTTACTTGTTCACTCTCCCCCTTTTCCCGCCATAATGGCGTTCTCATTTCGCAGGCTTATCATGCCATGGAGATCGTATGCACGGGTTGAGGAACGGGTTAGCTGTTGCTGCCTTACTGGCGCTGACATTGCTGTCAGGTTGCGATGATAATGATAAAAAAGCGCAACCGGCGGCATCCGCAGAAAAAAGCACGTCGCCATCCGGCGCCGCCCCGGCGCCCGACACCGCGCTAAGCGATGCCCGGCGCGCCGCCGAAGTGGCGCGCGATAAGGGCAAGCCGCTGAAGGTTGTCGATATCTCCGAAGTGCAACTGGATGGCGCCAGCACGCTGGTGGCCACCTTTTCGGTGGCGCTGGATGACAAACAACACTTTGCCCAGTTGCTGCATCTGGTCGACAGCCAAAGCGGCGCCGTCGACGGCGGCTGGGAACTGTCGCCGGACCACCGCGAGCTGCGTTTTCGCCATCTCGAACCGAACCGTAAACTGATCGCCACCGTCGATAGCGGGCTCAAAGCGGCTAATGGCGCCACGCTGGAGCGTACTGCGGAACAGGAGATCACTACGCGTGATGTGCAGCCGATGGTCGGCTTTGCCAGCCGCGGCTCTTTACTGCCCACGCGCGTCACTCAGGGGTTGCCGATCCTCGCGCTTAACGTAAACAGTATCGATGTTGATTTTTTCCGGGTAAAAGCCGCTTCTTTACCCGATTTTCTCTCCTCATGGCAGAACGGCAATAGCCTGCAGAGCTGGCAATCGGAAGAGTTGCTGGCTAAAACCGAGCTGGTCTATAGCGGCCGTTTTGATCTTAACCCTGAGCGCAATACGCGCGAAAAAATGCTGTTGCCGCTAAGCAATATTGCGGCCTTTAAACAGCCAGGCGTCTATCTGGCGGTAATGAAAAAAGCCGGAACCTATAATTACAGTAACGCCGCGACCCTGTTTACCCTCAGTGATATTGGCCTGTCGCTGCATCAGTTCCCGGCGCAGATGGATGTGTTTAGCCAGAGCCTGGAAAATGGTGTGGCGCTGCCGGGCATAACACTGACGCTACTGGATGAGAAAGGCCAGACGCTGCAACAAGCGGTAAGCGATAACCAGGGCCATGCACAGTTTACCTCGGCGGCAAAAGCGAAGCTGCTGCTGGCAACCAAAGATCAGCAAACCACTCTATTGGATCTCAGTCGTCCGGCGTTGGATCTGGCGGAATTTGCGGTCGCCGGTCCGGAAGGCTATGACAAGCAACTGTTTATCTTTGGCCCGCGCGATCTCTATCGCCCCGGAGAAACGGTGATCGTTAATGCGTTGCTACGCGATGCTGACGGTAAGCCATTACCGCCGCAGCCGGTTCGGCTGGAGGTAGTGAAGCCGGATGGCGAAGTGGCGCGGACACTGGTGTGGCAACCGGATAACGGCCTCTATCAGTATCGCTATACCCTGCCTGAATCTGCCATCACGGGCAGCTGGACGCTGCGGGCAAATACCGGTGATGACCATCCACGCAGTTGGCGTTTTAACGTCGAGGATTTTCTGCCGGAGCGGATGGCGCTCTCGCTGAAGGGGGCCGATCATCCACTGGCGCCGGCTGATGACCTCACGTTCGCGGTGAATGGTCGTTATCTGTATGGCGCGCCGGCGGCTGGCAATCGCCTGCAGGGGCAGCTGTTTGTCCGCCCTAATCGCGATGCCGTTGCCGCACTGCCCGGCTATCAGTTTGGCGATATCAATGAAGACGGATTAAAACGCAGCCTTGACGAGTTTGATGTCACCCTTGATGCACAGGGCGACGCCGCCGTGGTGGTGCCGTCAGACTGGCAGGAGGCGCATTCGCCGATCAATATCATTCTGCAGGGCAGCCTGCTGGAGAGCGGCGGTCGCCCGGTGACCCGTCGCGTCGCGCAGGCGGTCTGGCCTGCCGATGCGCTGCCCGGTATTCGCCCGCTGTTTGGTAACAAAGATGTCTATGACTATCGTAGCGACAGCTACCGCAGTCAGCCGATGGTGGAAGAGGGCAGTAATGCCGCTTTTGATATTGTGCTGGCCAATGCCCGTGGGGAGAAGCTGGCGGCGCAGAATATTGATGTGCGCCTGGTGCGCGAGCGTCGCGACTACTACTGGAGCTTCTCCGACGGCGAAGGCTGGCAGTCCCGCTACGAGCAGAAGGACCTGACTGAGGAACAGCAGCAGATTACGCTGGCTGCCGATGGCACGGCGCGCGTTGAGTTCCCGGTTGACTGGGGTTCGTATCGTCTGGAAGTGCGTACCGCCGATGAGAAAGCTATCACCAGTATTCGTTTCTGGGCGGGCTACAGCTGGCAGGACAATACCGATGGCAGCGGAGCGCTGCGCCCGGACCAGGTGAAACTTAAACTGGATAAACCAGCTTACCGGCCTGGAGAAAAAGCCAGCGTGCATATTGAAGCGCCGGCAGCGGGTAAAGGCTATCTGATGCTGGAGTCCAGTAACGGGCCGTTGTGGTGGCAGGAGATTGATGTGCCCGCCGGTGGACTGAATGTTGATGTGCCGGTTAATCAGGCGTGGCGTCGTCACGATCTCTATCTCAGCGCGTTAGTTATCCGGCCGGGAGAAAAAGAGAAAGGCACTACGCCAAAACGCGCGGTCGGGCTGCTGCATCTGCCGCTGGCCGATGAGGATCGCAAGCTGGCGATCACGCTCGACGCACCGGCAAAAATCCGCCCGAATCAGACGCTGACGGTAAAAGTTAAAGCCGCACGTCAGGGCGGCGAACTGCCGAAAAATATCCACCTGCTGCTGGCGGCGGTCGATAGTGGCGTACTGAGCATTACCGATTATAAAACCCCGGACCCTTTTAATGGTTTCTTTGGACGTAAACGCTATAACGCCGATCAATATGATGTCTACGGGCAACTGATTGAAGGGCAGGGGCGTCAGGCGACGTTGCGCTTTGGTGGTGATGGCGACGAAGACGATCCGCTGGCGCGCGGCGGTCAGAAACCGGTAACCGATGTGCATATCGTGGCGCAACAAGCGCTACCGGTAACGCTGGACGCGATGGGGGAAGGGCGCGTCGAACTGCCGATACCTGAGTTCAATGGCGAACTGCGTCTGATGGCGCAGGCATGGAGCGACGATAGCTTTGGTCAGAGTGAGCAGAAACTGGTGGTCGCAGCGCCGCTGATTAGTGAACTGGCGACGCCACGCTTTATGGCCGGCGGCGATAACGCCCGCCTGGCTCTCGATCTCTCCAATCTTTCTGGCCTGCCGCAAACCCTGAATATTAATCTGGCGGCGCAGGGATTAATAAAACTCGATGGCGCCGCCACGCAAACTGTCACGCTGAAAACCGGAGAGCGCACCACGCTTTTTATCCCGGTAACGGCATTGACTGGTTTTGGCGCGGGAGACATTACTGCTGAGATTACCGGTCTGAATCTGCCTGGTGAAACAGTTAGCCCCAGCCAGCAAAGCTGGAAAATCGGCGTCCGCCCGGCGTGGCCTGCGGAAACCCGTAGCTTTGAGGCGGTGGTGCGTATTGACGAACCCTGGAGTGTACCGGCCGGAGCGCTGAGCGGGCTGGATCCGGCTACTCTGCAGGGACTGCTGGTGATTGGCAACCACCCCCCACTCAATATCGCCCGCTATATTCGTGAACTTTATGCTTATCCCTATGGTTGTCTGGAGCAAACCGTCAGTGGTCTCTATCCGTCGCTATATACCAATCAGGCGCAACTGGCGGCACTGGGGATTAAAGGCAGCAGCGACGCGGCGCGGCGGGAATCGATCGATATCGGTATCGACCGTCTGGCGGGTATGCAGCGCGCGAATGGCGGCTTTGGCCTGTGGGGCAAAGAGAGTCAGGAAGAGTTCTGGCTGACCGCCTATGTCACCGATTTTCTGATTCGTGCCAGTGAACAGGGCTACAGCGTATCGCCGTCAGTTCTGGAGCGCGCCAACCAGCGCCTGCTGCGCTATTTGCAGGATCCGAATCAGATTGAGGTCTATTACAGCAGTGACGCAGCGGCCTCCCGCTTTAGTGTGCAGGCCTATGCCGCACTGGTACTGGCCCGTCAGCAAAAGGCGCCACTGGGCGCTCTGCGTGCGCTGTATGACAAAAAGGCCAGCGCCAAAGCCGGCTTGCCGCTGCTGCAACTGGGGGTTGCGCTCAGATTAATGGGCGATGCCCCGCGTGCCGGTGAGATTATCAATCTTGCGGTTAACACCAGCCGGCCAGAAAACAATGTCTGGCTGGAAGATTACGGCAGCACCCTGCGCGATAACGCGATGATGCTGAACTTGCTGGTGGATAACAAACTGCTGCCAAACGAGCAGGATCTGCTGCTGGTCAGGTTATCGCAACAGCTGAATGGCAAACGCTGGCTGTCAACGCAGGAAAATAATGCCCTGTTTATTGCCGGGAAAGCGCTGATGTCAGCGCCAGGTCAGAGCTGGCAGGCGATACTGAACGGACAATCACCGGCGCTTAGCGGCAGCGAAACGCATAGCGAATTGCTGGCTGCCGCCCAGCTGGCGGAGGGGGTGAGTCTGACCAGTCAGGGCAGTGGAAACCTGTATGGGCGCCTGGACGTGGTGGGTTATGCACAGCATGCGCCGGAGCCCTACAGCAATAATTTGCAAATCAGCCGCAGCTATCTGGGGCTGGATGGTAAGGAGAAGTCACTGGCTAACCTGAAGAGCGGTGAACTGGTGCTGGTACAACTGAAGGTGTCGGCGCGCGAACGCGTGCCGGATGCGCTGGTCGTCGACTTGCTGCCAGCCGGTCTGGAACTGGAGAATCAGAACCTGAGCGACAGCAGCGCCAGCCTGGGGGAGAGCGCGGCGGAGGTGCAGGAGTCGTTAAGCGATATGCAGCAGGCCAGCATTAAGCACCTGGAGTTCCGTGACGATCGCTTTATCGCGGCGGTGGATATCGATGGCAATCGCCCGGTGACCCTGCTTTATCTGGCGCGCGCCGTGACGCCGGGTAGTTATCAGGTTCCGGCACCGCAGGTTGAATCGATGTATGTGCCGCAATGGCGTGCGCTGGGCGTAACGCCTGAGCGCCTGAACGTGCAATAAGGTCTGGCGCCCGGCAGTGTGTCGGGCGCCGTGTGATGATGAAAAGAGGTCGTGCTTTTTTCCGCTGGCTGCTGGTGCCGCTGACGTTGATTATCGTGCTGCTGCTGGCCGACCGCCTGTGGCCGCTGCCGTTGCAGCAGGTTGAACCGGCGCGGGTGGTGGTGGCGGAAGATGGCACGCCGCTGTGGCGTTTTGCCGATCGCAATGGCATCTGGCGTTATCCGGTAACCCTGGATGAGGTTTCCCCCTGGTATCTGCAGGCGCTGCTGAATTACGAAGATCGCTGGTTCTGGCAACATCCGGGGGTTAATCCGCTGTCAATCCTGCGTGCGGCCTGGCAGGATATGCGCGGTGGCGGCATTATTTCCGGCGGCAGTACCCTGACCATGCAGGTTGCGCGTCTGATTGATCCACAGCCCCGTACCTTTAGCGGTAAGTTGCTGCAGGTCTGGCGCGCACTGCAACTGGAGTGGCACCTGTCAAAACCGGAGATCCTCACTCTGTACCTCAATCGCGCCCCGTTTGGCGGGACAATAGAGGGGATTGGCGCGGCGAGCTGGACCTGGCTTGGCAAGTCACCGGCAGAGATGACGCGCAGTGAAGCCGCATTAATGGCGGTACTGCCGCAGGCTCCGAGCCGTTTACGGCCGGATCGCTGGCCGCTGCGCGCCCAGGCCGCGCGCAACAAAGTATTGCAGCGCATGGTGGATTATCAGGTTTGGCCAAAGGCGCAGGTGGACGAACTGTTTGCCGAGCCGGTGTGGCTGGCGCCGCGCCAGATGCCACAGCTGGCGCCGTTGCTGGCCAGAAGAGTGATTGCACTTTCACCCCGGCAAAAAGTGACCGCTACCATTAATGCGTCGCTGCAGCGTCAGCTGGAAGCGCTGGCGCTGGGCTGGAAAAATCAGCTGCCGCCGCGTACCTCCATGGCTTTACTGATCGTTGATCATACCAATATGAAAGTGCGCGGCTATCTCGGTTCGGTTGATCTGAATGACGACAGTCGTTTTGGTCATGTCGATATGATCAGCAGCGTGCGTTCGCCGGGATCGATCCTGAAACCTTTTGTGTATGGTCTGGCGATCGACGACGGGCTGATTCATGCGGAGTCATTGTTGCAGGATGTCCCGCGTCGCTTTGGCGATTACCGTCCCGGAAATTTTGACAGCGGCTTTCATGGTCCGGTCAGCGCCAGCGAAGCACTGTCGCGATCGCTTAATCTTCCGGCGGTGCAATTACTGGATGCTTACGGACCCAGGCGTTTTACCGCTGCGCTGCGTAATGCCGGGGTTAATCTGCGCTTCCCGCCGGCCGTGGAGCCGAATCTTTCCCTGATACTCGGCGGAACCGGTACGCGCATGGATGAAGTGCTGTCGGCCTACAGCGCCTTTGCGCGCCATGGCAATGTCGCTGCCCTGCGTTTTCTGCCAGAGCAGGGGCTGGAAGAACGTCCTTTACTTTCACCGGGCGCCGCCTGGGTCATTCGCAGTATTCTGGCAGGCGAGGCACAGCCGCTGGCGGATGACGATCGCGCTGCCGTAGTGCCGCTGGCGTGGAAAACCGGCACCAGTTATGGCTATCGCGACGCCTGGGCGGTGGGGATGGACGCTCGTTACCTGATTGGCGTATGGGTGGGACGTCCGGACGGTACTCCGGTTGCCGGACAGTACGGCTATGCCAGCGCGGTGCCGATATTAAACCAGCTTCATCATTTGCTGATGTCGTCACCGGCATTACGTGGCGCCGATTTGCCGGGCGATCCACGCCCTGCTTCGGTGAGTGCCGCGACCATCTGCTGGCCTGGCGGGCAAACCTTAGCGCCGGGAGATGCTAACTGCCGCCAGCGCCGCCAGAGCTGGATCGTGAATAATACCGTGCCGCCGACACTGCTGGCGCCGGGGCAGGAGAGTATCTCGGGTCTGCAGCAGCCGGTCTGGATAAATCCGCAGGGCAGGCGCGTTGCGGCAGACTGCAGCGGCGCCCGGGCCGAAACCCTGATGTTATGGCCGCTGCCGCTGGAACCCTGGCTAGCGCTGGCTGAACGACGCGCCAGTCGTTTGCCGGCCATCGATATGCAGTGTCCGCCATTAGGTGAGGGGAATGCGGTTCCTCTGATTTTAACCGGTCTGCGCGACGGCCAGATTTTGCACCGGCTTCCCGGACAGCATGCACTGACGATCACCGCCAGCGTGCAGGGAGGGCAGGGAAATCAACGCTGGTGGTTCCTTAATGGCTCGCCGCTGGAGGGGCAGGATGGCCCTGACTCGCAGGCATTAGTGTTCGAAAAACCAGGCGCTTATCAGTTAACGGTGCTGGATGAGGGTGGACAGGTGGCGACTGCGTCTTTTACAGTTGAGTGAGTTGTTGTAGGGTCTGGACAGCAAATGCGACCAGATTGTCGCGACGGCGATCATATTTTTTTAATAAATTGTTGAATTCCGGGTAGGCAACTGCCGGTCACGCCCCTATAATCGCCGCCATTTCTCGGGCCGGAAGCCAAATTTCCTGGCCAAAATCTTGCGGGATACCGATCCTGACGGATAACAGGTAAATCCGGCTTAAACTGGAAGTTAATTACAGAGGTCAACATGACAACAGAACGTACTTTTTCCATCGTAAAACCGAACGCGGTGGCAAAAAACGTAATTGGTGCTATCTACAATCGTTTTGAAAGCGCTGGTTTTAAAATTGTTGCGGCTAAAATGCTGCACCTGACCACTGAACAGGCTCAGGGGTTCTACGCAGAGCACGCGGGTAAGCCATTCTTCGACGGCCTGGTTGAATTTATGACCTCCGGCCCTATCGTGGTTTCGGTACTGGAAGGCGAAAATGCCGTGCAGCGTCACCGTGACCTGATGGGCGCGACTAACCCGGCTAATGCTCTGGCCGGTACTCTGCGCGCGGATTACGCTGACAGCTTTACTGAAAATGCCACTCACGGTTCTGACTCCGCTGAGTCTGCCGCACGTGAAATCGCATTTTTCTTCGGCGAAGGCGAAATCTGCCCGCGCACCCGTTAATGCGTAGCGGGATCGCCGCGCGGTAAGCAGCGTTTACAAAATTATTTCCGCTGCTCACCCTGATAACCTGGTATCCCGTGAAAGATGTTTGTACAATAATGCGCCCCTGATGAGCATGCTCAGCGGGGGCGTTTCTTTTTTTATCATTCATCCCGACTTTATCATTAACCTAACGCCATAACGTGTAATAACGAGGCGAGAGAATATTATGTCAGAACTTATTGTGACGCCGTCGTCAGAAACTCCTGTCGCTGTTAATCAAAAACAAAAAATCAATCTGCTGGATCTCAACCGTCAGCAAATGCGCGAATTCTTTAGCTCTATTGGTGAGAAACCCTTCCGTGCCGATCAGGTGATGAAATGGATCTATCATTACTGCAGCGATGATTTCGATCAGATGACCGATATCAATAAGGTGCTGCGCGGTAAGCTGAAAGAGCTGACCGAGATCCGCGCACCGGAAGTGGCTGAAGAGATGCGTTCGGCAGATGGCACCATTAAATGGGCGATTCGCGTTGGCGATCAACTGGTCGAAACTGTCTATATCCCGGAGAAAGACCGCGCCACACTTTGTGTCTCTTCGCAGGTAGGTTGTGCGCTGGAATGTAAATTCTGCTCCACCGCCCAGCAGGGCTTTAACCGTAATCTGCGCGTGTCGGAAATTATTGGTCAGGTATGGCGAGCGGCGAAAATTATTGGCGCGGCGCGTATTACCGGTCAGCGTCCAATTACCAACGTGGTCATGATGGGGATGGGCGAACCCCTGCTGAATCTGAACAATGTCGTACCGGCAATGGAGATCATGCTGGATGACTTTGGTTTCGGGCTGTCCAAACGCCGCGTTACCCTGTCAACCTCCGGTGTGGTGCCGGCGCTCGATAAACTGGGCGATATGATTGACGTTGCGCTGGCGATCTCTCTGCACGCGCCGAATGACAAGATCCGCGATGAAATCGTGCCGATTAACAAGAAATACAATATCGCGACTTTCCTTGCGGCGGTGCAGCGTTACATCGGCAAATCGAATGCGAATCAGGGACGCGTCACCATTGAGTATGTGATGCTGGATCATATCAATGACAGCACTGATGATGCCCATGAACTGGCGGCCCTGCTGAAAGATACGCCGTGCAAAATTAACCTGATCCCATGGAACCCGTTCCCGGGGGCGCCGTATGGCCGCAGCTCGAACAGTCGTGTGGACCGTTTTTCTAAAGTACTGATGGACTACGGCTTTACCACTATTGTGCGTAAAACCCGTGGTGATGATATTGATGCCGCCTGTGGTCAGTTAGCTGGCGATGTAATCGATCGTACTAAGCGAACTCTGCGCAAAAAAATGGCAGGCGAAGCCATATCTGTGAAAGCGATCTGAAACTTGAGACTGAATTGTTTTCTCAGTGATTTCTCTGGTGTTGAGCTTGCTGTGTTTGGAGTAACATACCAGGCTTCATAACAGCAGGGAGACGTTATGTATGTGTAAAGGATTACACTGTGCAGTGCTGAGTACTTTTCTTGTAAGTGGTTGTGTCACTGATACCGCCACGAATGCCTCAGCGCAGACGCGTCTGCAGCTCGGTTTAGAGTACCTTGCGCGCGGTGATATTACCGCGGCGCAACGCAATCTGGAACGTGCAGAGGCCGCACAGCCGCAGGATTATCGCACGCAGCTGGCCATGGCCCGTCTTTATCAAAAAACGGGGGATAACCATTCCGCCCAATTGCGTTATGATCAGGCGCTGAAGTTGGCACCGTTAAATAGTTTGGTCGTTAACAATTACGGTGCGTTTCTTTGCGGTTTAGGGCAGTATGATGCGGCACAACAGCAGTTTAGCCAGGCACTACGTCTGCCGCAGCCCGGCGCCAGAGCAGATAGCTTTGAGAATGCCGGTTACTGCTATCTGAACGCCGGAGAATCTGAGCCTGCAAGGCAGTCGTTATTGTTGGCCGTTAAGGCCGACGGACAGAAAGGGATGACCTTGCTGGCAGAGGCCGAAACGCGATTTGGAAAGGGAGAACGTGCTGATGCGCGACTCTTGTTAGATGTGTATCAACACAGCTTGCCTGCTACGGCAGAAAGCTTGTGGTTAGAGATTCGTTTCGCCGCGTTAGTTAAGCGTAGCGCTGATATTGAGCGTTATGGCAGGCAACTGGCGCGAAATTTTCCACAATCGATACAGCACCAGCATTTTTTAGCTAATGAATACTGAAGCCACTGAAGAAAAATCTGCAGTAAATTCCACGGGCGAACGCCTGCGTGGTGCCCGTGAGAAAATGGGCCTGACGCAGCAGAACGTTGCTGAGCGTCTTTGCCTGAAACTTTCTACCGTTCGTGATCTTGAGGAAGATAAATCCCCCGCCGATCTCGCATCGACTTTCTTGCGTGGTTATATCCGCTCGTATGCTCGTCTGGTGCATGTGCCGGAAGAGGAGCTGCTGCCCATGATGGCCAGGCAGGCACCGGTTCGTGCAGCAAAAGTTGAACCAATGCAGAGCTTCTCACTCGGCAAGCGTCGTAAAAAACGCGATGGCTGGCTGATGATTTTTACCTGGTTGGTACTGTTTGTCGTCGTCGGTCTGACCGGCGCCTGGTGGTGGCAAAACCACAAGGCGGCACAGGATGACCTGGTTTCCATGGCCGACCAGAACTCTGCCACCGAAGGGGATAACAGTCAGTCTGTTTCCCTGACCGGTAGCAGTACTGAAAGTGACAGCGCGACTGAATCACCCGCCGCGCCTGCTGACAGCAGTCCTGTAGCCGCAGATCCCAATAATGCGGCAAGTAATACTTCGGCTGCGAATGCGCCCGCGCCAGTTCATGCTGCCACCCCGGTCAGTAATGCCGGTCAGGTCGTTTCGCCGAGCCAGGCTCCGATCAACAACGCCGCAGTTCCTGCGGCGGATGGTCAGGCAAACAATGGCCAGTTGCCAACCGGCGCTGCTGGCGTGAGCGGTGCGCCAGTGGATCCTAACGCCGTGGTGATGGATTTTAACGCCGATTGCTGGCTGGAAGTTACTGATTCAGCAGGTAAAAAACTGTTCAGTGGTACACAGCGTAGTGGTGGTAAACTTAGCCTTGCAGGTACCGCACCTTATCGTCTCAAAATCGGTGCGCCGAGCGCAGTACAGATTCAGTATCAGGGCCAGCCTGTTGACCTGAGTCGTTTTGTCCGTAGCAACCAGGTTGCTCGCCTGACCATCGGTGCGCAATAACGCATCTTCTCTGGTCCCGAGCGATTATGGAGAAAGAATATGCATAACGAAGCACCCATTATCCGTCGCAAATCAACACGTATTTACGTCGGCAAGGTGCCGGTGGGCGATGGCGCTCCGATCGCCGTTCAGTCCATGACCAACACGCGCACTACCGATGTCGCTGCCACGGTCAGTCAAATCAGAGCCATGGAACGTGCAGGCGCGGATATTGTTCGCGTTTCCGTACCGACTATGGACGCGGCGGAAGCCTTCAAACTGATCAAACAACAAGTCAATGTCCCGCTGGTGGCGGATATTCATTTCGACTATCGCATCGCGCTGAAAGTCGCCGAATATGGCGTTGACTGTCTGCGTATCAATCCAGGCAATATCGGTAATAACGAACGTATCCGCCAGGTGGTGGACTGCGCGCGTGACTACAACATTCCTATCCGCATCGGCGTCAATGCCGGATCGCTGGAGCGTGATCTGCAGGAAAAGTATGGTGAGCCGACGCCACAGGCGCTGCTGGAATCCGCCATGCGTCATGTTGATCATCTTGATCGTCTTAATTTCGATCAGTTTAAAGTCAGCGTTAAAGCGTCCGACGTGTTTCTTGCCGTGGAATCTTATCGCTTGCTGGCTAAACAGATCGTTCAGCCATTACACCTTGGTATCACCGAAGCGGGCGGCGCTCGCGCCGGTGCGGTGAAATCGGCCATCGGCCTTGGCCTGCTGCTGTCAGAAGGGATTGGCGATACGCTGCGTATTTCGCTGGCGGCCGATCCGGTTGAGGAAGTGAAGGTCGGGTTTGATATCCTGAAATCACTGCGAATTCGTTCGCGCGGGATTAACTTTATTGCCTGTCCGACCTGCTCACGTCAGGAGTTTGATGTGATTGGCACGGTTAACGCCCTCGAACAGCGGCTGGAAGATATCATCACGCCGATGGATATTTCGATTATCGGTTGTGTGGTCAATGGTCCGGGGGAAGCGCTGGTTTCTACCCTTGGCGTGACCGGCAGTAATAAGAAGAGCGGTCTCTACGAAGATGGCGTGCGTCTGCGCGAGCGTCTGGATAACGACGATATGATCGATCAGCTGGAAGCACGCATTCGTGCCAAAGCGTCGATGCTGGACGAGAGTCGCCGCATCGATGTGCAGCAGGTCGAGAAGTAGCATCAGCCAGCGGGAGCCATTAATGGCTCCCCTACAGTGTTTCAGATCCCCCGGAGCTTATGGGACGGCATTTAGCCGCCCGCCTGAAGGCAGCCAACGCCCGGCAGCCCGAAAGATGAAGGGTTTACCCCAATAGATTTTGGGTTGCAGGCAGGCGGCAACTGAGCGAATCCCCCGGAGCTTACTCCGGTAAGTGACTGGGGTGAGAGAAGGCAGCCAACGCCCCGGCGGCCCGAAAGATGAAGGGTTTACCCCAATAGATTTTGGGTTGCAGGCAGGCGGCAACTGAGCGAATCCCCCGGAGCTTACTCCGGTAAGTGACTGGGGTGAGAGAAGGCAGCCAACGCCCCGGCAGCCCGAAAGATGAAGGGGAGAGAAGATTGAACCTGTTCGGTGTCCCCCTCTTGGGGTAAGATGCCGGGTCAGGTTCTTTTTCATATTTAAGATACTGAATGTCGGCAGGGATAGTGACAATCGCTGACCGTAAACAGACAGTGCGACGCAAGCGTCCATTCAGTAGCCAATTTAGAGAGATAATAAGTGGCAAAGAATATTCAAGCTATCCGCGGCATGAACGACTATCTGCCTGCTGAAACCGTGGTTTGGCAGCGCATTGAGGGCATCCTGAAGCAGGTGCTGGCCGGTTATGGTTACAGCGAAATTCGTTTGCCGATTGTAGAGCAGACCCCATTGTTCAAACGCGCTATCGGTGAAGTGACCGACGTGGTTGAAAAAGAGATGTACACCTTCGAAGATCGCAACGGCGAAAGCCTGACACTGCGTCCGGAAGGTACGGCGGGCTGCGTGCGTGCCGGTATCGAACATGGTCTGCTGTACAATCAGGAACAGCGTATGTGGTACGTCGGGCCGATGTTCCGCTACGAGCGTCCGCAGAAAGGGCGCTATCGTCAGTTCCATCAGCTGGGTGTCGAAGTCTTTGGCCTGCAGGGGCCGGATATTGATGCTGAACTGATTCTGCTGAGCGCACGCTGGTGGAAAGCGCTGGGTATTGCCGAACACGTGACGCTGGAGCTGAACTCTATCGGTTCGCTGGAAGCGCGTGCTAACTATCGTGACGCGCTGGTGGCGTTCCTTGAACAGCATCAGGAGGTGCTGGATGAGGATTGTAAACGCCGGATGTACAGCAATCCACTGCGGGTGCTGGACAGCAAAAATCCTGATGTGCAGCAACTGCTGAATAATGCGCCGGCCTTAGGCGATTATCTGGATGACGAGTCGCGCGAACATTTTGCCGGTCTCTGCGCCATTCTGGATGATGCCGGGATTGGCTATACCATTAATCAGCGTCTGGTGCGTGGTCTCGATTACTACAACCGCACGGTGTTTGAATGGGTCACCAGCAGCCTTGGCGCGCAGGGCACGGTATGTGCCGGCGGTCGCTATGATGGCCTGGTGGAACAGCTGGGTGGGCGTGCGACGCCTGCCGTCGGCTTTGCCATGGGACTTGAGCGTTTAGTGTTGCTGGTTCAGGCGGTTAATCCGGAATTTGAACCGACGCGCATTGTTGATGTCTATGTTATCGCTTCCGGTCAGGGTGTGCAGTCCGCAGCAATGCTGCTGGCAGAAAAGCTGCGTGATGCGTCGCCAGAACTGAAGCTAATGACCAACTATGGTGGCGGCAACTTTAAAAAGCAGTTTGCCCGTGCCGATAAGTGGGGCGCTCGCGTTGCACTGGTAGTGGGTGAAGATGAAGTGAAAGCGGGCCAGGTGGTGATTAAAGATCTGCGCACCGGTGAACAGCAAACGCTGGCGCAGAGTGATGCGGCAGCCGCGCTCTCGGCGCTGTTGAAATAATTTCGGTGCAGCAGGACATAAGTTAAGGAGAGGGATTGCGTGGAAGTCTATAGCAACGATAACGAACAGGTTGATGCACTTCGTCGTTTCTTTGCCAACAATGGCAAAGCGCTGGTGGTTGGCGTCGTTTTAGGCGTAGGTGCACTGGTGGGCTGGCGTTACTGGAACAGTCATCAGGACGGTAGTGCGAAAGTGACATCTGCGGCTTATCAGCAGGTGACTACCGAGCTGGATGGCAGTAAACCAAACACTCTGGAAGCGGCAAGCAAGTTTGTCAGCGAAAATAACAACACCTATGGTGCGTTGGCTTCGCTGGACCTGGCGAAACAGTTTGTCGACAAAAACGAACTGGATAAAGCTGCGGCTCAATTGCAGAGCGGCCTGAAAGCGACGCAGGATGCCAATTTGCAGGCGGTGCTGAATCTGCGTCTGGCGCGCATTCAACTGCAGCAGAAAAAGGCTGATGACGCGATCAAAACCCTCGACACGGTAAAAGGTGATGGCTGGGTAGCCATTATTGCTGATATCCGTGGCGAAGCGCTGTTAAGCAAAGGCGATATGCAGGGTGCGCGTGAAGCATGGAGTAAAGGTATTGCTTCTGATGCCTCTCCCGCGCTGAAAGAAATGATGCAGATGAAAATGAATAACTTAGGTTAAGTTAAGCCATTCAAGAGAGAGCGCATGGAATTACGTAAATACCTGCTGCCCGGGCTGATTTCAGTCACGTTACTCAGCGGTTGTTCGCTGTTCAGCGGCGAAGAAGATGTAGTGAAAATGGCCCCGTTGCCAACAGTTCAGAATCAGTTCACGCCGGAAAAAGTGTGGAGCACTTCAGTCGGTGATGGCATTGGCGACTTCTATTCAAATCTGCATCCTGCATGGCAGGATGGCACCGTGTTTGCCGCCGATCGTCATGGTGTGGTGAAAGCGCTGGATGCTGCGGATGGTAAAGAGAAGTGGAAAGTCGACCTGGCGGAAAAAACCGGTTTCTTCTCCAGTAACCGGCCTGCACTGCTGTCTGGTGGTGTGACAGCGGGTGGTGAACATATTTATATCGGTAGCGAACGTGCCCAGGTTTATGCGCTGAACAGCAGCGATGGCTCTGTCGCCTGGCAGACCAAAGTTGCTGGCGAAGCATTATCGCGTCCGGTGATCAGCGATGGTTTAGTCCTGATTCATACCAGTAACGGTATGTTGCAGGGGCTGGATCAGGCGAGCGGCGCGGTGAAATGGTCGGTTAACCTCGATATGCCGGCTCTTTCGCTGCGCGGCGAGTCTGCGCCAACCACGGCATTTGGCGCTGCGATTGTCGGCGGTGATAATGGCCGCGTCAGTGCGGTCATGATGAATCAGGGACAGCTGATCTGGCAGCAGCGTATTTCACAGCCAAGCGGTGCTACTGAGATCGATCGCCTGAGTGATGTCGACACCACACCTATCGTGGTCAACGGCGTGGTTTACGCACTGGCCTATAACGGCAATCTGACCGCTCTCGATCTGCGCTCTGGCCAGATTATGTGGAAGCGTGAAATTGGTTCAGTTAACGATATGATCGTTGATGCCGGCCGTATCTATCTGGTCGATCAGGATGACCGCGTGATTGCGCTGAGCGCTGACGGTGGCGTTTCCATCTGGCGTCAAAGCGATCTGCTGCATCGTAACCTGACCTCGCCGGTGCTGTATAACGGCTATATCGTGGTGGGTGACAGTGAAGGCTACCTGCACTGGCTGAATACCGATGACGGTCGTTTTGTCGCCCAGCAGAAAGTTGACAGCTCCGGCCTGCAAACTGAGCCGGTGGTTGCCAGCGATAAGCTGCTGATTCAGGCGAAGAATGGTGAAGTTTACGCCTTTACGCGTTAATTTCTCCGACTGAAACGCTGTTGTTTAGCGGCCCCTGATCATCAGGGGCCGTTTCGTTTTTTAACGGGCGTGTTATTCTTAGCGCCTTCAGCCTGACCAGACTGCAACAAGTTGTTTATAATAACGCATCGGGACGGGCATTTAATTTTTTAGTTATGAGGCTTTATTATGGTACCTGTGGTCGCGCTGGTTGGGCGTCCCAATGTGGGAAAATCTACCTTATTTAACCGTTTAACGCATACGCGAGATGCGCTGGTTGCGGATTTCCCCGGGCTGACACGCGATCGCAAGTACGGTCGTGCCGAAGTAGAAGGGCGCGAATTTATTGCTATTGATACCGGTGGTATTGATGGCAACGAAGAGGGCGTGGAAACCCGGATGGCGGAGCAATCACTCCTGGCGATTGAAGAAGCCGATGTGGTGTTGTTTATGGTTGATGCGCGTGCTGGCCTGATGGCGGCCGACGTGGCGATTGCCAAACACCTGCGCTCGCGTCAGAAAGCGACCTTCCTGGTGGCGAACAAAACCGATGGTCTTGATGCCGATTCTGCCGTAGGTGATTTCTACTCGCTGGGCTTAGGCGATGTTTATGCCATCGCCGCTTCTCATGGTCGTGGCGTAACCAGTCTGCTGGAAACTGCGCTGCTGCCGTGGATGGAAGTGGTCGATCCGAAAGTACTGAGCGAAGAGGAAGAAAACGAAGCCTACTGGGCGGCTTTAGCCGCCAAAGAGCGCGGTGAAGATCCTGATGCCCCGGCGGAAGAAGCAGAGGATGATTTCAACCCGCTGGATCTGCCGATTAAGCTGGCGATTGTCGGCCGCCCTAACGTTGGTAAGTCCACACTAACTAACCGCATTCTCGGCGAAGAGCGGGTCGTGGTATATGACATGCCGGGCACCACCCGTGACAGCATCTATATCCCGATGGAGCGTGACGGTCGCGACTATGTGCTAATCGATACTGCCGGGGTGCGTAAGCGCGGCAAGATCACCGATACCGTAGAGAAGTTCTCGGTGATTAAGACCCTGCAGGCGATTGAAGACGCCAACGTGGTCATGCTGGTGATTGATGCTCGTGAAGGTATTTCCGATCAGGATCTCTCTCTGCTCGGCTTTATCCTGAATAGTGGGCGCTCACTGGTGATTGTGGTCAACAAGTGGGATGGCCTGTCGCAGGAAGTCCGCGATGAAGTGAAAGAGACGCTGGATTTCCGCCTGGGCTTTATCGATTTTGCCCGTATCCACTTTATCTCTGCGCTGCACGGCAGCGGTGTCGGTAACCTGTTCGAGTCAGTTACTGAGGCCTATGACTGCTCCACACGCCGCATCAACACCTCGATGCTGACGCGTATCATGACCATGGCCGAGGAAGACCATCAGCCGCCGTTGGTGCGTGGACGTCGCGTGAAGCTGAAATATGCGCATGCCGGTGGTTATAACCCGCCAATCGTGGTGATCCACGGTAATCAGGTGAAGGATCTGCCGGACTCCTACAAACGTTATCTGATGAACTACTTCCGTCGTTCACTGAACGTGATGGGTACGCCGATTCGCATCCAGTTTAAAGAGGGTGACAACCCGTTTGCCGGTAAACGTAACCTGTTGACGCCTAATCAGCAGCGTAAACGTAAACGTCTGATGACTCACCTGAAAAAAGGTAAGCGTTAATCACCCACGGGGGCCTGATCGGGCCCTCGTTTGTTATGCCGAAGGGGAAAGGATGAATCAGTTATGTCCGCTCTGCCAGCAGCCGTTATCCGCCAGCGAAAACGGCTTTCACTGCCAGCACTGCGCCAGTGATTATGCCCGTCAGGCGCTCTGTCCTGACTGCCATCAGCCATTGCAGGTACTGAAAGCCTGTGGCGCGGTTGACTATTTTTGCCAGAACGCGCACGGGCTGATTTCGAAAAAACGGGTGCAGTTTGTGCCGGTCACTGCCTGAACCGTCCGCGGCACCGCTTAACTCTGTGCACTGACAATGGTGATGCCTTTTTGCTTAAGCTGAGCGATCAGTTTTGGGCTGGAGGCGTTTTCCACCACCATGGCGTTTGCCAGGGTGATTTCGCCAATCGTATATTGCGATGCGGCATTCAGTTTATCGCTGGAGGCCAGCACTACCACTTCTGCCGCGCGTGCCGCCAGCGCACGTTTAATATAGGCCTCCTCCAGATCGCCGGTGCTCAGACCCGCTTCCAGATGCACGCCCGTCACCCCCATAAAATAGATATCGGCGTTGATATGGGAAATTGCTTCAACCGCTGCGGCACCGACAGAGACAATGGAGTGCTTATATAGCCGCCCGCCGATGATGATGACCTCAATTAACGGATGATCGACCAGCCCCATCGCCACACTCGGGCTGTGCGTCACCACGGTGGCCGCAAGGGTCCTGGGCAGGCACTTCACCAGCTCGGCTGAGGTGGTGCCGCCATCAATAATCACCACCTGCCCGGGCGCAATCATCTCCGCTGCCGCTTTCGCAATAGCGCGTTTCGGTGCGATCTCTATCTGGCTTCTTTCTGAAAAAGTGACCACCGCGCTGGAGGCTGGCAACGCGCCGCCATGCACACGCTGAAGTAAGCCCTCACTTGCCATTTCACGCAGGTCGCGTCGGATAGTATCTTCAGAAACCTCAAAAAAATCACTGAGTTGCTTTGCCAGAACCTGACCTTCACTGGTCAGTTTTTCCATAATTATCTTTTTGCGCTGTGAAGTAAGCATCACCTTTACCTTGAGTCAGTGCGGGGATAGTTTGCACGAATTTTCTTGACCATGCACGAAATTGCACGTTATTGTCAATTCCTGATATCGGAGGATGATTATGACAGCAACTAAAGAGAGAGTACGCATTATTGATTCCGTCATTTTGTCAGATGACTGGTACCTGTTAAAAAAGACCACCTTTGATTTTTTGCGTCGGGATGGCGTCTGGCAACGGCAAAGCCGTGAAACCTACGATCGCGGCGACGGGGCGACAATATTGCTGATTAATAAAACCACGCAAAACGTATTACTGACGCGCCAGTTCCGCTTTCCGGTTTTTGTTAATGGCCACGACGGCATGCTAATTGAAGCGGCAGCAGGATTACTCGATAACCAGTCGCCGGAAGATCGTATTCAGGCTGAGGCAGAAGAGGAAACGGGTTATCGGGTTCAGCGGGTTAGAAAGATCTTCCAGGCTTATATGAGCCCCGGGTCGGTCACCGAAAAAATACATTTTTTCCTCGGTGAATATTCGGCGTCAGATCGTATTAGCGCCGGCGGCGGCATTGTTGAAGAAGGCGAAGACTTAGAGGTGCTGGAAATGCCATTCAGCGATGCCCTGAACGCAATTGAAGCGGGCATTATTGTCGATGCCAAGACCATTATGCTATTGCACTATGTCGCGCTACACCATCTGATGGAAGAGAGAAGCCGATGAAAGCACAACTGATTTTGATTGCTGGCCCCTATCGCGGCGGCACCGGCGGTGATCCGCAGCTGATGGCAAAAAACCTGTTACGGCTCGAAGAGGTGGCTTTACAGGTTTATCAGCGCGGGCATCTTCCGCTTATCGGCGAATGGCTGGCATTACCGCTCGCCAGCGTGGCGGGTTCGCAACGGCTGGGTGATAAAATAAGTGAAGAGTTTATGTATCCATTAGCGCATCGTCTGATTCAACGGTGCGATGCGATATTACGTATCGCAGGTGAATCGGACGGGGCGGATAATGACGTCAGAGTGGCACAACAACAGGGTATTAAGGTTTATTATCAGCTGGAAGAGATAGCGAATATTAATTCGCTATCTCCGGGCTGAATTACTCGCCATCGCGCCACAACAGTTCAAGTTCAGGTGGCGCGACGTTCTCGGGGATCAAAATAATCAGCGCGCCGTTACTCTGATGAGAAGCGTAGCTGATTTGAATGCGGTAGTAGCGCTGATCGCCGCGCCCGGCAGTGCACGCTGGCCCTGCGGGTTCCCCCTGGGCCAGCGCCTTACGCAGAATATCGCAAACCTGCTCGCGTTTGGGGCTGGCAAGCTCGGCCAGTGTAATGCGCCGTTGCGCTGCCAGTTTCGGCATATAAGCAAAACCGCCTTCACGTGCCAGTTCGATCACCGCGTCGTCGCTAAGTTCCGGCAACTGGCTCATGACAGTACGCCAACCTGCTTCCAGGCCTGTTCAATGGTCTGCGCAACCGTTTTATTAAAGCGTTGCTGACCGTGACGGATAGTGAACTGTGCAAAGGTGGCAAAATTGGCATCCTGCGGCAGGGTTTTATCACACACCGTGTCATACCAGGCATAACCAGCCTGATCCCAGCTGTTGCCGCCCAGCGCTTTTGCTGCCAGATAGAAGGCGTGGTTAGGAATACCGGAATTAAGATGCACGCCGCCGTTATCTTCGCGCGTGGTGATATAATCACGCATATGTGCGGGTTGCGGATCTTTACCCAGCATCGGATCATTATAAGCGCTGCCCGGCTCCGCCATTGAACGCAAGCCCAGCCCTTTGATGCCTTTCGCCAGCAAACCCTCGCCAATAATCCAGTCAGCCTGAGCGGCACTCTGTTTCAGGTGAAACTGTTTAACCATCGAACCGAAAACGTCAGACAGCGATTCATTCAGCGCACCGGCCTGGGAAAAATAGATCAGCCCGGCTTCGGTTTCCGTCACGCCATGGCTCAGTTCATGGGCAACCACGTCTATGGCGATGGTAAAGCGGTTAAAGATCTCGCCATCACCATCACCAAATACCATCTGCTGGCCGTTCCAGAAGGCATTCTGGTACGCTTTGCCGTAATGCACGCTGCCCAGTAGTGATAACCCTTTATTATCCAGTGAGTTGCGTTGATATTTTTGCCAGAAAAAATCATAAGTGATACCCAGATAGTTCCAGGCCTCTTCAGCCGCGATATCACCGTTAGCGGGCTGTCCTTCAGTGCGGATCAGCTCACCCGGCAGGCTCTGCTTCTGCTGCGCATCATAGATTTCGCGATCAACATGGCCTGCGGTCGCTTTTTGCGGCGCCAGCGACTTTTGCCAGTTTTCGGCCATAAGCGCCTGAACATGGGTCAGAGTATTGCGGGCACAGCTCTGTTGCTGTTCTGAACCATGGTCGATGATGTTGCGCAGAATATAGGGGGGAATTACAACATTAGACATTCTTACTCCCTTGCGGTTGGTAAGTGTCTGCAAAGTATAGTCCGGATGGGCGCCTTATGCTGGAAATCTGACCGACGCCGGCAGTGGTTTATGTCTCCGCTGCGCGGTTTTAGCCGCGCGATCGTGGCTGCGTCTTCAATACCGCCGGTTAGCGGCGCGGTTTTTTTAAAGCAGTAATTTCAGTCACCTGACTTTCCACCCAGCCATCATCAAGACGGGTTTTTAGCAGGTCGCCGGGATGGAGCTGTCTGGTCTTTTTCACTACTTTGCCGTCGGCGGCGGTAGTGACGCTGAAACCGCGCGCCAGGGTCGCCAGTGGACTGACGCCCTCCAGCTGAGCGGCGAGGGTGGAGAAATGCTGCTTATTACGATTGAGCTGATTTTGCATACTCTGCTGCAGACGATAGTGCCACTGCTGAAGCTGTTGCTGCGCACGATGGATGCGACCCTGCGGTTGTTGTGCCGCCAGACGCTGCTCAGTGCGTTCCTGCAGGCGCGCAGCCTGACGCAGTCGTAACTGCATGGCATCGTCCAGACGTCGCTGTAGCCGGAACAGGGAGGTCTGCTGACGTGCCAGCCGTAACTGTGGATGCTGTTGCTGCAGGCGATGATGCAACTGGGTAAATCTGCGCTGCTTCTGCGCCAGATAATAATCCATCGCCATCTCCATACGCTGCTGCTGTGACTGCAGCTGGCGTAGCAGCTCGATCTGATTGCGACTGACCAGTTCAGCTGCAGCAGAAGGCGTCGGAGCGCGCAGGTCGGCGACAAAATCGGCGATGGTAACATCAGTCTCATGACCGACGGCACTGACCACCGGGATACGGCTGGCAAAAATAGCGCGCGCCACCCGTTCATCGTTGAAGCTCCACAGATCTTCCAGCGAACCGCCACCGCGTCCGACAAGCAATACATCACACTCGTCACGCAGGTTAGCCAGCTCAATAGCGCGCACAATACTGGCGGGGGCTTCCGCACCCTGCACCGGCGTCGGATAGATCACTACCGGCAGCGACGGGTCGCGGCGGTGCAACACGCGCAGCACATCATGCAGGGCGGCGCCGGTCGCTGAGGTGATAACGCCTACCTGACGCGCCGGATCGGGGAGCGGCTGTTTGAATTGCTGATCAAATAGCCCTTCTGCCGCCAGACGCTGTTTCATCTGCTCAAACTGCTGTTGCAGCAGACCATCCCCCGCCGGCTGCATACTTTCGGCAATCAGCTGGTAATCGCCACGTGGCTCATACAGGGTGATGGTGGCGCGCACTAATACCTGCTGACCATTTTGCGGGCGGAAGGTAACGCGTCGGTTACTGTTGCGGAACATAGCGCAGCGAACCTGGGCGGTTTCATCTTTCAGCGTAAAGTACCAGTGACCGGAAGAGGGTTGGGAAAAATTGGAGATCTCCGCACTCAGCCAGATTTGTCCCATCTCCATTTCCAGCAGCTTACGCACTGTGGTGTTGAGACGGCTTACGGTAAAAATATTTGTTGCTGGCGGTAGCGACATATGTGACGAAGATCAAACTTTAAATCAGAGGGTTAATCAGTCGATACTACATGGCTGGTACAGAGGATCAAGAGTTTTTGTTAAATAATGCTGGAGGCAATCGATTACGGCCTGTATAATGCCGCGGCAATATTTTATCTGTTCTCATTCACCCCAGGTTGAGATATTGCCATGCTAAGAATCGCTAAAGAAGCACTCACATTTGACGACGTTTTACTCGTTCCAGCACACTCTACTGTCCTGCCAAACACGGCGGAACTCAGTACTCAGCTGACAAAATCCATCCGTCTGAACATCCCTATGCTGTCCGCTGCTATGGACACCGTCACCGAAGCGGGTCTGGCCATTGCGCTGGCTCAGGAAGGCGGTTTAGGTTTTATCCACAAAAACATGTCCATCGAGCGCCAGGCGGAAGAAGTTCGCAAGGTGAAAAAGCATGAGAGCGGCGTGGTTACCGATCCACAAACCGTTCTGCCAACCACTCCTCTGAGTGACGTTAAGATTCTGACTGAACGTAACGGCTTTGCCGGTTACCCGGTAGTCAATGGCGCCAATGAACTGGTTGGTATTATTACCGGCCGCGACGTGCGTTTTGTCACCGACCTGAGCCTGCCGGTTTCGGCGGTGATGACGCCGAAAGAGCGTCTGGTGACGGTGAAAGAGGGTGAATCCCGCGAAAACGTGCTGCAGAAGATGCACGAAAAGCGTGTGGAAAAGGCACTGGTTGTCGACGATAAATTCCATCTGCTGGGCATGATCACCGTTAAAGACTTCCAGAAAGCCGAACGTAAACCTAATGCCTGTAAAGACGAACATGGCCGTCTGCGGGTTGGCGCGGCTGTAGGCGCCGGCGCCGGTAACGAAGAGCGTGTCGATGCGCTGGTGGCGGCGGGGGTTGACGTTCTGCTGATCGACTCCTCCCATGGTCATTCCGAAGGCGTACTGCAACGTATTCGCGAAACGCGTGCCAAATATCCTGACCTGCAAATCGTTGGCGGCAACGTAGCCACCGGTGCGGGTGCGCTGGCACTGGTTGCAGCGGGCGTTAGCGCGGTGAAAGTGGGGATTGGCCCGGGCTCAATCTGTACTACCCGTATCGTCACCGGCGTCGGTGTACCGCAGATCACTGCCGTTTCCGACGCGGTTGAAGCGCTGGAAGGCACCGGTATTCCGGTTATCGCCGACGGCGGTATCCGTTTCTCTGGTGATATCGCTAAAGCTATCGCGGCAGGCGCCTCCTGTGTGATGGTGGGCTCTATGCTGGCGGGTACGGAAGAATCTCCGGGTGAAATCGAGCTCTATCAGGGCCGTTCATTCAAATCGTATCGCGGTATGGGTTCCCTCGGCGCAATGTCCAAAGGCTCTTCCGACCGTTACTTCCAGACCGATAATGCTGCTGACAAACTGGTGCCGGAAGGTATCGAAGGTCGCGTGGCATACAAAGGCCGTCTGAAAGAGATCATTCATCAGCAGATGGGTGGTTTACGCTCCTGTATGGGTCTGACCGGTTGTGCTACTATCGACGACCTGCGCACCAAAGCGGAATTTGTCCGCATCAGCGGCGCCGGCATCTCTGAAAGTCACGTGCATGACGTGACCATCACTAAAGAGTCGCCTAATTACCGTATGGGTTCTTAATCGCGCTTCAGATTCACCGCCCGGCGTTGTCGCCGGGTGATTTCATTATCAGTAATACCTTTGTAATTGACGTGGTAGCGGTGTTTGCTCACCTGAATCACTGGCTTTGGTCAGCGTATCGGGATGAGTTGTGTTGCTGCCTTGCTACTACGCCAGTCACTTTGGGTAAATACATCGCTCTGGAATAGCCTCAATGACGACGGAAAATATTCATAAACATCGCATTTTGATCCTCGATTTCGGTTCTCAGTATACCCAGCTGGTGGCGCGTCGCGTGCGTGAACTGGGTGTGTATTGTGAACTTTGGGCATGGGACGTTACCGAAGAACAAATTCGTCAGTTCAATCCGAGCGGTATCATTTTGTCCGGTGGCCCGGAAAGTACCACCGAACACAACAGCCCGCGCGCGCCAGAGTATGTGTTTACCGCCGGCGTCCCGGTTCTGGGTGTGTGCTATGGCATGCAGACCATGGCGATGCAGCTGGGTGGTAAAGTTGAAGGCTCCACCGAGCGTGAATTTGGTTATGCGCAGGTTGAAGTGAAGGTTGCCAGCGCGCTGATCCGCGATATTGAAGATGCCATCAGCCCGGCCGGCAAGCCGTTGTTGGATGTGTGGATGAGCCATGGCGACAAAGTGACCGCCATCCCGTCTGACTTCGTCACCGTCGCCAGCACCGAAACCTGTCCGTTTGCCATTATGGCTAACGAAGAGAAGCGTTTCTACGGCGTGCAGTTCCACCCGGAAGTGACGCATACCCGTCAGGGGCTGCGGATGCTGGAGCGTTTTGTGATGGATATCTGCGAGTGCGAAGCACTGTGGACGCCGGCAAAAATTATTGAAGATGCGGTTGAGCGTCTGCGGGTACAGGTTGGCGACGATAAAGTGATCCTCGGCCTGTCCGGTGGGGTTGACTCTTCCGTGACCGCCATGCTGCTGCATCGCGCAATTGGCGACCGTCTGACCTGCGTCTTTGTCGACAACGGCCTGCTGCGCCTGAACGAAGCTGAGCAGGTGATGGAGATGTTTGGCGACCATTTCGGTCTGAATATTATCCATGTGGCGGCGGAAGCGCGTTTCCTTGATGCGCTGGCGGGTATTGATGAGCCGGAAGCGAAGCGTAAAACCATTGGTCGCGTTTTTGTCGAAGTGTTCGATGAAGAAGCCATCAGGCTGAACGATGTGAAGTGGCTGGCGCAGGGCACCATTTATCCTGACGTGATTGAATCTGCCGCCTCCGCGACCGGTAAAGCGCACGTAATTAAGTCGCACCATAACGTCGGTGGCCTGCCGAAAGAGATGAAGATGGGCCTGGTTGAGCCGCTGAAAGAGCTGTTCAAAGACGAAGTGCGTAAAATTGGTCTGGAGCTGGGTCTGCCGCACAGCATGCTGTTCCGTCATCCATTCCCGGGCCCGGGTCTGGGCGTCCGCGTACTCGGCGAAGTGAAGAAAGAGTATTGCGATCTGCTGCGTCGTGCTGATGCCATCTTTATTGAAGAGCTGCATAAAGCCGATCTTTACAACAAGGTTAGCCAGGCGTTCACCGTATTCCTGCCAGTGCGTTCTGTGGGTGTTATGGGTGATGGTCGTAAATATGACTGGGTTGTTTCTCTGCGTGCCGTCGAAACCATCGACTTTATGACCGCACACTGGGCGCACCTGCCATATGATTTCCTTGGCCGGGTCTCTAACCGCATTATCAATGAAATCAACGGTATTTCCCGCGTGGTATATGATATCTCCGGTAAACCGCCAGCGACGATTGAGTGGGAATGATTTTCCAATAGGAAACGTCTTGCACTAACAGGCACTAAATCATATCTAAGTCCGCGTAATAGCGGACTTTTTTTGTTTTTGGCCTCGTCATTTTTGGCAATGTCTGGCAACGCCAGGCACGGTTTGACCGTGGTATTTTGATGGGGCTTGGTATTAAATTTTCATATCTATATGTTTTATAAAGATTAATATCTTGTTATTTAGAGGTTTTTCAGCATGGTATCAAAAAAGAATAATAGGTCGAAGCATGCTTATGACCTGCCCCTGCACCGGGTTAAACCCAGCTGGAAGGTATTGCTGCATCAGGAAAAAGCAGATGCGGATTTTTTGACAGACCGTGCGGATATTCTTGAGAGGGGAAAATATGCAGATAATAAATATCACTTCGCCAGATATAATGACAATAAAGGGATCTGATGCCGAATAACTATTAAAAAAGTGGTTTATAAGGCGGTGGTGTAATAGCAAAAAGGGTGTTTTTAGCGGGTTTGTGCGCTGATTGTAATGAAAAGAGATTATTTCAATTCATAAGCATTATCTTATCAGGCCATTTATCGCTAAATACGTTAACCCCGAACGAGTAACGCAAGTTGTAATCTGCGTTATTTTAATCACATAGGCGTCACAAAAGTCGAAAAAAACAAACAATCCCCATTGCATCGTGCGAATGACACGCTATATGTTAATTTTATGTTTAAAAATGATAACGGATAAGGGGTCGGGGTTATGTATAAAAAAATAGGTGTTTTAGCTGCCTCACTGGCGACAATATTTTCCAGTCTGGCCCTGGCGGAGGTACCGCAGGGCTATCCGGCAGATTATCAGAAAATTATTGATGCCGGCATCAAGGAGGGCAAAGTTGTCGTCTACTCAACGACCGATACCAAAGCGGCTGGCCCGCTGATCAAAGGCTTTGAGTCGTTGTATCCGGGGATTAAAGTTGAATATAACGATATGAACAGCACCGAACTGTACAACCGTTATATCAGCGAGCAGGCATCTGGCGGCGGCAGCGGTGATGTGGTCTGGAGTTCTTCAATGGATACCGCGCTGAAACTGGCGACTGATTATGCGGCGCAGTACGCCTCGCCGGAGCTGGATAAATTGCCAAAATGGGCGGTCTGGCAGCAGAAAGCCTATGGCACCACCTACGAACCGGTGGTATTTATTTATAATAAACGTCTGATTACGCAGAGCGATGTGCCGGATTCGCATACCGCTCTGGCTAAATTGATTGCCAGTCAGACGGACAAATTTAAAAATAAAGTCACCACCTACGATATTGAAAAATCCGGACTCGGGTTTATGCTGGCCGTCCAGGATCGTAAAGCCGATGCTGACTATTTTAAAACCCTTGCCGGGGTAGCAAAAGGCGGGCTGACGGTACAGTCATCAACCGGCACGATGATGGAACGCGTCTCCTCAGGAGAAAATCTGATTGGTTATAACATCCTCGGGTCATATGCCGAAGCGCGAGCGAAAGGCGATACTTCGCTGGGTATCTCCTACCCGAAAGATTATGTTCTGGTCCTGTCCCGCGTATCATTTATCAGTGACGCAGCGGAACACAGTAATGCGGCGAAACTGTGGTTCGACTATGTGCTGTCGCAAAAAGGGCAGAGCATTCTCGCCAGCCAGTCTGATATCCCCTCCCTGCGTAATGATATTGAGGGGAAAAACGATGTTGACGGCATGACCAAAATGCTGGGCAATGCGCTGAAACCTATCCCGGTTGATGAGTCGCTGCTGGAATATCTGGAGCCGAAAAAACGTCTGGAGTTCATTAAGCAATGGCGTGCCGCCGCCGCCAAATAACATCTGCTTCGGTTGTGTGCGATGGTTAGTTGATGGCGCACAACCGCCTTTATCGCCCAACTGGTTTGCCTTCAACACCTGACCAAAGGGATGACATATGAATATATTGCGCAGAAAGTGGCAGGGGTTGCCGCGCGGCGTGGTGGTATTGATAACGGCGCTGGTTATTTATATACCGCTACTGTTTATCGTCGTGCAGAGTTTCCTCTCAGCGCCTTTTTTTTCCCGTACCAAACAATTCAGTCTGGAGTCGTTTGAATTTATTTTTACCGACCCCGATTTCTATCATGCGCTGGAGTCAGGGTTTATTCTGGCTTTTGGCTTAGTAGTTATTGCCATTCCTCTGGGTGGGATCCTGGCATTTTTAATGGTGCGAACAGATTTACCGGGTCGCAGGATCATTGAACCATTAATTTTGGTACCGATATTTGTTTCCCCGATGGTACTGGGCTTTGGTTATGTCGTGGCAGCCGGTCCGGTAGGGTTTTTCTCGCGCTGGGCGGAGCAACTGATTGGTTTTGTTCCGTGGAACATCTATTCGATGTTCAGCATTGTGGTTATCGCTGGTCTGACGCATGTGCCGCATGCCTATCTTTATATCTCTTCGGCGTTACGCAGCGTGGGTTCAGATGTGGAAGAGGCGGCCCGGACGGTGGGCGCTTCGCCGCTGCAGGTAATGACTGCCGTCAGCTTGCCGATGGTACGTCCGTCAATTCTCTACGCCTGTGTGCTGCTGTTCTTCCTTGGGCTGGAAGTGTTCGGTCTGATGCTGGTGCTGGGCGATCCGGAAGGGAATATGGTCCTTGCCACTTACCTGTATAAACTGACCAACAAGCTGGGTACCCCCTCTTATCATCTGATGGCCGCCGTGGCGGTGGTGCTGATCTGCATTACCATTCCGCTGGTGATGCTGCAACGCCGGCTGATGCGGACCGCGAATCGATTTGTCACCGTGAAAGGCAAAGCATCCCGGGCACGCGCGCTGCCCCTCGGTAAATGGCGCTGGGTTGCCGGTGCGGTAGTGGTTATCTGGCTTACCGTAACCATCGGGGTGCCATTGATTGGCGTGGTGCTGCGGGCCTTTATTTCCAACTGGGGCGTCGGCGTCTCACTGTGGGATGAACTCTCGCTGGATACCTTCCGTAATATCTGGCAGCAACCTAACCTGCTACGCGCCATCGTTAACTCCATGGCCATCGGTGTGTTCGGCGGGGCACTGGCCGTACTGTGTTATCTGTTTGTCGGCATCGCCATGCACCGTAAGCAGGATAATGTCACACGATTCCTTGATTACAGTGTGCTGGTGCCGCGCGCAGTGCCGGGGCTGCTGGCAGGGCTGGCTTTTCTGTGGGTATTTCTGTTTCTGCCTATGTGGTTGGATCAGTCGCTGAAAAATGGCTGGCTTTCGCTGTTGCCGATAGCGGAATGGCTGCGTGAACATCTGATTGTCTGGCTACGATCGTTGCGTAATACCATTTTCAGCGTCTGGCTGGCGTATACCGTGGTATGGATGGCCTATGGGTTACGCCTGATATCGTCGACGTTGTTGCAGGTTGGGCCGGAGCTGGAAGAAGCGGCAAGGAGTACCGGCGCCTCGCGTGGACAGGTTACCCGCCATGTCACCATTCCACTTTCTCGTTATGGTTTGATTGGATCCTGGCTATTAATGTTTCTGATTTTTGAGCGTGAGTATTCCACCGGGGTTTACCTGCTTTCCCCCGGTACCGAAACCATTGGTTCGATGCTGGTTTCTCTGTGGGCCGCTGGCGCCATTGATATTGTCGCCGCCCTGTCCTTTATCAATATCCTGCTGGTGGTCATTGGCCTTGGTGTGGCTCTGCGCTTTGGAGTGAAATTACATGATTGAACTATCGGTAGAAAACCTGCATCTGACCTACGGCGATAACCCGGTACTGAAAGGCGTTTCCATGCAGTTGAACCGGGGGGAAGTGGTCTCGCTGCTTGGGCCTTCGGGGAGCGGGAAAACCACCTTACTGCGTGCTGTCGCCGGGCTCGAAAAGCCGACGCAGGGGAGCATTACCATCGGCAAAAACAGAGTCTTTGATGGTAATTCCCGTAGCGAAATCCCGGCAGAAGAGCGCAACCTCGGACTGGTATTTCAGTCTTATGCCTTATGGCCGCACAAAACGGTGTTTGAAAACGTCGCGTATCCACTCAAACTACGCAAAGTTGCTACGTCTGAAATCAGCCAGCGGGTACAAACCGTACTTGATCAACTCGGTCTGGGGCATCTTGGTAAACGACACCCGCATCAACTCTCTGGCGGGCAGCAACAGCGGGTGGCAATTGGACGAGCGCTGGTCTACAACCCGCCGGTTATTCTGCTTGATGAGCCTTTGTCTAATCTTGATGCCAAGCTGCGTGAAGAGGCCCGGGTATTTCTGCGCGAGCTGATTGTTAAGCTGGGGTTGTCAGCACTGCTGGTGACGCATGACCAGAATGAGGCGATGGCGATTTCCGATCGCATACTGCTGCTTAATAATGGCGTGATAGAACAGCAGGGGACACCGCAGGAAATGTATGGTACCCCTTCGACACTGTTCGCCGCCGAGTTTATGGGAAGTAATAATCGGTTGCATGGCAGGATCACCGCGGTGGATGAGGGTAAGGCGCGCATTGAGGGGGCGAAGTGGGCGTTATGGGGGCGTTGCGGCGCGGGGCTTAGCGTCGGGCAGGAAGGCACGGCGGTTATTCGCGTTGAACGCCTGCATTTCAGCGCATCGCCGGTGGAAAACTCGCTCGAACTGCCCCTGCTGACCAGCATGTATCTTGGTGACCGCTGGGAGTATCTGTTCCGCACGGAAGGGGATGATTTTGCTATTCGCGTGTATGGCCAGGCGTTGCGTGATCCACAACATTGCCATATTGCGCTGCCAGCCAATGACCTATGGATCTTTCCCAAAGCGTAAAAAAATGACGACTCACTGAGTCGTCATTATGTTTGCGGCGGGTATGTGCTGGCGCCAGCACATACATCGCTTCACGAAGACGAGTCGGCCTCCGGAAGTCCACGTACCCTGATCGGCTCCCTGATGGCGTTGGCCGCGAGAAGGCGTTGCAGCGCGGAAATTGCGGTGTCGGTGAGTTCATGACCCTTGGTGAGCACCATCAGGCCGTTGGTGGTGCGAATGTCTTCATCGATTACCCAGCCGGACATCAATTCGCGAACGCGCGCCGTGCGGGCGCCCGCCACATTAGCGCGGAAATCAGCCAGGGTTTTAATGATGTATTCAGGGATCGCTGGCCGTGCCGCGCGCAGGATTTCCCACGGACGTTCCAGACTGTTCCCCCGGGCGGCATGGCGCTCCAGTTCGAGAGCGGCGCGCAACAGGTGAGCGCCACGGATCACCTCGATCGGGGCGTCGGAGGCGGCATCCTTCGCCTGATGGCGGATGATCTCGGCCACCAGCTCAAGGCGGGGAATGCGTGCGACCAGGCGGCTGGCGACATCCGGGTGTTCCTGGAGGAGTTTTTTCTCATCCTCCGAAAGTTTGCGCTGGGCCGCATCGGCCTGGACAATATCGGCGGGAATGCCGACACAGCCAATTTGGCTTAATGAAGCGGCGATGGTGTATATCCAGCCATCAGGCCAGTCCAGTTTGGGCAGCGCGTGGCGGACACAGGACTGGGCGAAGGCCGAGCGCTGAAAAGCCCATGGGGCGACCATGGCGAGCACTTCAGTCAGCGTCTTCACCGAGGCGGTGAGAGTGGTTGCCAGCAACTCTTTTTCCGCGCAAACCAGGCGGTACTGACTGACTGCGTCGTTAAGCGCTGAGACCAGTTCTTCCCGCGGGCAAGGTTTACACAGGTAGCGGAAGATGGCCCCTTTGTTGATGGCTGCGATGGAAGATTCCAGGTCGGCCTGCCCGGTGAGCAGCAGACGTACGCTGTCGGGGGAGACTTCCCGAACTTTGGCGAGGAAGGTGGCGCCGTCCATGCCAGGCATACGCATATCGGACATGATCACGGCAAAACGCTCGCCATGGCGGATCGCGTCCAGGCCAGCTTCGCCGCCGTTGGCGACCACAACCTCAAACTCGCCGAAAAGGTTTCGCTCCATCGCAGCGAGCACATTGGGTTCATCATCTACGCACAGCACCCGGGGTAAGGCGGTTTCAGTCATCAAGAGTTTCCTGCGTATGGGCGAGCATCTGCTGCCACAGAGGCAGTTTATTCAGCACGCCAGTTTGTTCGAGATAGTCCGGATCGGGGGCATCGTTGTTGGCGAGAGCTACCGCTACATGCACGGTACCGATCACGCCGAAGGTTTTATCCGCTGCACGGGAGGGCTGTACATGACCGGCCACGGCTTCCACGATGTCGAAGGGTAAACCCCACAAGGCCAACAGATACGCCCCTACCGCGGCGTATACCGGCGTGTTGCAAACCGTGGTGGTCGACTTGTCGTCGGGCTCCCTCAGTTCCGGGATCAGCAGCGCAATCCGGGCGAGCAGGGCGGCGGTCGATTCCAGCCCCTGGTGGCCGCAGATACGCGCGGCCAGGCTGGAGGCGAGCAGGGCGCTCTGTTGTAGCCGCTCCACATAAGGATCGGTCTTCGCATCGGCAAACACCTGAGAGGCCAGAACCAGCAGTTTCACCTGATCCAGACCCAGATGGGTAATGGCGTTTCCGATGTCATGGATCTGGCTGCCTCTGGTGAAATAGGCAGAATTAGCAAGCTGCATAATCCTGGCGCTCAGCGCCGGGTCACTGGCAAGAACAGTGGCGACCTGTCGGGTATCGCTGGCGGGGTCGGCAAGCAGGCGGCATACTTCGAGAAACACTTTTGGGGCGGCAGGCAGTCGGCTGATGCGGCCCACTGCATCGATCACCGCCGGGTCCTGGAACATGTCACGCAGGGCCAGCGCGCTGCTTACCGTCGTCAGCAGCAACGTGCTGTCACAGGGTTTGGCAACAAAGCGGTGGGCTACGTCCAGCATACGCAAGGTGGCGTCGGGCTCAGAATAGCCGGACAGGATAATACGTATTGTGCCAGGCCAGCGGTTGCGTACCTCAGTCAGCAATTCAGCGCCGTCCATAAAAGGCATGCGCATGTCAGACACCACCACGTCGGCTGGTTGTTCCTCCAACATCGTCAGCGCCTGCTGGCCGCTATTGGCGAAGCGGCATTCCCAGTCGGTATCTTGCATCATCAGGGCGCGCTCAATACCAGAGAGTACCCGACTTTCGTCATCGACGAACATCACTTGCATGCGGGAGATTCCTCTTTGTGGCAGTGAAGAGGCAGCCGCAGAATGAAAGTTGTGCCGACACCTTCTTCTGACTCGCAATGGATCCGCCCATCATGTTTGTCCACCACCGTTGAATAGACAATGGCAAGACCCTGACCGGTACCTTTGCCTACTGCTTTGGTGGTGAAGAACGGATCGAAGATGCGGTCGCGGATCCCCACCGGAATGCCGCCGCCGTCGTCTTTGACCCGGATCTCCATATGCTCGCCGTCGCGCGCTGCGGATACGATGATGCTGCCTTTCTCCCTGACGCCTTGCTGGATGGTATCGGCAATCGCATGGGCGGCGTTCACCACCAGGTTGAGAATCGCCTGGCCAATCATATCGCGCAGACACGGCAGTTGCGGCAAGTTGTCCTCGAACTGCGTCTCGAGTTCTGCGACGTATTTCCATTCATTGCGGGCGACGGTCACCGTCGTGTTGATGACCTCGCGCACATCCACCAGTTCTTTCTCATTGCGGGAGGGGTGGGAGAACTCTTTCATGGCGGCGACAATCTTGGCGATATGGCCAAGGCCCTCCAGAGATTCATCTAAGGCGCCAGGGATCTGGCGGCGCAGGAATTCCACTTTAGCGCGCTTAAGCACCGCGTCGAATTCCGCCACCACCGGTTCTTCGGCCATTTTCTCCCGCGCCACCACGGCCAGCGCCAGTGCCGAGTCCAGCAGGGTTAGCAGGGAAACGGTGGCGGCTTTAACGAAACCGACATTATCGGAGACATACTGGGTAGGGGTGTTGATCTCATGGGCAATGCCGGCGGCGAGTTGACCGATGGACTCCATCTTCTGTGCCTGAAGCAACTGAACCTGGGTGAAACGCAACTCGGTCAGCGCTTTTTCTAACTCATGCCGTTCGTTTTCCAGTTCCAGGGTCTTGCGGGCGACCACCTTCTCCAGCCCCACGTGCTGCTCCAGGATGGCAAACGGCGTAGCGTGACTATGCCTGGACTCTTGTGCGATGCGGCGCTTGAGTACATCAATGGTCTTGTCGCGGGCGGCGAGCTTTCGCTCGTATTCGGCGGCGGACAGACCCACAGTGGACGCTTCAGGAAACGCTTCTTCAGGCAACGTTCTATCCTCCAATAGCGACGCCCGTGAAGGTCTGGTTCACGTGCAATCCGTTGTACTGCTCACCGTAGGTGGAAAAACCTACTACCCGGTTTTGCGCCATCACGCTGCCGATCTGCTGCTCAAGCCCTTCCTGTTCAAACTGAAGACGACGCAGGATGCAATCGCAGCCGATGATTACCACCGGATGCGGAATTGTTTCGCGGACTTTGGCAAAGGCCTGCTCCAGCGTTCGGACCGGGTCCTCGGCTTTGCCGATAGCGACGATCAGCCCTGCCTCGATGGCGCAGTAGCAAGTGAGGGAGAGGTCTTCGTTCCATTTCAGAATGGATCGCACGTAGGGCTCGTCGCCAAAGGAGAGTACCAGTGGATTACGGGAGAATACGGTCGGCGTCAACTCCTGCACCGTAAGACCGAGAGCTTCCGCATAAACCTGGGCGGCAGGTTCGCCGTTGATCTCGAGGATGAGTCGTTTCTCCGGATCGGCCTCGGTGATGACCAGCTCCACCTCGCCGGGCTCGAAGTGCTGAACCTTGAAGGTGGTGAGGGGCGAACTGGTCTCGACAACGGCAAACACGGCAGCGTCGGAAATAAACTGCCCATTGCCATCATAGACATAAGTCTTCTCGAAACGCAGGTCATCGCCGGCAGAGCCACCGATGATGGGAACATTACCGACCTGCTGGTAGAGATTCGCGACCAGGCGCTCTTCGGCCATCGAGAGACCGTCTACCAGCAGCAGGCCGAAACGCTGTAGCTGTGGCCGGGTTTCACAGTCGCGGCGAATTTCTTCGGCGATATCGGCCACTACTGCGCTGTAGTCGAGCAAAGGTTGGATCATAAAGCTGCGGGTGCGAAAGCCTCCGCCTAATCCGAGGCCCAGCAGTCCGGAATGCTGGAAGCCTTCCGGGCCAATCTGACCAGAGGAGGTGCAACCTACACAGGGGCAGGAGAAGGTGTTTTTCAACTCACGACCGAGGATGTCCAGGTCATAGTCTGGAGAACAGAAGAAAATAACGGTATCAATGCCTTCATGGCCAATCTGGCTGGCAAATTCTGCGACAGCCTGGACTGGATCCGGAGACTCGCTACTGGCATATTTGGGTTGGAAGTTCACGACGAGTTCTCCCGATCCTAAACAGAAACCATCGCCTGCACTGCTGCGCTGGTCCGATTTAAAATTCTGTCACTTATCCCGATGAAGCTAGATTAGGTGCTGGCAGTACAAATAGCAAATATGCAAAATTTTATCTTTTTAATCTGTTACGGCTTTTCCCGCCGTTCCGCCAATTATCCCGGATAATCAGTCAGGCAACGTAAAACCGCCGCCCTCCGTCCAGAGGGGGGATATTTTATTTTTCATGCTGATATGCCACTAAGCTACCGGTAATCAGCGGTGAAACGGTTGACCGGGAGTGCCTCCTTACTGCGCCGCGCTTATCATTTCCTCACTTGTCTGTCGCCCCCAGTTGTTGCGCTTTGTCCGCATTAAACGCATAGGATAAATTTCACGCAGAGCACGTTCATCGACAATCGAGTCCATGCTGGTCCGTTCAATTTCGGAGTTATTACAGGCGAAGTGTTTCAGTGAAGCGCCGACCCCCTGCTGCTGCAAACCATTAATCACCCCGCTGGCGATATCGCCAGCAATCAGCGGATCTTCTGAATAGTATTCGTAGCTGCGGCCACCCAATGGGGTGCGACGAATATTAATGCCAGGCCCAAGCAGCAGATGGACGCCCATTTGCTGACACTCTTTTCCCAATGCATCACCTAATGTCTGCGCTAACTCCACGTCCCAGCTACAGGCGAAGCTGGAGCCATTGGGGAAACAGGTGGCTGGCTTCATGGTGCCCCAGGCAATTTCAACGTCTTTGGCACGCTGATTCACCACATTGAGGAAGCCGGCGAAATCCTGGCCGCCTTTTTCATCATGATCAATTTGTTGTACCGAGTAACGTACGCCGTAGGTGCCATCAGTCATGACCATGCGGGGAATGCCCAGACGTTCATTAGCTTCTGTTTTCCACATTCCATGGCCACTGAGAATATCGCCTAATTCTGCCGGCGTCATAGAATGGACCAGGGAAGAAAACTCCCCGTTTTCAAACAGCTTATTGCTCATGCTTATATCCTGAAATGATGGCGCAAGGTCCGATGCCAGATAATTAACGACAGACACTATGGCGGCAGCCTGACAAAAGACGCAATTAGTAAATTTCTGGTCTTGATATTAAAAAAAACTATCCAGTGCGTTAATTTTTAATCTCGTGACATCCCGGCATGGTTTGGTTCTCGCGGCGCGCGTCAGATGAATGTTATCTTGCCTTGTTGCCGGTTTTTAAAAGCGCAGCGCGCGATGCACGCTGCCGGAGCGCTGCGCACGTTAATAATGCAGTGTTTTTTTCTGGTGCAGGGTAGAGTTCGCTAATTATTTTGTCGGTCTTTTATCCGCATCAGTTTCTTTTTTTTGGTTTTTTTACCCCGGCTAATAATTATCCGGCCGTACCGTTTTCGATGCCCGGATTAATCGCCGGAGTGAAAGCTAATTTTTAAGTTAATGGCATTTATGGTGCGGCGCTGACGGTTTTTTTTGCTGGCTAATTATTTTCTATCCAGACGCTAGCTTTATAATAATTTACCGATTCATGGCGCTCAAATTATCTTGTTTCCTTCATTTAAAGGTAATCAGCCAATCTATGGCTGCCTGAAGGACGCAGAAATGACAGAAAAAACAACCGTAATTGATACGCTGGTGATTGGAGCGGGTCAGGCTGGTGTGGCGATGAGCGAGCATTTAGGCCGGCTGGATATTCCTCATCTGGTGCTGGAAAAAAATCGTATCGCTGAAGCATGGCGTAGTGGTCGTTGGGATTCGCTGGTGGCCAACGGTCCGGCCTGGCACGATCGTTTCCCGGGGATGACTTTTCCCGATTGCGACCCCGATAGCTTTGTCGCCAAAGAGCAGGTTGCTGACTATTTCGTCGCCTACGCCGGGAAAATTAATGCGCCGATCCGCACTGGCGTTGAAGTGATGCGGGTAGAACGCAATCTGAATCGTTCAGGTTTTACCGTTGAAACCTCCGCAGGCGTGATTGAAGCACAGCGGATTGTCGCGGCCACCGGTCCGTTTCAGCGCCCGGTGATCCCCGCCATTGCCGCTAAAAATCAGCGCATCCATCAGATCCACTCTGCTGAATATCATCATCCCGGGCATCTGCCACCGGGGGGAGTGCTGGTGGTGGGAGCGGGGTCATCCGGCGTGCAGATTGCCGACGAACTGCAACGCGCAGGCAGGGATGTCTGGCTCTCGGTTGGCCCTCACGATCGCCCGCCACGTTCCTACCGAAACCGTGATTTCTGCTGGTGGCTTGGGGTGCTGGGACTCTGGGATGCTGCTGCCAGCCAGCCGGGTAAGGAGCATGTCACCATTGCCGTCAGCGGCGCGCGCGGCGGGCACACCGTCGATTTTCGTCAGCTGGCGCAACAGGGAGTGAAACTGGCTGGCCTGACAAAATCTTTTGACGGCGATGTGGTAACTTTTCAGCCTGATCTGGCGCAGAACATTGCGCGCGGCGATGAAAATTATCTTTCGTTACTGGATGCCGCCGATGCCTGGATCGCCCGCAATGGCGTGGATCTGCCAGAGGAACCTGCGGCGCGCCATTTCTTGCCGGACCCGGAATCGGTGGTGCATCCGCTGCTGGAACTCAATCTGTCGCAGGCGGGCATCACCTCTATTATCTGGGCTACCGGTTATGCCACCGATTATAGCTGGCTCAGGGTTAATGCTTTTGACGCACAGAACAAGCCGCAGCATCACCGCGGGGTTTCCACTGAGCCAGGCGTCTATTTCCTTGGCTTGCCGTGGTTGTCACGCCGTGGTTCTACCTTTATCTGGGGTGTCTGGCACGACGCCAAATTTATTGCCGATCAGATTGCCATTCAGCGCCAGTATCAGCAGTACAAAGACGCCTCTCAGCGTTAACTGAGATTGCTGCCGACGCCGGTTGCTCCTGCCGGGGAAGATGATGATCACTTGTGGGTACGAACCTGAAGGTTGCGGCGGAGAGGGGATTCCCCGGCATACCTCTCTCTGCCATTTTATATGCGGCGCTCACCTGATCTGACTAAGCGCCGCCATTCAGCTGCCTGCGCGCTAAAATCATAATTGAATCGCTTCAGCAAACAAATTTACGCTGAAGGGTTAAAAAACGATCAAATTCTGCAACCCAATACCTACATATAATTCATTTTTTGCCGATATAAACACTCATCCAACATATGAGCGGTAAAAATGTCACCTCTAATCCGGTCTGTTGTATGCGTTCTCATGTGTTCTTCTCCAGAAAAAATAGTGATCTGACATGACCTAATCAGATGCCGGTCTGGCAAAGATTATCGTTTTTTTTGTGATTAAGTGATTGGATAACAATGAAAATATCATGATTTGGTTTTTTGCTTCAGTGTCAGAAACGCAAGCGAAGATGACCAGTCACTCACTAAAAACCACCAGTAAGAGTGCAGTAAATGCATCATCAATCAGTCGCCGGAGCCTTTATGAGAATACTTAAAGATATAACCTTCAGAAAAATGATAATGATTATCCTCATTGCCTTCAGCCTGATTTGGGGGATGGCGACACTTCTGACGTTTAATAACTTTAATTCTATCGACAATTTATTGCAGCAAAATCTTGTGCAAAAAACATCCTACTCCCTGCTGGTGAAAGGGAATGATCAGTATTTTCGTTCCATGACCAGGATGTTACGCGCGCTGGATTATCTCCAGACGGGTAATAGCGCCGATGCGGAAAAAACGTTTGCTTCGGCCAACAAGGCGCTCAAAATTACCCAGGATATGCTGGCGCAGTTTCGTACCAGTCAGCATCCGGGTGTCAGCGACGAAGTCATCCAGACAATGATCAACGACTGGGATACCCTGATTAACAAAGGGATTGTACCGATGCTGGCCGCCGCGGAAAACAATCAGCAGGACCAGTTTCGTGCCTTATTCCGCAAAGTTTATCCGCCGCTGAGTGTGCAGTTTGGTGTTACCGCTGAAAAGTACAGCCAGGGCATTCAGTCCAACGTCCTGGTAGAACAGTCGCTGGCACAGGTGGCTTATAATAAATATGTTTTACTCTGCGCGTTGTTTGCCGGGATTATCACGCTGTTTTTAACCGACCGTTATCTGGTTAGCTATCTGGTGAAGCCGATCTCCTTGATCAAAGCCCATATGGAGATAATGAAATCCGGCAGACTGGACAACGATCTAAAGGATTTTGGCCGTAACTGCGTGGGGCAACTGATACCTTATATTCGCGATATGCAAAAAAATCTGCGTGATACGGTACAGGCGATTCAGGAAAGCTCCGGCAGTATCTACATCAGCACCAATCAGATAAAACAGGGTAACGAAGAGTTGTCCGATCGAACCGATCAGCAAGCTGCCGCTCTGCAACAAACCGCAGCCAGCATGGAACAGCTGACCTCAACCGTCAAAAATAATGCGGAAAACGTGCGTCAGGCGCGTCAGCTGACGGAATCAACTCAGCTGACGGCGAAAAAAGGCGGCGATGTCACCGCCACGGTGGTGGGCACCATGCATCAGATTTCGGAAAATTCCCGCAAAATTGCCGACATCACCGACGTGATAAACAGCATCTCTTTCCAGACCAATATTCTGGCGCTGAATGCCGCGGTGGAAGCCGCCCGCGCCGGGGAACAGGGGCGTGGTTTTGCCGTAGTCGCCAGTGAAGTGCGGGCTCTGGCCCAGCGTAGTGCCCATGCCGCGAAAGAGATTGAAGGGTTGATCAGTGAATCGGTAATTCGCGTCAAAGCGGGTGTGGAACAGGTCCAGCAAACGGGTGATGCGATGTCGATGATTATTGATTCGGTTGAGCAGGTGAATCAGCTGATGGGCGAAATTTCCGTCGCCTCGGAAGAGCAGAGTCGCGGAATTGAGCAAATTGGTCTGGCGATGACTGAAATGGATGGTGTAACCCATCAGAACGCCTCTCTGGTGCAGGAAGCCGCAAGCAGCGCCGCGAATCTGGAAAAAGAGGCTGAGCAGTTGAAAAATACCATTGCGATCTTTGAGCTCGGCACGCATAAAAATACTCCGGTCGCCGCTAAAGTAGTAAAAGCCGATCGCCCCGGTCGGGGAAGCGGTAAAGTGGCGGAGAGCGGGCAGAACTGGGAAACGTTCTGATAAGCCGCAGCGCCAGCCTGTCATCGCGCGGCCACCTTCAGGTGGCCGCGCGGGTTAGCATCAGTGGCAACAGGAAAGACTAACATGCGCGCTGAAAATGGCAGCGGCGCAGCCGCCTGAAGAAAATCTCTCTCCTGCCGATATGATTTACTGATTATTTTAGTAAGGATACTTTATGAGACGCTGTTTATTTCCCCTGCTGCCGTTGCTGCTAAGTGCAACCGGCGCGGCAGGTGCTGAAACCCTCCCGGAAAGTTTAATTCACTGCGACAGTCGCTTCTTCTCTGAACTCTATATTCAGCAAAGCAAATTTAAACATGTTGCCCCTCTGACAACCGATAGCCAACATCACGCATGGTTTGTCGCGCCAAAAGACCGCGGCAATACGGTCTGGTTTGCTCAGCCAGTGGCGGTGCAGCAGCTAACGCTTTCCGGCTATTACTCGCAGCAAGATGATTTAGCGGAGATGGGTAAATATTATTTCTGGGGGCTGGTTATCGACCAGTCTGTGGAAGCCGTGATAAAAGCGATGCCAAATGTTAACTGGAAAAAAGTGAACGATGAATATTTCGCCGTGGCGATGATTAAACGCCCCGGCGAGCAGGTATGGCAGAAGAACGAAACGGCGGTAAGCGGGATTGCGCCTGCCAAAGGAAGTGTGGAAAAGCTCGCTATGCTGAGTGTCAGAAACGGCAAGACCCAGCTGCTGTGCTCGGTGCAGGGAAGTGTGACAAAAGAGGTGTTACTTCCTCTGCGTCCGGACCTGATAGCAGGCAAAAAATGATGAGAGTCTGGATAGGCGCCGTGCTTATTTCACTGGCTGGTTGTGCCAGTCAGACCTCGCCACAGCCGCCAGCAGTGGGTAAACCTCCGGCAGGTTTCGTCAGAATGTTGAGCAATGAACAAGTAATGACTTATGCCGATTTGCACCAGATATCCAGCTATCAGGGAAACTCGCATCTGCGCCGGTTTTATATAATTAATAACTATACCCCGCAAACACGGATAAAAGAAAAACCGCCGATTTATATTGCCAGTTCCCGTGTCATTAACGTGATTAACTGTGATACGCAGGAACGCGCACAATTTGAACATATTTTCTTTTCGCAGCCTTATGGGCAGGGAGAGGTCGTCACGATGGGCGATGCGGTCGGGCAATGGCACGCGTTTCCCAAAGATTCATTGATGGGCATGATGGCTGACATGATCTGTAAAATCGATCCTGCCCGGCTGAAACCAGAACCGGCAAAAGAGACACGCGTACCGCTGCTCGGTTAACCGCTGGTGGGTGAATGGTGAAGATAGTTGCACTACCCTGGCTACCGTCCTGAATATCAGGCGGTAGCAGCATAGGGTTCATCCCGTGCCTGCAGTTTATTGATCACATTGTTGTTCACTGACCATTTGCTGCAGCAGCCGGACAAGAACCTGCTGTTCAGCTGACGAGATGCGCGATAAAAAGGTCATATCGACATCCTTTGCCACCGGCTGCGCGAGCTGTAAGACCTTTTCTCCCTCAGCGGTAAGATAAATATATCGTCGGCGCCGGTCGCTGACCCCGGCTTTGCGCAACAGTAACCCGCGTTTCTCCATACGTAACAGCATCTCTGCCAGCGTGGCTTTGGTGCTGATCGCCGCATCGGTCAGATCCATTTGTTCTATCCCGGGTTGCTCAGCCACGGCACACAGCACGGCATATTGCTGCTTGGTGAGTTCCGGCATCGATTTTTGCCATTGCGCGGTATGTTCCTGAAATAGCTGGCGCATCAGGTGAAAAGGGATGCTTGCAAGGTGGTTATTCATCATGCCTGCTCATATTTTTATAACGATGCTGCGCGGGTGGGCGGATCACCAGAATACTGTAATAGCTGAATGATTTTAAATATCTTTTATTTTGCTATGCGAATAATTCGTATACGAACTATTTTTTCGCGCCCGCCTTGTCTGGCCGGTGATGCGGCGTTAAGCTAATTATATTGTTCGTACACGAACAATATGGTTTTTAGACGCCTTTATGAGATCGATCACAGAGGTTGCGGGCGCGGCTGGTGCGCCATTGGGTGTGGCTCTGTTCAGGGCACAGCTCCGGGGGATAAAGCATGGCATTTGATGATTTACGCAGTTTCTTACAGGCACTTGATGAGCAGGGGCAATTACTCACTATCAGTGAAGAGGTACTGGCCGAGCCGGATATTGCGGCTGCGGCTAACGCCACCGGTCGTATTGGTGAAGGCGCGCCGGCCATCTCTTTCACCAGCATTAAAGGTTTCATTGATGCTCATGTGGTTATGAACACCCTTGGTTCCTGGCAGAATCACGCTATCGCGCTGGGCCTGCCGCCGAACACCCCGGTGAAGCAGCAGATCGAAACCTTTATTCGCCGCTGGGATACCTTTCCCGTGGCGCCGGAACGTCGTGCCAACCCGGCCTGGGCAGAAAACAGTGTGGATGGCGATGATATTAACCTGTTTGATATTTTACCGCTGTTCCGTTTAAACGACGGCGATGGCGGCTTCTATCTTGATAAAGCCTGCGTGGTATCCCGCGATCCACTGGATCCGCTTCACTTTGGCAAACAGAATGTCGGTATCTACCGCATGGAGGTCAAAGGCAAGCGTAAACTCGGTCTGCAGCCGGTTCCGATGCATGATATTGCGCTGCACCTGCATAAAGCGGAGGAGCGGGGCGAGGACCTGCCGATTGCCATCACCCTTGGCAACGATCCGATTATCACGCTGATGGGCGCTACCCCGCTGAAATACGATCAGTCGGAATACGAAATGGCTGGCGCACTGCGTGAAAGTCCTTATCCGATTGCCACTGCGCCACTGACCGGCTTTGATGTGCCATGGGGATCAGAAGTGATCCTCGAAGGGGTGATCGAAGGTCGCAGGCGTGAAATTGAAGGCCCCTTTGGTGAGTTTACCGGCCACTATTCGGGTGGACGTAATATGGCGGTTGTACGTATTGATAAGGTTTCATACCGCAGCAAACCGATCTTTGAGTCGCTCTATCTTGGCATGCCCTGGACCGAAATTGATTACCTGATTGGCCCTGCCACCTGTGTCCCGCTTTATCAGCAACTGAAGGCTGAATTCCCTGAAGTCCAGGCGGTAAACGCCATGTATACCCACGGGCTGCTGGCCATTATCTCGACGAAAAAACGCTATGGCGGCTTTGCCCGCGCAGTTGGCCTGCGTGCGATGACCACGCCACATGGCCTCGGCTACGTCAAAATGGTGATTATGGTGGATGAAGATGTCGATCCGTTCGACCTGCCGCAGGTGATGTGGGCGTTATCTTCGAAAGTGAATCCGGCAGGGGATCTGGTGCAGTTACCCAATATGTCGGTACTGGAACTCGACCCGGGTTCCAGTCCGGCCGGGATAACCGATAAGCTGATCATTGATGCCACCACCCCGGTTGCTCCGGATAGCCGTGGTCACTACAGCCAGCCGGTGAAAGATCTGCCGGAAACAGCGCAGTGGGTCGCAAAGCTGACCGCAATGTTGGCCAACCGTAAATAAGGAGAACAAGATGATTTGTCCACGCTGTGCTGATGAAAAAATTGAAATGATGGCGAAATCACCGGTCAAAGATGTCTGGACGGTTTATCAGTGCCAGCTCTGTCTGTATACCTGGCGCGATACTGAACCCCTCCGCCGCACCAGCCGGGAGCATTATCCGGCGGCCTTTCGCATGACCCGGCAAGATATCGATAATGCGCCTGAAGTTCCTGCCGTTCCGCCGCTGCTGGCAGCCGCTAAAGGTTAACTCCGATGGCGCATCAATGATGCGCCTCATTTCAGTGGTTTCTGCTAAATGCTTAGCGCTTGATACCCGCAAAAAATCGATGTTGGCGCCGGTCCGGGCAGTTAACATCAACCGATCGATTTATGAATTTAACTCATAATGGCATCAATAAAATAGCATCTACCGCCATAATTATGCGCCCCCTATACTGAGCTTAACGTTTAACGAGTAGTTTGAGGGGAAAACAATGAATTTGAAAATCACGCTAAGCGGCTCCCAGCCTTCTCAGCCGGGTCCTGAAAATTACTTTACTGGCAGAGTGCGGATTGATTCGCCTTTTGCCGGCAGTGGTGATGCCAGGATCGGTGGTGCGATGGTGACTTTTGAGCCAGGCGCGCGCACCGCGTGGCATACACATCCATTGGGCCAGACACTGATTGTCACTCATGGGCGCGGATGGCTGCAGGAACAGGGGGATGAGATTCGGGAAATTAATCAGGGTGATACCGTTTGGATCCCAGCCGGTGTAAAACACTGGCATGGCGCGACGCCTGACAATGCCATGACACATATTGCTATTGCCGAGTCAGTAAACGGCAGCCCGGTTGAATGGATGGAAAAAGTGACCGACGCGCAGTACACAAAATAACCCGTAGCTAATCCGCAGTATGGGTCTGGCTGTGGATTATTCACTACCCCGCTAAGCCGCCACTGATAAACCGCACGCGCGGCTTTAACCCTGACGCCAACTCACAGTACACTGGTCGGCAGGGTGTTAACCTGCTTTCCTTGCCATCGGATCCCACTAAATCTATGTATACTCTGAAAGTGTTGAGCATCGTGTTTCTCGGCGTATTACTGCTGTCGTTTGGCAAGAGTCTGGCTCAGGCGATGCGCAATGGCGACTTCGCCAGCGGGCAGAGCTGGGCAACGGCACGGCGTGATTCCGCCGGTATCGCCCCGGATCCGCAACAGTATGCCAGTACGGCTATTGTTCAGGTCTATACCGCACAAACCTATGGCTGGCGCGGGCTATTTGCGGTTCATCCGTGGATCATTTTTAAGAAGGCCGGAGAAAGTCAGTATCACCGTTACGAAGTGATTAGCTGGGGCGGTAATAATGTGGTGCGCCGGGACTATACTATTGCGGATGGTTTCTGGTTTGGCGCCCGGCCGGGACTGTTGCTTGAGCACCGTGGCGCGGAAGCCGAAGCGATGATCCCGCAGATTGAAGCCGCGATTAACAGCTATCCCTGGCCGCACACCTATCACGCCTGGCCAGGTCCCAACAGTAATACCTTTCTTGCCCATATCGGCCGCGAAGTCCCTGAGCTGAAGCTAAATATGCCCGCCAATGCGATTGGCAAAGATTACCGTTCATTAACCAATCCGATGGGTTTACCGCCGTCAGGTAAGGGGCTGCAGGTTTCGCTGCTCGGCGTCCTGGCATTGACGATCGGCAGGGAAGAGGGAGTGGAGGTGAATATCCTGGGTCTCAATCTGGGGGTGAATCTGGATCCGCTGACGCTGCGCTTACCCTTTATCGGCCAGCCTGGTCATGGCAGTGCGGAAAAGCCACAGAGCTAAAACCGGCGCCTTGCCCGGAGTACAGTTTTATCTCTAACCCACCAACGTTGCTGCCCGCTGCCAGTTTGCAGCGTTGATCACACTACCCCCGCCATCCTGCCAGTCTAATGCTGGCAGGGCGGTTTTTTACGGAGAGGTCGCATATGAAAGCCACGGGTAATGATGCAGCGGTGAAAGCACCCTTAAAAGATCATTTACGTTTCCATCGTGCGCATACCCATTTGGCGCCAACGTTTGGTCAGAGCTGGTTTGCGCTGAAAGCCGAGGCATTTGCCCGCTTTTTTGGTACGCCGATGTTCCTTGGTGGGCAGACATTGGTGGTAACGGTCTGGATCGTCCTTAATGTTAGCGGCATCACCCACTTTGATCCCTATCCGTTTATTTTGCTCAATCTGGCTTTTAGTCTGCAGGCCGCCTATGCCGCGCCATTGATTCTGCTGGCGGAAACGCGTCAGGCGGAAAGGGATAAAGCGAACGCCGAAGCGGATGCGCTACATCGTGAAGATTTGGCCAGGGCCAACGAGTTACGGCAGAAGGTGGCTGCCGATCATGCGGAACAGATGATCAGATTGATTGAAATGAATACCGATCTGACCAATGTAACCAAACAACTGACGGAACGGATTGAGCAGTTAACCCTTGAGTTACATAAAAAACTTGTCTGATTAATCACCTCTTTGCCAGCAGGCGGTGACACTTTCGTCTTTACTGGCAAATTAGCGCAGTAAAAACAGCGTCGCCAGACCGAGGAAAATAAAGAACCCTCCGGTATCGGTTAAAGCCGTGATTAACACGCTGGAACCGACTGCCGGATCGCGTTTCATGCGCGTCATAATCAACGGAATGAGCACTCCCATCAGTGCCGCCAGCAGCAAATTCAGCACCATCGCCAGCATCATCACGCCGCCCAGCGCCGGATTGTCATACATCAGCCAGGTAACAATTCCCATAATGCCGCCCCAGAACAGGCCATTAATCAGCGCCACGCCCAGTTCTCGCAGGATCAGAAAAGAGAAGTTACCGGGTTCCACCTGATGCAGCGCCAGCGCGCGCACGATCATGGTGATGGTCTGGTTACCAGTATTGCCGCCAATTCCGGCGACGATCGGCATCAGCGCCGCCAGCGCCACCAGTTGTGAAATGGTGGCTTCAAACAGTCCAATAACCCGTGAGGCGACAAATGCGGTGCAGAGGTTAACCGCCAGCCAGGTCCAGCGGGTGCGTACCGCCTTTCTGACCGGCGCAAATACATCTTCGTCCGGGCTTAAGCCACCCATCTTACGAATATTGCTGTCGCTCTGCTGGTTCACTAAATCCACCACGTCTTCAATGGTGACACGACCAATCAGTTTACCCTGCTGGTCGATCACCGCGGCGGAGATCAGGTTATAACGCTCGAAGGCGCCCGCAGCATCTTCCGCCTTATCATCCAGCCAGAAAGTGGTGGGTTTGGTATTCATCACTTCAAGCACCCGCTTATCCGGGGTGTTTAGCAGAATATCCGTCAGCGTCAGTTCGCCCAGCAGCTGGTTATTTTTGTCGGTCACAAACAGCTTATCGCTACCGGCGGGTATCGACTTCTTACGGCGTAAAAATCGCTGAACCGTGGCCAGCGTAACCCCGGCGCGCACCGTCAGCAGATTGAAATCCATGATGCGGCCGACGCGATCGCGGTCGAAATGCATCATATCCAGCACATGCGCACGCTGGCCGGGTTCCAGCGAGGTCAGCAGACGACCGGTCAGGTCACGTGGCAAATACTTTGCCAGATACGCCTGATCATTGATATCCAGCGGCGCAATCGCCAGCAGGATGGCCTTATCGCTCATCCCGGCAATCAGGCTTTCCCAGACGTTTTCCGAGGCTTCCACCAGCACCTGACCGCGACGCGCGTCATCAATCAGATGCCAGAGCGCCAGACGTTCATCTTCCGGCAAGGCTTCGAGAATATCCGCGAGATCGGCGGCATGCAGTAGCGGAATATAGTATTGCAACTCGGCGGTTTGCTGTTCTGTCGCCTGTTTTTCTTGCTCAGTTGCGCGATGAGGGTGTTCAACAAGGGTATCGACTAAATCATGATTATTAAGCAGCAGGTTGAGAATACGGCTACGAATTTCAGCCAGTTGCCGGGGGTGGGAAGCAGGTGCAGACATAAATATCCCTTGAGTCGGTAAAGCCACACATCTCTGCCCGTCACGCTTCAGGTCGTCAGCGCGCTGCCGGCAGCCGTTTACGGGTTGCCGCCTGCCCGCAACTCGAATTATTCAGGGTTAAGCAGTATAACGCCGATAAAATAAGCTTATGAAATAAGGGTAAGTTGTCTCAGACAAGGCAACTTAACGCTCATGTCATCGTGTGAGCATTATGAGGTTGATACTGGGGCGGTGATTGCCGGTGTTTCGGGTAGCGCTTTCTTTTGCTGATGATGTTCAATAGCACCCGGAATAGTGTAGATCAAACGTGCAAGTAAAATAATAAAACTGATCAGCAAAACGATACGCGTCATTGGTCCAGTTTTTCGGCGTCGGTGGCCAGACATGGCGTTGTTCACGCAAAGGGTTCCTCGGATAAGCCCGCAACGGCGAGCGATGGGTTATTTAGGCACAGCACGGCAATCAGGTCAATCTGCCATGTAACTGAGGGACAACATAGCATCCTATAACCGATCGCTGGCTAAACATGCGGTTTGTACAAAAAATTATCAATCTGTTTGTTGATTTATGTCAAACTAATAGTGACCTGGTGGCATACCAGGCGGCCCCCGAGCGGGGGCGGGCCAGCCCGCATGGGCTTCTTCAGGACGAAGAGCAAGTAACGGCAGAGACAGATTGCCGGGCTCTGCAACATATGATGATACATATGCGCAAAACTTTCTGTTATCGACGCTTCAGCACCCGCTGGTGGGGACTACCGCTACTGCTGCCGCTGATTCTAATGCCCGTTTCCGGCCATTTCTCCGCCCGACTACAACTTGCCGAAGGCTACGTTTATCTGATCTATCTGCCGCTGGCCATGATGGTGGCGATGCTGATGGTGTTTGACTGGGCGGCGCTGCCGGGAATTTGCGTCGCCTTATTATTTCGCTATTTTCCGTTAATCTCGCCGCCGCAGGCGCTGACCCTCAGCGTGCTGTTTCTTATTGCTATCTGTATCAGCTGGGCTGGCTACCGCTTACATGCGCGTAATCGCTGGGGCGTGGGTTTTGGTGAACTGAGCATGGCGCCAATCCGCCTGTTCTGGCTGGCGTTTTTTCTGCCGACGCTGATGTTAATCCTGCTACAAATGGTCGTGACGCTGGGCGTATTGCCGGAGGCCAGTACCCTTTTTTCGCGCGATCCGTTCACCATCCGCACGCTGATTAACTTTCAGGCGCTGCTGCTCTCCTGTGTCTCGCTGCTACAGGTTTATTACTGGCTGATTCGTATCGTCAAAAACCCACGCTTTGCCGCCATCCTGTGGCAGCGTTTACAGCGACAGATGGCGGAAGATGTCACTTTCCGCGAGTTGTTCTGTTGGGGAGTGCTGATGACGGTGATGTTAGGCATCCTCACCCATTTCCGCCTCGACCGGGAAAACCTGCTGACCAGTGACTACACCTTAACCTTACTGCTGCCGCTGATGCTGTGGGCCGCGATGCGCTTTGGTCATCTGCTGACTTCCCTGAGCTGGTCGCTGATCCTGATTGCGCTGTATCAGTTTCGCGAACAGTTTATTGATCTGCAGACGCAGCTGCAGCATCTGGCGATTATCTCCTCCAATCTGCTGGTATTTACCGTCACCATCTTTCTGATGGCGGCAATCGGCACGCATCAACGACGGGTGATTATTAAGGCCAAACGCGCGGCGTTAACCGATCCGGTGATTGGCTTACCCAATTTGCGCGCGCTCAGCGCTGACCTGGCGGCGCGCGCGCATTCGACGATCTGTTTTCTGCGCATTCCGGAACTGGATTTGCTGAGCCGCACTTATGGCCTGCAACTGCGTATCCAGTACAAACGCTGCCTGGCCGGCCATCTGCGCCCCTTTATGCAGCCGGGCGAAGAGGTCTATCAGCTGCCGGGGTTTGATCTCGCTCTGCGACTGGATAGCGCTGCGCCGCTGGTCCGGGTGGAGGAGATTTCTGCGCGCCTGAAGAACTACCGCCTGACCTGGGATGGCTTACCGCTGCAACCCAGCGTCGGGTTAAGCTTTTGCAGCGTCAGACCCCCGATCAGCCATCTGCATGAACTGCTTGGCGAGCTGAGCGCCATGGCGGAGGTATCGCTGAATAGCGGGCTGCCGGAAAATCTGCAACAGGGCGGCATTCCGGTGCAGCGCAAGGTAAAAGATAAGCTGGCGATGCTGCATGAAGTTCAGTTTGCGCTGGATAACGATAAATTTGTGCTACTGGCGCAACGCATTCAGGGTCTGCGTGGCGATGACTACCACGAAATATTATTGCGGATGGTGGATACCCACGGCGAGCAACTGAAACCGCAGGTTTTTCTGCCGGTGGTGCATGAGTTTGGTATGAGCTGGGAGATTGATCGTTGGGTGCTGGAGCAGACACTCAGCTTTATGGACCAGCAACGCGCAGCGCTGCCCGCCGCACGCTTTGCGGTTAATCTGTTTGCTTCCACCATATGCCGTCCGCACCTGGCAAAAGAGATCGGCGCGATGCTGCAACGCTGCAATATTGAGCCGTGGCAACTGATAATTGAGGTGGAGGAGTCGCATATGCTGAGCGACTTAACCTGGGGTAACCGCTCGATTAATCAGCTGCGCGAACTGGGATGTCCGGTTGCGATTGATGATTTCGGTACCGGCTATGCCAGCTATACCCGTCTGCGCGAGATTCAGGCGGATATATTGAAAATTGACGGCAGTTTTGTGCGCAACATTCTGAGCAGCAGTCTGGACTACCATATTATCGAGTCGATTTGCTGCGTCGCGCGTCTGCGACGGATGAAGGTGGTAGCGGAGTTTGTCGAATCGGAGGATATTGCCGCCGCGTTGCGGAAAATGGGCGTGGATTATCTGCAGGGCTATGCAGTCAGCTTGCCCCAGCTGCTGGTCAGCCTGGCGCCAGCAGCCGGTGAAAAAATCAATCCTTAGTCGGGGCTTTTTGCGCCAGCAAAGTGGCGAAGCGCAGACTGATACGATTACCCTGTTCATCGGTTTTAAACAGCTGACCGACATCCTCGTTGTACTTCACAATGTGCCACTTGCGGTAATAGTGGCTGAGTTCACCGGATTTAAAGGTAAAGGTGAAGGGCAGCGGGCACGGGTAGTCGCTGGTGTCCATGGCGGCAACAATCAGGTTGTAACCCTCTTTCACCGTGCTGGCCTGCATATCGCTAATCATCTGCCCAATGGTTGCCGGCTGCAGGAACATCATCACCACGGTAGAGAACACCAGCTGGTACTCGCCGTTAAAGCGCAGATTATCGAGATCTCTCACGGCGGTACTGATATGGCTGAGTGACTCTTGTGCAACAATATGGTCCAGCGTGGCGATACTGCCGGGATTTTTATCCCAGGCGGTGACGTCAAAACCTTTCTGATTCAGGTACAGCGTATTGCGTCCGTTGCCACAGCCGAGATCGAGCGCTTTACCTGGGGCAATACGCGTGGCGGCTGCAACAATTTCGGAGTGTGGTGCGCTGAGTTGATACTTTTCAGTAAAAAAATTGCCGGAGTTTGCAGTTGTCATCATCAAACCATTATTGAGTGCCTGGCGGTTGATGGCGGATGGTCGCGCCATCCGCCATTAACCGCGGCGTGGATAGTTTTGCGCCGGGGTTTATAACCCTTCCTGAATCATCAGCTTCCAGCCGACAACCTCTTCCCAGTAAATCTGCTCGCGCTCAAGGTCGAGCTGCACCAGGTTGTTCTGCGCGAAATAGCCCTCCGGGAAGGTAAGCGTCCAGTGACCATCATCGGTTTCCAGGCGTAATACATCGGGAGTCGTCGTTGCCTGACGCTGATTATTTAATAGCGCGCCTAAACGCAGTAAAAATACCAGCGGCAGAAATTGCTTCTTCTTGAACAGCGTGAAGCGCGGCATCTCATCCACTTTTACTGCCTTACGGTGGTAACGTACCAGCATTGCCAGCAGCGACTGTTGATCCTGGTTAAAACCGGGCATATTGGTATTTTGCAGGATATACGAGGAGTGGCGCTGTAAGCCGCTATGGTTAATGTTCAGCCCGACTTCATGCAGCATCGAGGCCCATTTCAGTAGTGCCGCCAGCTGCGGATTAGCCAGTTTCGGGTTCTGATCTTTCCACTGCAGATAGAGCTGTTCAGTCGTATCGAGTACGCGTCGCGCCTGATCGGTGTCGATATTGTAGTGATTGGCCAGGCTTTGCGCGGTGCGGCTGCGAATATCCTGATGGCGAAAACGGCCCTCCATCTCATACAGCACGCCTTCGCGCAGCGCGCCGTCAGACAGACGTAGCTCACGGATCGCCAGCGCATCGAACACGCCGCACAGGATCGCCAGCCCGGGGACAAACACCGCTTTACGCTCTTCCGACAGCCCTGGCAGGCTGAGCGCATCAAACGATTTATATTTAATCACTTCGTTGTACAGCATATCCAGACGCTCAGGGGTGATCAGTTTTTCTTTCTCCCCCATCGCCTGCAGCACTTCACAGGCCGCTTTAATGGTACCCGACGCTCCCAGCGCAAACTGCCAGCCCAGCAGACGATACTGCCAGGAGAGGGTCTCCAGCTTTTGTGCCGCCGCGAGGCGCGCACGGCGGAAATTCTCTTTGCTGATCACGCCCTGGGCGAAATAGAAGTGGGCAAAACTGACACAGCCCATGCGCCGGCTTTCTACCAGCATCGGCTCAAAATCTTCGCCAATCACCAGTTCCGTCGAGCCGCCGCCGATATCAATAACCAGCTTGCGGCCTTTTTCCGGCTGCGTGTGCTCCACACCCATAAAAATCAGGCGCGCTTCTTCATGACCGGAGATCACTTCGATCGGATAGGGGATCACATCGGCCGCGCGGCGCAGAAACTCTTCAGCATTCACCGCCTGGCGCAGCGTGTGGGTCCCGACAATCGTTACATTCGCCGGGCTGAAGCCCTGCAAACGTTCGGCAAACAGCGCCAGGCAACTTAACCCACGCTGGATAGCCTCTTCGCTGAGGACATTGTTGCTGTCCAGGCCGTCAGCCAGATGTACCCGCTGTTTCAACCGTCCCAGCACCTGCATCGCGCCATCCACCACGCGGGCAATCACCATGTGGAAACTGTTAGAACCGAGGTCAATGGCAGCAAATTCCTGCGGTTTGGGTGTACTTTTATGGGATATTGGCATAGTGAGTTATTCAGGTTGTTCCAGGGATTTGATGTAATCGTATATGGCTAACTGCGCACGTACTTTACGGCGGTTGCCACGCGGCACATAACGGTTACTCAGCTCTTTATCAACGTAGCGGGCTTTCAGAGTATCACTTAACAGGATGCCAATAATATCCAGTATGCGTTGTTTCAGTGTGGGATCGAGGATCGACACTGCCACTTCGATGCGATAATCAATGTTGCGCGTCATCCAGTCGGCGGAAGAAAGATAGACTTTTTTATCGCCGCCATTTTCAAAAATATAGACACGATCGTGCTCAAGATAGCGGTCTATAATACTGATTACACGAATGTTATCGCTAATCCCTTCCAGATTCGGGATCAACGAACACATGCCGCGCACCAGCAGATCCACCTTCACGCCAACGCTGGACGCAGTGTAGAGGCGGTCGACTAAACCTTTATCCACCAAATTGTTTATTTTCAGTGTAATGCCAGCCGAAAGTCCATTTTGTGCGTTGGCAATTTCATTGTCGATCAGCTGATACAGCATACGGCGCGAGTTTTGCGGCGAAACCATCAGATGTTCAAAGCTCACCGGGCGATACGGGTTTTCAATAAAGTTAAATACCCGCCGCACTTCATTGGTGATGCGCGCATCGGCGGTTAGCAACGAGTAGTCCGTATACAGGCGTGCGGTCTTTTCATTAAAGTTGCCGGTGCCGATATGCGCGTAGCGCACAATTTCACCGTTTTCGCGGCGTGACACCAAAAACAGTTTGGCGTGAATTTTCAAACCCGGTGCGGAGAAAATCACATGCACACCGGCTTCCGTTAAGCGTTTGGCCCAGTGAATATTGGCTTCTTCATCAAAGCGCGCCTGCAGCTCCACCACTACCGTGACTTTTTTACCGTTATAGGCGGCGTGGATCATCGCATCAATAATGCGCGAATTTTTGGCGACGCGATAAATATTAATTTTAATCGCCAGCACACTCGGGTCAAAGGAGGCCTGGCGCAGCAGCTCAAGCACATGTTCAAAAGTGTGGTACGGATAGTAGAGCAGCACATCGTGGTGGCGAATGGCGTCAAAGCCGTTACGAAAACGATCAAACCAGATATGACGCAGCTGCGGCAGCGGTTTATTGACCAGGTTGGCCTTACCGACGTTAGGAAAATTAATAAAGTCTTTAAAATTGTGGTAACGACCGCCCGGGATAATCGAGTCGTAGTTAGAGATATTCAGCTTGCCACGCAGCAGTTCGACCAGCGCATCCGGCATATCGCGCTGATAAACAAAACGTACCGGCTCAGCGGTCAGACGCTGTTTCAGACTGGATGACATCAGTTCCAGCAGGCTGGATTCCATCTCTGTCACCAAATCGTACTCCGCATCGCGCGTCATTTTCATCGAATAGGCGTTGAGCGCATCGTAGTCGAAAAAGCCTTTAAAAATATCATCCAGACAGTAGCGCAGGATATTATCCAGCAGGATCATCGGCTTGCGACGGCGTGGCGCTTCTGGCGGCAGATTAACGAAACGCGGCACCTTATCGGACGGGATCTCCAGCAGCGCATGGTGGATCTCCTCGCCACGGATAATCTCTACCGCCAGATAGGTGTAATCATCTTTCAGGAATTCGGTCAGGTCGGTGTCATGGTTAATCAGAATCGGCGTAATGTGCTGGCGCAGTTGATGTTTAAAATAGTGGCGCAGCCAGCTCTGCTGATTGGGGGACAGCTGACGTTCATTGATCAGGAAGATCTGGTTACGGGCCATTTCCAGCAGCAGATCATTGTACAGACCGTCGAATTCCTGATCGGCTTTCATGACCCGTTGCTGGATCTTTTTCAGCAAATGGCGCTGGGTACTGGCCGATCCCTGCTCTTCACCGATTAAAATGCGACGTTTCAGATCGGCAAAGCGGACCTTATAAAATTCATCAAGATTATTGGAATAAATGCCAAGAAAACGCATACGTTCAATCAGCGGGTTGGTCTTGTCGGCTGCTTCCTGCAACACGCGTTCGTTAAAGGATAACCAGCTCAGTTCTTTTTCGATATATAACTTTTCCTGACCCATTTTTACTCCGTTGTGCTGATTTGGGACTAGGGTACCCAGTGTCCACACCCATTATGGCGAGAGTATGGCAGCATTGTCCAACCTCAACAGTTGTCTTATCAAGCGGCTACGGGCAACATAGCGACTTGAAAGCGAAACGGATACCCTGACAGGCATGATCGATAACCATATTCCGGTGCAGTTCAGCGACAGACGTCGGCGATTTATCGACCGGCTGACTCGCCGCGTGGTCACGGCATGTGGCATCGGTATCCTGCTGGTGATGATGCTACTGTTTTTCTGGCTAATCTGGGTGGTGACATCGTTATTTTCCTCACCTTCACTGCAGTCAGTCAGTACCTTCGCGCTGTGGCAGCCGCAACCCGCGGTGGCGCTGGGCCTCAGCGGTAAATGGGGGTGGCGCATTGACCAGCAGGGACTGGGGCGCTTTATTCCTCTTAGCGGCGAACCGGCGGAACCGGCACTGCAACTGGCAAACGGCCCGGTGCAGGCGGCGCTTACCGCCGATAAATCTGCGGTGCTTTTGTTACAGTCTGATGACAGCGTCAAACTGGTGAGCGCAGATTTTACCGCCAGCGATGGCGCACCGCGCTGGACATTCCCTCTCGGCGCGCAGGGGCAAAATCTCTTATCCGCAGGATTACAGCATCCTGCCGTTGCCCGCAACGGCGACAATCAGTGGCTGGCGGCGGCCTCCAGCGGTGATGCCGTGGTGCTGGCACAGCTACGCGCCGACCAGCCGCCGTTTATCCGCACCATTACCAGCCCCGGCAGCGACCAGCTTATCCTGACCCCGGATGGCAAACTGCTGTTTGCTCTCGCCGGCAATCTGCTACGCGTCTGGCGTATCACTGCCGACGAGATTAGTTTACGCGATACGATTACGCTGCAAGAAAAACCGCACCAGATGCAGCTGCTGAGCGGCGGCAACTCGCTACTGATTGCCGGACCATCCGGCATTGCGCAATGGTTTGATATTGCCAGCCACAGCGGGCCGCACCTTAACTTTATTCGTTATTTCCATGGCGCCCGTTCACAGCCGTTGATCATTACCGAATCGCAACGACGGGTATTTGCCACTGTCAGCCCGCAGGGGGAGCTGCAACTGTTTGCCAGCAAACAGGATGGCGCGATCTTCAGCCAGACACTGACCGCCGGCATCAGCCAGGCGCAATTTGCGCCGCAGGGGGATGGCCTGCTGGTGGAGCGTGCCGGACAGTGGCAATACTATCACTTGCATAATCCATGGCCCGATTTTAGCTGGCGCAGCCTGTGGCAGAAAGTCTGGTATGAAAATTATCCGCAGCCAGCCTGGGTATGGCAGTCTACTGCCGCGAATGATAACTATCAGGCGAAATTCAGCCTGATGCCGATGGTTTCCGGGACGCTGAAAGCCGCTGCGCTGGCGCTGCTGTTTGCCACCCCACTGGCGCTGGCCGCCGCGATTTACAGCGCGTGGTTTATGACGCCCGCGCTGCGGCGCTGGGTAAAACCGGGCATCGAAATGATGGGGGCGTTGCCGAGCGTGGTGGTGGGATTGATCGCCGGGCTCTGGCTGGCGCCGCGCATTGCCGATCGGCTGGCCGGGGTGCTATTGCTGCCGTTTATGCTGGCGCTGACGCTGCTATTTTGCGCCTGGGGTTCGCGACGTCTGCCCGCGCGCTGGCGCCAGCGGCTGTGCGCCAACGGGCGGGAAGTCTGGCTGCTGTTGCCGCTATTGCTGCTGGTCAGCGCCCTCAGCCTGTGGCTGCTGCCGTTACTGGATGGCGTTCTGTTTGGCCGCGGGCTGGCCGCTCGCCTGGCGCACGGTTATGAACAACGCAACTTACTGGTGGCCGGGGTGGCGATGGGCTTTGCCCTGGTGCCGCTGATTTTCACCCTTGCAGAAGATGCCATCTTTAGCGTGCCGGCCTCGTTAGGGCAGGGGTCGCTGGCGCTGGGAGCCACTCCGTGGCAAACCCTGTCCAGGGTGGTACTGCCTGGCGCTTCGGCGGGTATTTTCTCCGCGCTAATGATCGGTTTTGGCCGGGCGGTGGGCGAAACCATGATTGTGCTCATGGCGACCGGCAATACGCCGGTCACCGACGGCGGGCTGTTCGACGGATTACGCACCCTGTCGGCGAATATTGCCGTGGAGATGCCGGAAGCGGCGGCGGGCAGCGCCCATTACCGTATCCTGTTCCTTAGTGCGCTGGTGCTGCTGGTATTTACCCTGATGGTCAATACGCTGGCAGAGCTGGTACGCCAGCGGCTGCGTCAACGCTTCGCTAATCATGAGGGGCAGGGATGAATCGCAATATGCGCCAAAACGATCGCTGGCGCTGGTTAACCGCCGGGGCGGTGGCTTTTAGTCTGCTGGCTTTTTTCCTGCTAATACTGCTGCTGGCGTGGCAGGGACTACGTGGTTTCTGGCCACAACCGGTAACGTTGTTTACCCTCAATCAGCCCGGCGCCGGCAGTGTACAACTGCTGGGTGAAGTAGTGAGCAGCAGCCAGATATCGCGTCAGCAGCTGCAGGATAGCGGGCGCGTATTGCCGGCCAGTTTGCCGGATAGCGTGACGCGTTATCTGCTGAAAACCGGTAACCGCGACTTTGCGCCACCGGATTTCCGCGCGCTGTTATCCGCCGATATCAGCCAGCGGCAGCAGCCGGAACAGATTATCGTGCTACAGCGCCGCAGTGGCGGCAATGCCTATGGCTGGTTCGAGGGGCTACGGGAAGGCAGCCAACCGCTCATCGCCCGCAATATGGATCGCGCCCTGCAGCAGCGTTTGCAACAGACGCAGTTGCAGCAGGCACAGGTGGCTGAAATCCGCCGGATTGAGATGGCGCGTATTAACGTCCAGCTGGAAGCCGTAGAGCATCAGGCTGAGGAGCTGCGCGCCGCGCGGCGTTTTGACGCGCAGCAGCAGTCGATATATCAGGCGGACCGCACGGAACTCCAGCGCCAGTTTAATCGTCTGGCGACCCGGCTGGCGTCACTGAATAGCGAGATCGATCGCAGCGCCCTGCTGCTGCGTGATGCCAGCGGCAGTATACAGCGCATTCCGTTAGCGCAGGTGATCACCGCCTGGCATCCCAATGCGATGAGCCTCGGGCAGAAATGGCGGCATTTTGCCAGCCAGTTATGGCACTTTGTCAGTGATTCGCCCACCGACAATCAGTCGGAAGGCGGCGCCTTCCCGGCGATTTTTGGCACGGTATTGATGGTATTACTGATGTCGGTGGTGGTGATGCCGCTGGGAGTGATTGCCGCGGTATGGCTGCATGAATATGCTGGCCGTAATGCCTTAACGCGGCTGGTGCGTATTGCGGTGGTCAATCTGGCCGGGGTACCGTCGATTGTCTATGGCGTATTTGGCCTTGGCTTTTTTGTCTGGCTGATTGGCGGCTCGCTGGATCAGCTGTTTTTCCCGGCATCGCTGCCGAATCCGACCTTTGGTACTCCGGGGCTGTTGTGGGCGTCGCTAACGCTGGCGCTGCTGACGCTGCCGGTGGTGATTGTCGCCACTGAAGAGGGGCTGTCACGCATTCCGCCAACGCTGCGTCAGGGCTCGCTGGCGCTGGGGGCGACGCGTGCGGAAACCTTATGGCATATTACCCTGCCGCTGGCGCTGCCGGCGATGCTCACCGGCTTGATCCTCGCAGTGGCGCGCGCGGCGGGCGAAACCGCACCGCTGATGCTGGTTGGCGTGGTCAAAATGGTCCCGGAGTTGCCGATCGACGGTATTTTCCCCTGGCTGCATCTCGACCGTAAATTTATGCACCTTGGTTTCCAGATCTATGACCTGGCGTTTCAGAGCCCGAACGCCGAAGCTGAGCGGCCGCTGGTGTATGCCACCGCGCTGCTGCTGGTCACCATTGTGTTAGGACTGAACCTGGCGGCGATGGGCTTGCGCCATCGTCTGCGTGAGCGCTACCGCGCGCTGGTGCAATAACTGTGGAACCTGTTATGGATGCAACTGCGGCTTTTGCCGATGCAGAAACGGCGCTGGAATTGCGGCAGCTGTCGTTGTGGTATGGTGAGAAACAGGCGCTGAACGAGATCTCCTTACGGCTGCCGAGAAACCGCATTACCGCGCTAATTGGTCCCTCCGGCTGTGGTAAGTCGACGCTACTGCGCTGCTTTAACCGGATGAATGATCTGATTGACGGCTGTCGGGTGACAGGCGATATTCTGCTGGAAAAACAGTCGATTATACACTCTGCCGGCGATCTTTCCGCACTGCGCCGCCGTGTTGGCATGGTGTTTCAGCGGCCCAACCCATTCCCCAAATCGATTTATGAAAATGTGGTCTATGGCCTGCGTCTGCAGGGCGTTCGCGACAGGCGCGTGCTGGATGAGGCGGTTGAGCGCGCGCTGCGTGCGGCGGCGCTCTGGAGTGAGGTGAAGGACAGTCTGCGGCAAAATGCTCTGACGCTCTCCAGCGGTCAGCAGCAGCGTCTGGTCATTGCGCGGGCGGTGGCGATTGAACCGGAAGTGCTGCTGCTTGATGAGCCGACTTCGGCGCTGGACCCGATCTCCACGCTGGTAATAGAAGAGCTGATGACCACCCTGAAGCAGCATTTCACGCTGGTGCTGGTCACGCATAATATGCAGCAGGCGGCGCGGGTATCGGATTATACCGCCTTTATGCACAACGGCAGCCTGGTGGAGTTCGCACCAACCGACACGCTGTTTACCGCACCGCAACAGCGGCGTACGGAAGACTATATTACCGGCAGGTATGGCTGAGTTTTATCGTCGCTGTCTGTCGCCTGAAATCGGTTTAATTTGACCGCATGCTGTCCCCGGCTTCAGGCCTGCGAGGCAGTGAAGGGATGCGCTGTTTATAGCGCTCCCGCCCGGCTCAACGCTGAGGGTGAAAACGAATTATTCGAAGGCATGGCCTTCAGCGGGCAGTTTTTCACCGTCCATCCATGCGGCATTATCGCGCATCGTCAGACGACCATCAATAAACCAGCTTACCACCAGCGGATAGATCGCGTGTTCCTGGTGCTGAACGCGTGCATTCACCTCATCTTCACTATCACCGGCAAAAATCGGCACTTTGGCCTGCAGAATTACCGGGCCGCCATCCAGTTCATCGGTGACAAAATGCACCGACGTCCCATGCTCTTCATCGCCATTGTCAATTGCCTGACGGTGAGTGTGCAGACCGGGATATTTCGGCAGCAGAGAGGGGTGAATATTCAGCAGACGCTGATGGTAGCGGGCGACAAACGCCGGGCTGAGAATGCGCATATAACCCGCCAGCACCACCAGATCCGGACCATAGGCGTCGATCTCCAGCATCAGCTGGCGATCGAATGCTTCGCGATCGGAGAACTGCGCGGCTTCTATTGCATGAGCCGGAATACCGCCATTACGCGCACGCTCCAGACCAAAGGCATCGGCTTTATTGCTGAAAACGGCAGCGATGCTGCCGTTGATTCGTCCCTGCTGGCAGGCATCCATAATGGCCTGAAGATTGCTTCCATTGCCGGAAACCAGCACGACTATCTTTTTCATGCGTTAATAACCACACGCTCAGCGGAGTCGGACGCTTTGATCACCCCGATTTTCCAGGCTTTTTCGCCGGCGTCAGTCATCAGTTGCACCGCTTTATCGGCTTCCGCCGCGCTGAGCGCAATCACCATACCCACGCCGCAGTTAAAGGTGCGGTACATTTCGTGACGGCTGACATTCCCTGCCTGCTGCATCCAGCTGAAGATTGCCGGCCACTGCCAGCTGGACTCTTCCAGCACCGCCTGCGTATTGTCTGGCAGAACGCGCGGGATATTTTCCCAGAAGCCGCCGCCGGTCAGATGCGCAATAGCATGCACATCAACCTGCTCAATCAGACTCAGGATGTTTTTCACATAGATACGCGTCGGTTCCAGCAGGTGATCGGCAATTGATTTGCCTGCCAGCTGCGCGGTTTCCGGCTTAGTCTGGCTGACTTCAAGGATCTTACGCACCAGTGAGTAGCCATTGGAGTGCGGACCACTGGAGCCGAGGGCAATCAGTACGTCGCCATCCTGCACTTTGCTGCCGTCGATGATTTCTGATTTTTCCACTACGCCGACGCAAAAACCGGCCACGTCGTAATCTTCACCGTGGTACATGCCTGGCATTTCAGCGGTTTCACCGCCAACCAGCGCACAGCCAGACTGCTGGCAGCCTTCGGCGATACCGGTGATCACGCTGGCTGCGGTGTCCACATCCAGTTTGCCGGTAGCGTAATAGTCAAGGAAGAACAGTGGCTCAGCGCCCTGTACCACCAGGTCGTTCACACACATGGCGACCAGATCGATGCCAATGCTATCGTGGCGTTTCAGATCCATAGCCAGACGCAGCTTAGTGCCGACGCCGTCAGTGCCGGAAACCAGAATCGGTTCGCGGTATTTTTGCGGCAGCGCACAAAGGGCACCGAAACCGCCCAGTCCACCCATCACTTCCGGGCGGCGAGTCTTTTTCACTACACCTTTAATACGATCGACTAAAGCATTACCAGCATCGATATCTACGCCGGCGTCTTTATAGCTGAGAGAGGTCTTATCGGTCACTGCGAAATCCCCACGCGGTTGCGGTTGGTGGTTTGAAAATAAAGCGCGGCAATTCTATCAGCGCAGGCAAACGTTTGCGAGTGCCATCTTAACTGACATTGCGTATCGCTTAATTTTAGACAATCCTTAGCCAAAGCGGTGAGAATTGATTTTAATTGCCTTAAGTCATATAGCGCACGGAAAAAAAGGCGGTATAATCCCGCGATTTTTTTTGCCGCCAACCACTCCGGAGAACACCAATGAAGATCGTGGAAGTCAAACACCCGCTCGTCAAACACAAACTGGGCCTGATGCGTGAGCATGATGTCAGCACCAAGCGTTTTCGTGAGCTCGCCTCAGAAGTGGGTAGTTTGCTGACTTATGAAGCCACCGCCGATTTGGAAACGGAAACAATTACTATCGAAGGCTGGAATGGTCCGGTTGAGATCGAACAGATTAAAGGCAAAAAAATTACCGTAGTACCGATTTTACGTGCCGGTTTAGGCATGATGGATGGGGTGCTGGAGAACGTGCCGAGTGCGCGTATCAGCGTGGTCGGCGTTTACCGCGATGAAGAGACGCTGAAACCGGTGCCTTATTTCCAGAAGCTGGTATCGAATATTGCAGAGCGCATGGCGCTGGTGGTGGATCCGATGCTGGCCACCGGCGGCTCCATGATCGCGACTATCGACCTGCTGAAAAAAGCCGGCTGCAGCAGCATTAAAGTGCTGGTGCTGGTTGCTGCTCCTGAAGGTATTGCGGCGCTGGAAAAAGCGCACCCGGATGTCGAGCTGTATACCGCATCGGTTGATCAGGGACTGAATGAGCATGGCTATATTATTCCCGGGCTCGGTGATGCCGGTGATAAGATTTTTGGTACTAAATAAGTTTACTTAACGATTAAGCCGACCGCAGAGTCGGCTTTTTTATGGCAAAAATAACATCTCAAGGGGATACCATGACTCGTCGCGCCATTGGCGTTAGTGAGCGGCCACCGCTGCTTCAAACCATTCCACTCAGCTTCCAGCACCTGTTTGCCATGTTTGGCGCTACGGTACTGGTACCGATTCTGTTTCATATCAACCCGGCAACGGTGCTGTTATTCAACGGTATTGGCACTCTGCTCTATCTGTTTATTTGTAAAGGGAAAATTCCGGCGTACCTCGGTTCCAGCTTTGCCTTTATCTCGCCAGTACTGCTGCTGTTGCCACTGGGTTACGAAGTGGCGCTTGGCGGTTTTATTATGTGCGGCGCGCTGTTCTGTATTGTGGCGATGATTGTCAAAAAAGCCGGTACCGGCTGGCTGGATGTGATGTTCCCGCCGGCAGCCATGGGGGCGATTGTGGCGGTGATTGGTCTGGAACTGGCCGGGGTTGCTGCCAATATGGCCGGTCTGTTGCCGGCGGATGGCGCGCCAGCCGACAGCAAAACGGTGATTATCTCGCTGGTGACGCTGGCGGTAACGGTATTCGGTTCCGTGCTGTTTCGTGGTTTCCTGGCGATCATCCCGATCCTGATTGGCGTACTGGTCGGTTACGTGCTCTCTTTTGCCATGGGGATTGTGGACTGGACGCCGGTGTATAATTCACCCTGGTTCGCGCTGCCGACCTTCTATACGCCACGCTTTGAATGGTATGCCATCTTAACCATTCTGCCCGCTGCGCTGGTGGTGATTGCGGAGCATATCGGCCATCTGGTGGTCACCGCCAGTATTGTGAAAAAAGATCTGCTGAAAGATCCGGGCCTGCATCGCTCGCTGTTTGCCAATGGTATTTCCACCGTTTTCTCTGGTTTCTTTGGTTCAACGCCAAATACCACCTACGGTGAAAATATCGGTGTGATGGCGATCACCCGCGTATACAGTACCTGGGTCATTGGCGGTGCGGCAATTCTGGCGATTATGCTGTCATGCGTGGGTAAACTGGCGGCGGCAATCCAGGCGATTCCGGTACCGGTAATGGGCGGCGTGTCACTGCTGCTGTACGGCGTGATTGGCGCTTCGGGTATTCGCGTGCTGATTGAATCGAAAGTGGACTACAACAAAGCGCAAAACCTGATCCTGACGTCGGTGATCCTGATTATCGGCGTCAGCGGCGCTAAAGTTCATATTGGCGCGGCCGAGCTGAAAGGGATGGCGCTGGCGACCATTGTTGGCGTCGGTTTAAGCCTGATCTTTAAAGTCATCAGTCTGCTGCGCCCGGAAGAAGTGATCCTCGATGCGGATGAAGAGTCATCACATTGATTGACCGGGGAGCCATTACTGGCTCCCCGGCGTCGACAGGGGCGGTATTAATGCCGCCCGTACGCCTGTTTCAACTAATTCCCTAAGTTGTGATAAACTTTTGCGGTTTTCTGCCCGTTCACACTTGAGGTGCTTCTGAACACGCCGGCACAGCTCTCATTGCCACTCTATTTGCCAGACGACGAAACCTTTGCCAGCTTCTGGCCGGGGGAAAATCCGTCGCTGCTGGCTGCGCTTAAAGGCGCGCTGCTACAGGAACATGGCAGCTATCTCTATTTCTGGTCCCGCGAAGGCGGCGGACGCAGTCATTTATTGCACGCCGCTTGCGCCGAGTTATCTGCCCGCGGTGAAGCGGTGGGCTATGTGCCGCTGGATAAACGCACCTGGTTCGTCCCTGAAGTGCTGGATGGTATGGAACAACTGGCGCTGATTTGCATCGATAATATCGAGTGCATTGCCGGTGACGAGCCATGGGAAATGGCGATCTTCGATCTCTACAACCGTATTCTTGAAACCGGTAAGACGCGTTTGCTGATCACCGGCGATCGCCCGCCACGTCAGCTGAACCTGAAACTGGCCGATCTGGCTTCGCGTCTCGACTGGGGGCAAATTTATAAGCTGCAACCGCTTTCCGATGAAGACAAGCTGCAGGCGCTACAGCTGCGCGCCAATTTGCGTGGTTTTGAACTGCCGGAAGACGTTGGCCGCTTTCTGCTGAAGCGGCTGGATCGTGAAATGCGTACGCTGTTTGTCACGCTGGACCGGCTGGATAGTGCCTCCATCAGCGCCCAGCGCAAACTGACCATCCCTTTTGTGAAAGAGACGCTCAACCTGTAACGGCGACTATAAAATCTCCAGCACCTGCTGTGGCGGACGTCCGATACGCGCCTGACCATTGGCCACCACGATAGGGCGCTCAATCAGTTTCGGGTTCGCGATCATTGCCTGTAGCAGCTGTGTCTCACTCAGCGCCGGATCTGCCAACTGCAGCGTCTGGTATAACTCCTCTTTGCTGCGCAGCAGCTCGCGCGCGCTGCTCATCCCCAGCTGCTGTAGCAGCGTTTTCAGCGTAGCCATATCCGGCACTGTCTCCAGATACAGCACAATATCCGGCGTTACGCCGTGCTGCTGCAGCAAAGCAAGAGTTTCCCGGCTCTTTGAGCAACGCGGATTATGATAAATGGTAACCATCTGTTTTCCTTTATGATTTTGAATACTGACGGAAGCGTTTCTGCAGATGACGCAGCTGATCGATACGCGCGTCATAGCGTGCCTGCTTCAGGCTGCCGAGGGGAACCTGCGAACTGGCGCTGCTAAGAGTGGTGATCGCCTGGTCAAGACGTCCGGTGAGCGCCAGACCTTCGGCGCGCGCGGAAAGCTCTTCATCACGTAACCCTTGCGCCGCAGATGCCTGCGCCAGCAGATCCCAGCCGTTAGGGTCGTCAGGATGAGCCCAGGTATAGCGATTGAGAATACGGCTGGCGGCGGCTGGCTGTTTGCTTTCGACATAGGCATTGGCCAGGTTTAGCTGCAGCACCGGATTACTGCTGGCGGTACGGATGGCGCTCAGGCGTTTAATCGCCTGCGGCGCCTGGTTCAGACCGATATCGATATCCGTCATAATATCCAGATACCAGACGTTATCCGGCTGCCTGGCCAGCATCGGCTCAATAATTTTTTTGGCGTCGGCGAAACTTTTCGCTTCCAGAAACTGAATCGCCTTACCATATTGCGCTGCCTGCTGCTCGCGCACATTACCTTTCGCCCAGCCATTAAGCAGATCATCATTCAGCTGATTACGGCCTGTGGCGTACATGCCCAGAGCGCGCACTTTCGCCATGTAGTAATCCTGCGAGGACTGCACCACCACCGGACGCATCTGATTGGCGCGGTTACGCGCATCCGCCAGACGGCTGTCGGGCAGGGGGTGAGTCAGCAGAATTTCTGGCGGTTTGGAAGCAAAGCGCGACTGGTCAGCCAGTTTTTGCAGGAAGTTGGGCATTGCCTGCGGATCGAATCCGGCGCGCTGTAGCACCTGAATGCCGATGCGGTCGGCTTCCTGCTCATTATTCTGGGTAAAACTGATCACCCCTTGCTGGGTACCGGCGAGGGTACCGGTCAGGGCTGCCATTCCCGCCTGCGGATTGGCCATCGCCAGTAAAATCGAGCCTAAGGCGCCGACCCAGGTCAGGGGCGCATTGCGCTGCTGCTCTTCCATTGCGCGCGCAAGATGGCGCTGGGTGACGTGGGAGATTTCATGCGCCATCACGGAAGCCAGCTGGCTTTCGTTGTCGGTATAGCGAAACAGCGCCGAGTGCAGTACCACGTTACCGCCGAAAAAGGCGAAGGCGTTGATTTCATCGTTACGGATTAAATAGAAATGAAATGGGGTACGCACCGATTCGGCGTGGGCAACCAGCCGTTGTCCCAGCTGATTGATATAGTCATTGAGCAGCGGATCGTTAATCAGTGGCGCACTGGCGCGCAGCTGGCGTACATAAAAGTCGCCCATTTGCAGTTCCTGGTCAATCGACAGCGTTCCGCCCGCAGTAGTGCCGATGTCCGGCAGCGAATCGGCCACATTATCGGCCCGGGAAGGGAGCGCGCTGCCTGCCAGCAGTGCGGTAATCAAGGTGGCGACCAGACTTTTCTTCAACCGGTTGAACATACATCAGTCCCATAACAAGAAAGTAGAGTTTTGACAGACTGCAGGATGAAACGTTCTTTTATCACGGCGCAGACGTTCCTTACTCAGGGTGCTAGTTTAGCGAGTGCCGCCAGAGAAAGAAATGAGTTCTCTGGCAGCATTCGTTACTGAGTTGGTGGAAAAAACTGAACATCAATCAAAAATGAAATAACAAAATTGTGCTGATGGTTGGGTTTTTTCCTCCTGAGCTGTGCAGCAGAATTTTAAAGTGTTGTAAACTCATTCAGATAAATTGAATGCTTTAGTCGGTTTAGTAGGGTAAATTCCGAAAAATATACTGCCGTCCCGCTGAAAAATGCGCTGATTTATCCAGCGTATTTAATCTGTAAATCCTCTTCTTTTGCCACTGACGCCGCCATGCTGGTATTAATTGTTTTTCTGCGGAATATATTTACCTGACTATTTAGTGCCAGGGTTTAATTTATCTTTGGCGTGCCAGGGAACATGGTAAAGTAATCAGACGCTATTTTCTCTGTTATTCCCCGGCTGGGATAGTCTGTCGCTGAGGGGGGCGGGGATGAAATCGCAGGTCCAGCGATTAATCGCAGTTGTGGTTTTTTATGGTAAAAAATAACTTCATATTTAAGCATGCTTATTATCAGCAGGAAGGTAAATTAACTTCATCTCAATGTCAGGAAAAAGAGTTCAAAGCCGCAGGCTGCGATATAGATAAATTAGTCAGCATAATCTAAGGTGCCTGAGTGCGCCGGGGGGCAGAGCCGTCTGCACAGCGGCTGGCGCTGATGCTGGCCCTGCGATGCTGAATGAGCGGTGACGGAACAAAATATCGCATTTCACTAAGCCAAACCGGCAGAGAATCGATGTGGTTTTCCCGTTAGCTATGAACTTTTTATCGGTTGTTAAATTACTATCAGGAGAATAGATTATACCTCCTGTTGTCTCTTATGTATTGATTGCAATCATCGCCGGTTTTGTCGGCGGTAATATCACCCAGGCTCCGGCGCTGGCTAATAAAATCAGCGATCGCTTTACTGATAAAACCGACCCCGCCAATTTCTGGAGCATGCCAGCGATCCCCGGTTATGGGAAAATACATTATGTGGATACCGCTGCATTTAAACCTGGCGGCGATCTAAGTAATAAAGTTGTTTTTCAAATTAACCGAAGTGAAGGGGAGATGACTAATCCGAATCCTGGGCTTGAGCGCGTGGCGCGCGTCACCAACCTGGATGTGGCCGCCGGATACCGGTTGACAAGCTGAAATTTGTGGTATCGATCAATAGCGATGCGGTGCCGGCAGCACTGAATAATCAGCAATTTCATAAGATTTATGGCGTGGATAACCCGAACCTGAAGCTGATCGCTGAGTTGAGACAAGCCGGAGTAGAAGTCTCGATTTGTGACCAGTCGGTGGCCTTTCATCATCTGCAGCGCGACTGGATAGACAAATCGGTTACCCATACCACTTTTCAGTGGTACGACGGTGGCAACGTTAGAAAATCAGGGTTACGCCTTTTTACCCTTATAAGCGGCAAACCGTGATCCCCTCTGGCTGATAACCTGATATCCGGGCGGGGTATCTGTAGCAACCTAATATATTTAAATGCGATTTATCCGCAGCGGCGAAATAAATGATCAAAAATTTCGCCTGGCGGCTAAAGGTATTTGCAGTTAAAGCCAACGGAGGAATACAATTGCGTGGTGCTTAACCAGGGCATACGCCGCACGTATAAGATTGCGCACTATAAAATTGATTTCAAGGCGCTACCACAATGTTCAGTAAAATCGAGGTAAGTCTATGTTGAGGCGACTGTGGCCCAAGACAGACTTACGCACCCTGATCACGTTGCTCGCCATCGCCAGCATCGTTATTACCCTGGCCAATACGCTGTATGCGACTTGGCGCGTTCAGCGTGGTCTGCTGATTAATACCACGCTGGAGTCGAACCGGGTTTATGCCACCAAACTGGCGGCCACCACGGAAATCTTCTTTCAGCTGGCGCAATCCCAGCTGGCTTACAGCGCCAATGTATTAAGCAGCGGTCTCGACAATGAGAACTCACTACAGCAGGAAGTCGATCGTTTACGTGAGCAAACCGACAGTTTTAACTCGGTGGTAATTGTTGATGCCGATGGCTGGGTGCGGTCGATATCGCCGGAGTCCATGATGCTGCAGGGCATGCGTCTGACCACCAGCACGTCGCGCCAGGCGCTGGCGGAGCGGAAACCGATGATCAGTCAGCCAGGCATCTCGGCGGCGAATAATCTGATGGTATTTATCTCAACCCCTATCTGGTCGAAAACTGGCCGCTATCTGGGATACGTTGGCGGTACGCTGTATCTGAAGAAAAAAAGCATTCTTAACGCACTGCTCGGCGAACAGTACTACCGTGACGGCTCTTCGCTGTATGTGGTCGATAAACAGAACCAGGTACTGTATCACCAGGACAGTAAGCTAATTGGTAAAACCATTGCGCCGCTGGTCGCTGACGAAGTCAAAAACCTGCGGCCTAATGGCTATCTGGAAATCAGCGCGCAGAATGGCGAACCGATGCTGGCGGGTTACGCCACGGTACCCACTTCAGACTGGATGATTGTCGCGCTGAAGCCGACTCAAACCACACTGCAGCCACTCACCAGTCTGTTACTGCAGGTGTTAAAAAATTCGGTGCCGTTCGCGTTGCTGACGCTGATTGCCGCATGGATTCTGGCGCGGCTGATTGCCTTACCGTTGTGGCAACTGGCGCGTAAGGCCAGTCAGATGGATACCCAGGGGGTGTCAAAAGAGATCAATGGCATTCGCTCATGGTACTTTGAAGCGGCGCAGATCAAACGCGCGATGCTGGCGGGGATTGGTATTCTGCAGGATAAAATTGGCCGGTTGAAATTTGAGGTGCAAACCGATCCCTTAACACGCTTGCTAAACCGGCGGGGTCTGAGTGCGGTACTGGAGTATTTTCTCACCACCCGCCAGCCGTTTGCCGTACTGGCACTGGATATTGACCATTTTAAACGGGTCAATGATACCTTTGGCCATGACGTCGGGGATGAGGTGATTATCCGCATCGCCCGTGAACTGGAAGAGAGTTCACGCCAGACCGATGTGGTGTGTCGTAATGGCGGCGAAGAGTTTTTAATGATTCTGCCCGGCGCGGATAGTGAGACGGCGCTAAGTATTGCTGATCGCGTGCGGCTGCAGGTGGTGCAGACCGAGATCCCGGCGGTGGGGCGCATGTCGGTTTCCGTTGGCGTTGCCCTGTGGCAGCCCGACAAGGAGAGTATGGAAGAGGTGTTTAAACTGGCGGATGAAGCGTTGTATCAGGCAAAAAAAGCCGGACGCAACTGTGTGATCCTAGCGGGTAAACAGCAACCGCAGCTGACGGAGCCGGCTCGTCTGCATGGCTAAATAATACCGACCCGGCAGCCGGAAACCGGCTGCCGCCTTTCTGCCGGCCGAAATCGACTGTGGTGAGATAAAAATTGCGCTTACCTGCCTGCTGCCTTTCTGTTCAGCGCGCCTTTCAAGTACAATCCTGCCTTTTCCAAAATGAACTCAAGGAAGTAAATGTCATGCTGGCATTGTTAATACAGTGGTATCGCCGTCGCTTCAGCGATCCACAGGCCATTGCGCTGCTGATCATTTTGGTTGCCGCGTTCTGTATTTTATTCTTTTTTAGCGGCTTACTGGCGCCGCTGCTGGTGGCGCTGGTACTGGCTTATCTGCTGGAGTGGCCCACCGTCCGCCTGGAACGCATGGGGTGTTCGCGCAGCTGGGCGACGACGCTGGTGCTGCTGGTGTTCGCCGGTATTTTACTGCTGGTGCTGCTGGTCGTCGCGCCGGTGGTCTGGCAACAGGGCATCAATCTGACGCGCGATATGCCGAACATGCTGACGAAGCTCTACAAATATGCCGCCGGCTTACCGAAGCGCTTCCCGGCGCTGATGGACGCGGGGATCATCGATATTCTGGTGGAAAATTTGCGCGGTCGTCTGACCGGCCTTGGCGAGTCACTGGTGAAATACTCGCTGGCATCGCTGGTCGGTTTGATGACGCTGGCGATCTACCTGGTGCTGGTACCGTTGATGGTGTTCTTCCTGCTGAAGGATAAAGAGCAGATGCTGAATGCCGTGCGCCGGGTATTGCCGCGTAATCGCGGGCTGGCGGGGCAGGTGTGGAGCGAAATGAATCAGCAAATCACCAATTATATCCGCGGTAAGGTGCTGGAGATGGTGGTGGTCGGGATTGCTACCTGGATAGGCTTTCTCGCCATTGGTCTGAACTACTCACTGTTGCTGGCGGTTCTGGTTGGCTTCTCGGTGTTAATTCCTTACGTCGGCGCGCTGATGGTGACGATCCCTGTGGTCTGCGTCGGTCTGTTTCAGTGGGGGCTCGGCGGTGATTTCTGGACGATGTTCATCGTCTATCTGGTGATTCAGGCGCTGGACGGTAATCTGCTGGTGCCGGTACTGTTCTCGGAGGCGGTTAACCTGCATCCGTTAGTGATTATTCTTTCGGTAGTGATATTCGGCGGTCTGTGGGGCTTCTGGGGGGTATTTTTCGCCATCCCGCTGGCGACGCTGGTCAAAGCGGTGGTGCACGCCTGGCCTGACGGCTTACTGGTGGACGAAGAGTAATGAAAACGGGAGCCAGTGACGGCTCCCGTTCGGTGTTGCGCGCTGCCCGCAGGCATCACTCTGATTTCAGATAGTCCATCACAATATCGTGGTGATTGGTGGTTTTGAAATCATCGAACACTTTTTCCACCTTACCATTGCCATCCAGCAGGAAGCTGACGCGATGAATGCCGTCGTAGGTTTTCCCCATAAAGGTTTTTTCTCCCCAGACACCAAACTGCTCGCAAACCTGGTGGTCTTCATCGGAAAGGAGCGTGAAATTCAATAGCTCTTTCTCGGCAAATCGTGACAATTTTTCCGGTTTATCGGTGCTGATACCCAGCACTTCTACCCCGGATTTCTTCAAGTCGTCCATGTTATCGCGCAAGCCGCACGCCTGAACGGTGCAGCCCGGTGTCATCGCTTTCGGGTAGAAATAGACCAACACGCGCTGTCCCTGGAAGTCGGCCAAATTTACTTGTTCGCCGTCCTGATCGGGCAAGCTAAATTTCGGTGCACTGTCACCGGCTTTCAGTGGATTCATCACTACTCTCCATTTTTTCTTCATGCTGTGGGTAATTCACGACACTAATAGTGCCCTGAGCCTGCAGTTCTGTACATAGCTTGTTAAACGCTTGTTCAATAAATGAGGCGTCCTGGCTGGCTGGACTGTGCGCAGTAATCTGAATATAGAGTAATGGCGGCTGATTTTCTTGTGCAGGTTGTGTGCGCGACACCAGTTCCGCAATATTCATTTGATGTGAATCAAACAGATCGGTGAAACGTTCGATGATATGCGGCGAGTCGGTGACTTCCACCTGCACCCATACCGTAGCCGGCATTGGTGGGTGTGCCCGGGCATTGGTGCGCTTCATTACGATCAGCAATTCCAGCTCCGCGCCCTTGAGCGGCAGGGTCGATTCAATCAGCGTAATGGCATTCCAGCTACCGGAAAGCAGCATGATAAAGGTGAATTCATCGCCGAGCATGGCCAGCCGGCTGTCTTCAATATTGCACCCACAGCTGCTGACATGGCGGGTAATGGTATTGACGATACCCGGACGGTCAACGCCCAGTGCGGTAATGACCAAATGATGTTGCTGTGACTGCGGCAAAATGATACTTCCTGTCCGTCATGGTGATTAGCAATAGTGATAACCCTAAGGTAAACATAAAAAATACCCTCTGCCAAGCGCCTCAGCGGCCTTGTCTGCTTGCTTTTCAATGCCCGTCAAACGTACCATGAAGGACTTGTTTGTGGAGGGGATGGCCAATGTTCACGGGAAGTATTGTTGCGCTCGTTACGCCGATGGATGACAAAGGTAATGTCTGCCGTGCGAGTCTGAAAAAACTGATTGATTATCATGTCGCTAGCGGCACCAAAGCGATCGTATCTGTAGGTACCACCGGCGAATCCGCCACCCTCAGCCATGATGAACATGGCGATGTGGTGATGCTGACGCTGGAGCTGGCCGATGGGCGTATTCCGGTGATTGCCGGAACCGGTGCTAACGCGACAGCGGAAGGCATCTCTCTAACCAAACGCTTCGAGAATTCTGGTGTTATCGGTTGTCTGACCGTCACGCCATACTACAACCGTCCGACGCAGGAAGGGTTGTATCAGCATTTTAAAGCCATCGCCGAAAGCACCGCGCTGCCGCAGATGCTGTATAACGTTCCTTCACGTACTGGCTGCGATATGCTGCCGGCAACCGTGGGTCGTCTGGCCAAAATTAAAAATATTATCGGGATTAAGGAAGCCACCGGGAACTTATCTCGTGTTAGTCAGATCCAAGAGCTGGTTGATGAAGACTTTGTGCTGGTAAGCGGCGATGACGCTTCGGCACTGGACTTTATGCAACTGGGCGGTAAAGGCGTCATCTCGGTAACGGCAAACATTGCCGCCCGTGAGATGGTTGAACTCTGCGCCTTAGCGCAGCAGGGCAACTTTGTTGAAGCGCGCCGCCTTAACCAGCGCCTGATGCATCTGCATCAGAAGTTATTTTTTGAACCCAATCCTATCCCGGTAAAATGGGCTGCGAAGAAATTAGGATTAATAGCAACCGATACGCTGCGTCTTCCAATGACGCCATTAACCGACGCGGGGCGTCCGGTTATCGAGCAGGCGCTCAGGCATGCGGGTCTGCTGTAAATTAGGGAGATTTGATGGCTTACTCAGTAAAGAAGTCCACGGTAGTGAAAGTTGTTGGACTGTCAACGGTGATGCTGCTTGCAGCTTGTTCCAGCGACCAGCGCTATAAGCGTCAGGTGAGCGGTGACGAGTCTTATTTGCAGGCGACCGAACTGAAAGATTTAACCGCACCAGCAGGAACCATTCTGCCGCTGCAAAATGGTGATTATGAGATCGCGGCAACCACCAGCAATGGCGCGGTTGGCAAACAGCTCGACATTCGTCCACCGGCCCAGCCTCTGGCGCTGGTGAACGGTACGCGCACGCAGTTTACCGGCAATACCGGCATGCTGCTGCTGGAAAATGGGCGTAGCGGATCTATCTGGTCACAGGTAGTGAGTGTGGTTCAGTCGTATAAGTTCCCGATTGCCGATCGTCAGGATGCCAGCCAGCAGCTGACTACCGACTGGGTACAGTGGAATCGCGCGGATGAAGATAACCAATATCGTGGTCGTTATCAGATCAGCGTGCAGCAACAGGGCTATCAGCAGGCTCTGACGGTGCGTCTGTTGCAGTTGCAGCAGCAGGGACAAGACATCACCGCCCCGGTACAGGTTCAGCGCTATACCGCGCAGATGCTTAACGACATCAGCACCGGTTTAGACAAGAACCAAAGTGCGCAGGAAGATGCTGCCGCCAATCGCAGCGTATCGCATATTGATGTGCAGAGCGGCGCTGATGATACCGGTTTGCCAAATCTGATTCTGCGCGCACCTTTCAATGCGGTCTGGCAGCGTTTGCCTGATGCACTGAAACGCGCAGGAATGGAAGTGACCGATAACAACCGTTCGCAGGGTAGTCTGGCGGTGACCTATAAATCACCGGGCAGCGGCCACTGGGAAGATCTTGGCGCTAAAGATCCGGAGTTGCCAAACGGCGATTACAAACTGCAAGTGGGTGATTTAGATAACCGCAGTAGCCTGCAGTTTATCGATCCGAAAGGACATCCGCTGACCCAGTCGCAGAACGATGCGCTGGTCGCCGTGTTCCAGGCGGCATTTAGCAAGTAAACTAAAAGGGCCGGAGCACTCCGGCCTTTTTTCATTGCTGCAACCGATTTAGTCGACGCAGGGGACGGATTACTTCCGCCCGTGCAGATGTATAGCAACACTTCTATCACGTTTGGAGTTAATCAAGATGCAAAAGAAAGCTGAGTTGTATCGCGGCAAAGCGAAGACCGTTTACAGCACCGAAAACCCGGACCTGCTGATACTCGAATTCCGCAACGATACGTCAGCAGGAGATGGTGCGCGTATTGAGCAGTTCGACCGCAAGGGGATGGTCAATAATAAGTTTAACCACTTTATTATGACCAAACTTGAAGAAGCGGGTATCCCGACGCAAATGGAAGCGCTGCTGTCCGATAACGAAGTGCTGGTGAAAAAGCTGGAGATGGTGCCGGTTGAATGTGTGATTCGCAACCGTGCGGCTGGTTCACTGGTGAAACGTCTCGGTGTGGAAGAGGGTATCGTGCTCAATCCGCCACTGTTCGATCTGTTTCTGAAAGATGATGCCAAACACGATCCGATGGTCAATGAGTCTTACTGCGAGACCTTCGGTTGGGTGAACAAAGAGAACCTGGCGCGCATGCGTGAGCTGAGCTATAAAGCGAACGAAGTGCTGAGCAAGATGTTCTCTGACGCCGGTCTGATTCTGGTGGACTTTAAACTGGAGTTTGGCCTGTTCAACGGTGAAGTGGTGCTGGGTGATGAGTTCTCACCTGATGGTGCGCGCCTGTGGGACAAAGAAACCCTGGCGAAAATGGACAAAGACCGTTTCCGTCAGAGCCTGGGTGGCCTGATTGAAGCCTATGAAGAAGTCGCACATCGTCTTGGCGTTAAATTAGACTAACCGCGCAATCGTTTCCCTCGCACTATTCCTGCAACAGGTCGGTTAATCCGGCCTTTTTTTATCAGCTGCATTGCCCGCTGTTATCGCAAAGAAAGCCTGCGGTTGCGCGCTGGCCGTGTGGCGCTCTGGTTATTCGCTGGCGCCACGACTACTATAACCGGAGTTATTCCCGTTGCAGGACGGGTCTTCGCCGCAATAAGTGATTACAGAGGTTAGCATGCGTTGGCAGGGGCGTCGCGAGAGCGACAATGTGGAAGATCGTCGTTATCAGTCACCCTCGATGGGCGGCGCGCGCATGCGCATTCCGCGTGGTAAAGGCGGAATCATCTTACTGGTTCTGGTGATGGTGGCCGGTTATTACGGCTATGATCTGACGCCATTACTTTCCGGCGAGCAGTCCGCGCGATCGTCGCAGCAGAATAGCAACGCAGGCGGTGATGAAGCGGCAAAATTTACGGCGGTAATGCTGGCCACCACGGAAGATACCTGGCAAAAACTGTTCCGCCAGATGGATAAACCCTGGCAGGCGCCGAAGCTGGTAATGTATCGCGGCGCCACCGCTACCGGCTGCGGTACCGGCCAGTCAGTTACCGGGCCCTTTTATTGTCCGGCTGACCAGACGGTGTATATCGACCTCTCTTTTTATGACCAGATGAAAAACAAACTTAACGCCAACGGTGATTTTGCGCAGGGTTATGTGATCGCTCATGAGGTGGGGCATCATGTGCAGAAGCTGTTGGGCATTGAGGCCAAAGTGCGCCAGATGCAGCAAAACGCCGCACCAGGTCAGGTTAACCAGCTGTCAGTAAACATGGAGCTGCAGGCTGACTGTTTCGCCGGCGTCTGGGGATACTATATGCAGCAGCAACATATCCTCGAAGCTGGCGATCTGCAGGAAGCGCTGAATGCTGCGAAAGCGATTGGCGATGATCGCCTGCAACAGCAGAGTCAGGGGCGGGTAGTCGCCGACAGTTTTACCCATGGCAGCTCTGAGCAGCGTTACAGCTGGTTTAAACGTGGCTATGACAGCGGCGATCCGGGTAAATGTAATACCTTTGGCGGTTAATTGCTGATGGATCTGCTTAACCTTACGGCGGCGATGCAACAACAGGGCGTGCGTCGTTTGCTGGTGATCAGCGGCGACGCACGCTGGTGCGAGCAGCAGGCTCAGCAGTGGATGGCGCAACTGACCGGCGACTGGTTGTCTGTCGGCGATGCGCCGCTGACTGCGTTGCACTGCGCGCCTGGCGCGCTGCGTACCCTGCTGGGGCGGGAGTTCCGCCATGCGCTGTTTGATGCCCGTCGCGGTTTTCACGCTGAAGCTTTTGCCGCGCTGGCCGGTACGCTGGTTGCCGGTAGCTGGCTGCTATTGCTGGCGCCGCCCTGGCCGGCATGGCCCGCCACGGTGGATAACGATTCCCTGCGCTGGAATGATGCCGCTGAGGCCATTGCCACGCCCAATTTTGTTACTCATCTGCAACGACAACTGCTGACTGATACGCGCGTGGCGCTACTGCGCCAGCATCTGCCGCTACGGTTGTTGCCCTTAGCGGCGCGTGCGGACTGGCAGCCAGCTGGCGAACGCCAGCAACAGCAACTGCTGCAGAAATTACTGACTGCGCCGCCGGGTATCGCGGTACTGACCGCGCCACGCGGTCGTGGCAAGTCAGCGCTGGCGGGTATGCTGGCGCAGCGCTGGCCGGGACGATGCTGGGTAACTGCGCCAGCCAAAGTCTCAACCGGCGTACTGGCGCAGTTTGCCGGCGCGGCTTTTCACTTTTTTGCCCCGGATGCTTTGCTGGCGGCCTGTGCCAGCCAGTTACCATCACAAGTCGACTGGCTACTGATCGATGAAGCGGCGGCGATCCCGGCGCCGCTATTGCAGCGTTTAATCAGCTATTTCCCGCGCGTATTACTGACCACAACGGTGCAGGGTTATGAAGGCACCGGGCGCGGTTTTCTGCTGAAGTTTTGTGCCGCACTGCCACAGGCGCAGTTCTATACGCTCGACCAGCCACTGCGCTGGGCGCCGGACGACCCGCTGGAAGAGTTTATCGATCGCTGTTTACTGTTGAATGATGGCGACAACCTCAGTGTTGCCGGCGAAGCGGATGTTCAACCGCTGGAGCAGGCGGAGTGGCAGACACGGCCGCAGCCGCTGGCGGCGTTGTATCAACTACTGACCAGCGCACACTACCGCACCTCACCGCTCGATTTACGCCGGATGATGGATGCCGCAGGGATGCATTTTGTCGCCGCACACTGTCAGCAGCAGATTTGCGCCGCGCTTTGGCTGTCAGACGAGGGGGGATTGTCCGCTGAACTGGCCGACGCGGTTTGGGCGGGGACGCGTCGGCCACGCGGTAATCTGGTCGCGCAGTCGCTGGCCGCTCACTCCGGCTTTCCGCAAGCCGCGCAGCTGCATTCTCGACGCATTACGCGAATTGCCGTGGCGCCAGCGCGACGCCGGACGGGCATTGGACGTCAAATCATTGCCCGGTGCGTGACCGATGCCGCCGGGCTGGATTTTCTCTCGGTCAGTTTTGGTTACACCGATGAACTGTGGCAATTCTGGCAAGCCTGCGGTTTTCAGCTGGTGCGTATCGGTACGCAGCGTGAAGCCAGTAGTGGTTGCTATAGCGCAATGGCGCTGCTGCCGCTTAGCGCCGCAGGAGAGGACCTGACACGGCGGGCGGTAACGCGACTGGCGCGTGACTGGTACTGGTTGCAGCAGCAGCTGGATCAGCCGATAGCGATAACCACTACGCTGGCGCAGAGTTTTAGCCGCGAGGACTGGCGGGATATTGCCGGATTTGCCTTTGCGTATCGTCCGTTTGAGGCCGCCTGGCCGGCGCTGGGACGACTGCTGGCGCACTCGCCGCTGGCGCTGCCGGCGCTGCGCGGCGCCATCAGTCAGCAGCTGCCAGCCAGCGAGTTATGCCGCATGCTGGGCTTAAGCGGTCGCAAAGCCTTGTTGTTGCGCTGGCGTCAGGAGGCACAGCAGGCGCTGGCTGATTGTGATCGGGAACGAACCCGGGAGTGGCGGCAACAGTTACTACGTTGAGATTTTACCCGGATGGCTCCTCGCGCGGATGGCAGAGGAGCGTCAGTCACAAGGCGACTATTTCTTTTTCGGCCAGTCGTCTTCGTCATCCCACTTATCGTTAAAGTCACGATGGGGCGGCAGCTCGGGCCGGTTGTCCATAAACTTTTTGTGGTCGATACGTTTCAGGTCTTTGTAGACATTCATCAGTATGCCGACCATTAATACGATAATCAGAATCCACCAGTGTTCTTTAAGCCATTCCATGATCTTTCTCCTCAGTGATACGCTTATGCGACCAGCTGTTCCATAATACGTTGATACATGCGGCTAAGCAGTTGCAGATCGGAAGCCTTCACACATTCGTTGATTTTATGAATGGTGGCATTCACCGGACCCAGCTCAACAACCTGTGCTCCCATCCGGGCGATAAAGCGACCATCAGAGGTTCCGCCGGTGGTCAGCAACTGCGGTTTAATTTCATTATAGTGCTCAACGGCCTTTACTACCGCATCCACCAGTTTACCGCGTGACGTCAGGAAGGGCTGGCCGGAGAGTTTCCATTCAATGGTATAGCGCAGCTGATGGCGATCCAGCAGTTGTTCAACGCGCTGTTGAATCAGGGTGTCGGTCAGTTCAGTGCTGAAACGGAAGTTAAATTGCACGAAGCATTCACCGGGGATGACATTATTACTGCCGGTGCCTGCCTGTATATTGGCAATCTGCATACTGGTGGCCGGAAAGAATTCGTTGCCCTGATCCCATTCGGTGGCCACCAGCTCATTTAGCGCCGGCATCGCGCGATGCACCGGATTATCCGCCAGATGCGGATAGGCGACGTGCCCCTGTACGCCATGAATGGTCAGATTAGCGGTGATCGATCCGCGACGGCCATTCTTCACCACGTCTCCTACCATTTCGGTGCTTGATGGTTCTCCTACCAGGCAGTAGTCGAGGCGTTCATTACGCGCCATCAGTTTTTCCACCACTTTTACCGTACCGTTAGCGCCGCTGGCTTCTTCATCCGAGGTGATTAAAAACGCCAGCCGGCCCTTATGGTTTGGATTGGCCGCGACAAAGCGTTCAGCTGCCACCACCATCGCCGCCAGCGATCCTTTCATATCCGCAGTACCGCGGCCAAATAACATGCCGTCACGGATGGTGGGTTCAAACGGCGGGTTAATCCAGCGGCTGGCATCCCCGGTAGGCACCACATCGGTATGGCCTGCAAAGGCTAAGGTTTCGCCCTGACCGCGCCATGCCCAAAAATTCAGCGTATCGTCGATGTTCATCGGCTCGATAGTGAAGCCAATCGCCTGCAGGCGGGCAATCATGATGGCCTGACAACCGGCATCATCCGGACTGAGGGAAGGGCGACGAATGAGCTGCTGCGTCAGCTCAATGACCGGACAGAACATATTATGACTTCTCCTGGATAAACTGCTGATAAGTTGTTTCACTAAAGCCCAGCAGCATAGAGCCGCTGGCGTCGCAGAGCAATGGGCGTTTGATGATCGCCGGCTGCGCCAGCATCAGTTCCCGTGCCGCATCAGCATTATCAATCGCATTGCGCTGCGCGTCGGGCAGTTTACGCCAGGTGGTGCCGCGGGTGTTTAACAACGCGGCAAAGCCCAGCTTATCAATAAAGGTTTGTAATAATTCAGCGTCCAGCCCATCGGCGCGATAGTCGTGAAACTGAAAGGCCACATCATGGCTTTCCAGATAACGGCGGGCTTTTTTAATAGTATCGCAATTTTTGATGCCATACAGGGTCAGCGGGGAGTTCTGATTTTCATCAGCCATAACTGATTATTCTCCGGAAAATAATTTTAAACGACTTGCCGATCATGCAATAAAGTGAGTATGCAATACAATATTAATTTCACGCGCGCTCATATTTTTAGCAATTATTAATTGCGCGGCTAATGACGGGGGTAAATATCTCGCGCTACCATTCAGTCCGCTGCCTGCAGTTGTCTGCTGCAGGTATAATATGGGAATGGACAGAAGAAGACCCGCGGTCAATTTTTTCATTAACCTGAGGCCATCCCAAACATCGAACAATGTCAGGATCGCCGCTTAATTGCAGCAATGCAACGGAGAACAAAATGCCAAAAAGGCATTTATTACATGGAGTAGTTGTAGTTTGCATCACCCTGCTGGCCAGCCTGTGGCGGGTACGGGAGCGTTGAAGCGAAGTCAGTATTACTTATGGTAGTCATGCCTGTGCGGTGTTTCTGCACGACGAATTTAACAGCGAACCGCAGGCGGGGGCAACCCCGCCGGCTTAATGGTGAATACCCGAACTTTGCCCCTTTTAAATACGCTATTATTTGAAATTATTTTTGAGGTTATAGTCAGGGTTATATTAATACTCAGTCAATAAAATTACCCTGGCGCAGGCGGGCAATAATATTATCCGGGCCATAGACCATGGCGCTATTCAGCCGGTGGAATTGCAGGTTCTGGTAAAATTCAATTTTATCCGGCATTGAGTAGATCACCACTTTGCCGAGCGGCGCCAGGGTATCGAGGATCGTTTGCATCAGCTGACGCCCGTAGCCTCGCCCCTGATAGTGCGGATCAACCACCACATCAGAAAGGTAGGAGCTATAGGTTAAATCGCTGATGGCATGGGCGGTAGCCATTAATTTTCCGTCGACATAGCCAAACCAGGCGAACTGGCTATTTTGATAGGCCTTTTGCAGTATAATGTGATCGCGCGCACTTAATCCGCCGCGTTCAATCAATTCTGCCAGCGCCTGCCAGTCAACTGGCGGGTGATCATCTTTGGTTTTAAGCATAAAACACATTTGCAGGCTCCTTCACAGATAAATGGTATGCCAAATCATTCATGACGCTAATTTATTCAATATATATTAACATTAAAAAGTTTTACAGTTTTACTAAAAGATGCCGATAGTAATAATAGTCCGCTGCTATTCACCTGAGTGGAAAACAAGCGTATACTGGCACTAATTATAAGAGAGGGTATTATGATTGATTTAGAGCTGGGGACCTGGAAAGAATTTATTGAAGCAATGTTGCGTAAGTAAGCTTTTCGTTAAGAGAAGCGGTTGCAGTATCTGTTGCGATAAGTGTTCTGACCATCTGAAATATAATAAAGGCAGCCAGCGTATTGGCTGCCTTATTTATTTTCAGTCAGGTAGCTGTTCTTTTAATGGGAAGCGCTGCCGCACCACCACAAAGAACAATGGCACAAAGAAAATCGCCAGGATGGTAGCGGAAATCATGCCGCCCATCACCCCGGTGCCTACCGCATGCTGACTTCCCGAGCCGGCGCCATTGCTGATGGCCATCGGCAGCACACCAAACACAAACGCCAGTGAGGTCATCAGAATCGGACGCAGGCGCTGGCGTGATGCTTCAAGGGTCGATTCAATCAGGTCATGTCCTTTGGTATTCATTTCATTGGCAAATTCGACGATCAGAATCGCGTTTTTCGCCGACAAGCCAATAACCGTGAGCAGCCCCACCTGGAAATAGACATCGTTCTCCAGCCCGCGCATCCAGGTCGCTGCCAGCGCACCAAGCACCCCCAGCGGCACCACCAGCATCACGGAGAAGGGCACCGACCAGCTCTCATAGAGTGCCGCCAGGCAGAGGAAAACCACTAACAGGGAAATGGCATACAGCGCCGGCGCCTGGGAGCCGGACATCCGTTCCTGGTAAGAGGCGCCGGTCCATTCAAAACCCACCCCCAGTGGTAACTGACTGACCAGTTTCTCCATCACATCCATTGCCGTACCGGTACTGATGCCCGCCGAAGCCTCACCGACGATCTCCAGGGCGGAATAGCCATTATAGCGCTCCAGTCGCGGTGATCCGGTTTCCCAGGCGGTGGTGGCAAAGGCGGTAAAAGGCACCATGCCGCCACTGCTGTTACGCACATACCACTTACTGATATCGTCCGGCAGCATGCGGTATTTTGCCGCGGCCTGGACGTAGACTTTCTTCACCCGGCCACGGTCAAGGAAATCATTGACATAGGTTGACCCCCAGCCGGTGGTCAGGGTGTCATTGATATCGTCAAGTGACACGCCAAGCGCCTGCGCTTTGCGCTGATCGATATCAATACGTAACTGCGGGCTGTCATCGAGGCCGTTATGACGAACGCGGGCAAGATGCGGATTTTGCGCCGCCAGCTCCAGCAACTTATCGCGCATTGCCATCAGTTGCGTGTGGCCAATTCCGGCGTGATCCTGCAGTTCCATATCAAAACCAGCGGAGTTGCCGAGGCCGGTAATCGCCGGTGGGCTACTGGCGATGACCCGTGCCTCCTTGATTTTGCTAAAGGCGCGGGTGGCGCGTTCAATAAGGGCAAATGAGGTGCGATCGGCGCCTGGCCGTTCTTCCCAGTCTTTCAGCCGGATAAACAGGCGTGCGACGTTTTGTCCGTTACCGCCAGGGCCTGAACCGACGGTGGCAAACACTGACGCCACATTCTCCTGCTCCCTGGTCATGTAATACTGCTCGACCTTCTGCACCACTTTCAGCGTTTGCTGCTGGGTGGCGCCCGGTGGTAATTGCACCTGGGTGGTAAATACGCCGCGATCTTCCAGCGGCAGAAACGAGGTGGGCAGGCGTAAAAACAGAAATGCCATAATGCCGATAATCGCCAGATACAGCAGCAGCCAGCGTCCGCTTTTCTGCAGAATTCTCGCCACGCCGCGCTCATAACGTTCGCTGTTACGATTAAACATGCGGTTAAACCAGCCGAAAAAACCGCGCCGGCCATGCTGATGCCCCTGCGCCAGCGGTTTCAGCAGGGTGGCGCATAGCGCCGGGGTCAGAATCATCGCCACCAGTACCGACAGTACCATCGCCGCGACAATGGTGATCGAGAACTGGCGATAGATAGCGCCGGTGGTGCCGCCAAAAAAAGCCATCGGGATAAAGACCGCGGAGAGCACCATCGCGATACCGACCAGCGCTCCCTGGATCTGCCCCATCGATTTACGTGTTGCGGCACGTGGCGACAGACCCTCTTCGCTCATAATACGTTCGACGTTCTCCACCACCACAATCGCATCATCCACCAGCAGACCGATGGCCAGCACCATGGCAAACATCGTCAGGGTGTTAATACTAAAGCCGCAGAGCGAAAGCACCGTAAAGGTACCCAGCAGCACCACCGGCACCGCAATGGTGGGGATGAGCGTGGCGCGGAAGTTTTGCAGGAACAGATACATCACCAGAAACACCAGCAGCACTGCTTCAAACAACGTCTTCACCACATCATGGATTGATGCGGTGACGAACGGGGTGGTTTCATAGGCAATTTTGGCTTCCAGCCCGTGCGGGAAGAATTGGGAAAGCTCGGCGATGCGCGCCCGCACCAGCTTATCGGTTTCCAGCTCATTAGCGCCGGAGGCCAGTTTAATCCCTAAACCGGACGCTTGCTGACCATTGTAACGGCTGAGAAAGTCATATTTTTCTGCCCCCAGCGCGACTTCGGCGACGTCACCGAGAGTTACCACCGATCCATCCTGGTTGGTACGCAGGGTAATGGCCCGAAACTGCGCCGGGGTTTGCAACAATGACTGGGAAGTAATGGAAGCATTCAGCGCCTGATTATCCACCGAGGGCGTACCGCCAACCTGACCAACGGCAATCTGGCTATTCTGCGAGGTAATGGCGTCGACCACATCCGCGGTGGTCATGGCATAGTTAATCAGCTTGTTCGGATCGAGCCAGATGCGCATGGCATATTGTGAACCATAGGCATCGACCTGACCGACGCCGCTGATACGGCTCAGCGGATCCTGAATATTACTGGCAACATAGTCGGCAATATCCTGTTTATCCATACTGCCGTCGGTAGAGACGAAAGCCAGCATTAAAATATTGGTATCGCCGGTTTTATTGACCGTCACCCCCTGGTTTTGTACCGCCTGCGGAAGTTTACGCAGTGCGGTCTGCAGCTGGTTTTGCACCTGCTGTCGCGCTTCATCAGGGTTAGTCCCGGCGGTAAAGGTCAGGGTAATGGTGGCCTGGCCGGTGTCACTACTTTGTGAGGACATATACATCAGGTTATCGATACCCGTCATGTTCTGTTCGATAACCTGCGTAACGGTATTCTCCAGTGTTTCTGCCGAGGCGCCCGGATAGTTAGCGGTAATACGTACGTTAGGCGGAGCAAGGTCGGGGTACTGCTCAATGGGGAGTGACATAATCGACAATACACCGGTCAGACACATGATTATCGCCAGTACCCAGGCAAAAATCGGGCGATCAATAAAGAAATTCGCCATCGAATCAGAGCTCCTCAGCAGCGTTCAGTCAAAACTCACAGTAAAAGTGCGCCAGCGGTACAGTTATTGGCGAATGGGTTAGCTGCCGGGTTAAAATTATCTGTGGATTCAGGATCCTCCGGCAAGAAATTACTTTACTCGCAGCGGATAAAAGAATCGTGGAGAAATTGAGGAGAAAATGTAAAAGATCGTCCTGAATATCGGCAGGGGGTTTCTGTCGCCGACACCCGCGGGGTGATATTTATGCCTGGGCCGGCGGCGTTTTTTTCCCGGCGGTGCGAATACTGACCAGCAGCCACGCCAGCAAAAATAGCATTGACTGAATCAGTACAATACAGGGGCCGGTTGCCGCATCCAGCCAGAAGCTGGCGAGCGTACCGGTAAAAGCAGACAACGCCGCGCTCAGTACCGCACAGATTAGCATGGCGCTAAAACGGCGACACAGCATAAAGGCCGTGATGCCGGGAGTAATCAGCATGGCGATCACCAGCACGATGCCGATTGCCTGCAGCGCGGCGACAATGGTTAGCGCCAGCATACTGAGCAAGCCGTAATGCAGCCATTTAACCCGTAAGCCAATCACGCGTGCCTGTGCCGGGTCAAAGCAGTACAGCAGCATATCCTTGCGTTTTACCAGCATCACCAGGATAACCACCGTACTGATCGCCACACACTGCCAGAATTCTGCCGGTGTTACCCCCAGCACATTACCAAACAAAATATGGCTCAGATGCTGATCGCTCTCGATGCGGGAAAAAATCACCAGTCCAATGGCAAACATGCCGGAAAAGACAATCCCCATCACCGTATCTTCTTTTATCCGACAGTTATCGCGGATGTAGCCGGTTGCAATCGCGCAGCATAACCCGGAAGCAAAGGCGCCCACCACCAGCGGGGCGCCAGCGATATAGGCCAGAACCACGCCGGGCAGCACCGCATGGGATATGGCATCGCCCATTAGCGACCAGCCTTTTAATACCAGGTAACAGGAGAGAATGGCGCAGACGCTGCCGCTTACTATCGCGGTTAGCAGCGCGCGCTGCATAAACGGGAAGCTTAAGGGCAGAGTCATCAACTCGATGATGTTGCTCATGCGACGGCTCTCCGTGATTTGCGCCGGCTGGATAACAGGCCATATTTAGGCGCAAAGATAAATGCCAGCAGAAAAATAACGCTTTGCAGAGTAACAATGACCCCACCGGTGGCGCCATCAAGATAATAACTAAGCCAGGCGCCCAGCGCGCTGGTCACCGCGCCGAGCACTACCGCCATCAGCAGCAGACGGGGAAAGCGGTCGGTTAATAGCCATGCGGTGGCGCCGGGAGTGATGACCATCGCAATCACCAGAATAGCGCCGACGGTTTGCAGTGCGGCAACCGTTGCGGCGCTCAACAGGGTGAAAAAGATAATTTTCAGACGCAGCGGCGAGAGACCGACGGAAAGCGCATGGCCTTCGTCAAAAAATACCGCCAGCAGATCTTTCCAGATAACCAGCATCACCAGCAGCGATACGCCGCTAATCAGCGCCACCTGAATCACATCCTCATCGGCGATGCCGAGAATATTGCCGTAAATAATCGACTGGATATTTATCGCCGTCGGATTGAGGGAAATAATTAACAGCCCGGCGGCGAAAAAAGTCGAAAATACAAAGCCGATAATCGCATCCTCGCGTAAGCGCGTCAGATGGCGCACCAGCGTCATCCCCAGTGCCGCCAGCATACCGGTAATAAACGCCCCCAGAGCATAAGGCAGACCGATAGCATAAGCCGCCGCCACGCCGGGCACCACCGAATGCGACAGCGCATCGCCCATCAGCGACCAGCCTTTCAGCATCAGAAAGGCGGATAAGAAGGCGCAGCTGGCGCCAACCAGCGCACTGACGCCAATCGCCTTGACCATATAGTTATAATGAAACGGCTCCAGCAACAGCGCTATCATGATGCCGCACCGCTAAACCGCGCCGCGTCTTCGGCGGGCAAATTGAGATAACGCAATACGCCACCGAATGTTTGCTGCAGGTTGTCAGAGGTAAAGGTGCTTTCTGTCGGTCCGGCGGCGATAACGGTGCGGTTAATCATCACCACCCGATCGCAGAAGGTTGGCACCGAACTGAGGTTATGGGTGGAGACCAGTAGCAGATGCCCCTCATCGCGCAGCGCTTTCAGCAGATCGACAATGGCATTTTCCGTTTGCACATCCACGCCGGTAAAGGGTTCGTCCAGTAGCAAAATTTTCCCCTGCTGCGCCAGCGCCCGTGCCAGGAACACCCGTTTGCGCTGGCCGCCTGAGAGCTCGCCGATTTGGCGGTTGCGCAGTGGCAGCATACCGACGCGGTCGAGCGCCTGTTCGACATGGCGTTTATCTTCCGCTGAGGGGATGCGCAGAAATGACATCCGGCCATAACGCCCCATCATCACCACATCGTTAACCAGTACCGGAAAGTTCCAGTCGACCTCTTCCGTCTGCGGCACATAGGCAATCAGATTGCTGCGCAGCGCTTTGGCCACCGGCTGCTGGTTAATGGTGACCTGACCGCTAACCGGTTTCACCAGGCCCATAATGCTTTTAAACAGCGTAGATTTACCGCTACCGTTGACGCCGATTAAAGCGCATAAGCTACCGGCATTCAGCTCGAAACTGGCGCCGGCCAGCGCGGTATGGCCATTGCGGTAAGTGACGGTGATATTCTGCAGTGAAATATGGGCTGGGGTGGTCATTGTCCGAATCCTCTGGCAATGGTATCGACCGTCACCTGCAACAGATCGATATAGGTGGGCACCGGCCCGTTGGCTTGTGACAACGAGTCGACATAGAGTACGCCGCCATAACGCGCGCCGGTCTCTTTACTGACCTGTTTCGCCGGTTTATCCGAAATAGTGCTTTCACTGAATACCACCGGGATATGGTGCTGGCGCACAGTCTCAATCACCCGTTTAACCTGCTGCGGCGAACCTTGCTCATCGGCATTGACGGGCCACAACCACGCCTCTTTCAGCTGATAATCGCGTGCCAGATAACTAAATGCGCCTTCGCTGGTCACCAGCCAGCGCTGCTGTGCGGGAATTCGCCCGAGGCGGGCGCGCAACGGAGCATCGAGCGCCGCGATTTTCGCCGCATAGGCTTTGGCGTTTTGGTTGTAGGTTTGCGCATGTTGCGGATCGTATTCAACCAGAGCTTTACGGATATTTTCAATATAGATCAACGCATTGGCAGGCGACATCCAGGCGTGCGGGTTTGGCTTGCCGGAGTAAGGGCCGGAGCTGACCGACAGCGGTGTGATACCTTCAGTGATCACCACGGAAGGAACATTATGCAAACTGTTAAAGAAGCGGCTGAACCAGCGCTCCAGATTGAGGCCATTCCACAGAATCAGATCGGCCGACTGGGCTTTCATCACGTCGCGCGGCGTCGGCTGATAGTCATGGATCTCGGCGCCTGGTCGGGTGATGGACTCCACCACCGCCGCATCACCAGCAATATTCTGTGCCATATCCTGAATAATGGTAAAGGTGGTAACCACCTTAAACTTCTCTGCCGCGCTGACACTACATGCCAGCATCAGGCTGAGGGTTAAGGTTGCCAGTAACGGGTAGAAAACCGCTAAGCGGGTGCCAGAAAGTATCTTCATTAACTTTTTTCCTCAGGCGACGTTTCCATGGCTGCAGCGTTATCACAGACGTATTTATATACAGATATAGCATTGGCTATATTAGTTAGCAAGTGCTATGAGGCGGGATAATGGGAATTATTCTCGCCGGCAAATAGCGCGGCAAGGCCAGCAGCAAAGGCGTGGGTTGAAGATGGCAGGGGCTTGAGAGAATAGCAGGGCAGCGCTACAGTGGGATGGCGACCCGGACGCTGGCGGCGAAATGTTTCTCCGCCCACACGCTTTATCACATCAGGTTACAGCTATCACAAAATGTCACGGATGCTGACGTTTTACCCGGATTCCTCCCGATTCTCTTCACAAAGCTTTCACGCTTTTACCTGTGCACCACGTTGGCTTTCATTGTAACGGCAATAATTAACGCCGTGATTACGAATCAACTAACGAATAAAACGCACTGAGGAGCATCTCATGAAGATTAAATTACCGGCCATTATTGCTGTTGCCCTGTTCGCCACGACGTCATTTACCGCGATGGCGGCGACCGAAGTTGATCGCCAGCAGGCGCAGGATCTGCAGAGTATCGGTAGCGTTTCGGTCTCCGCCGTGAAGGGTACGATGGATGACGCAACGCATAAACTTTCGCAAAAAGCGGAAGAGATGGGTGCTACCCATTATCGTGTCGTGGGTATAGACAGCCCGGGTGATTCCAGCCTGTGGAGTGGTACCGCCGAAATTTATCGTTAACCCCGTTTCCCCTCCCTCCCTTGTAGCCTTAGTTTGCCTGCGGGCATCGACTGAACCGACCGATTATTACGGTCGGTTTTTTTGTTTTACGTCAAGCAAAGCATAAATTTTTTCCTTGCTGCCCCTCATTATTACAAATCATAACGAATTCCGTATTGGGTTTTTTTGCTTCGTTCCCGGAGAACGGGTAGGATTCATCGCCGTAAAAAAAGCTACATCCGCAATATTATAAATAACAGGGTGATAGTGATTCCCCTCCATTGCAGACGACGTGGCGCAAACGATTGGTTATAGCGTCAGCGATGGACAGAGCGAACAGGCGCTCTATACCCTGCATCATTCGGGTTGCCGGCGCAGAGAGGGCAGCTATACCGCCCGGGCAGTCAACGCCTCTGCGACTTGAAACATGACGGGTGTATCAATGGACAGGAAACAGGACAGATAATGAAAGCTACGAAAAAAAGCGCAGCTGATGCTCGCGCTGCAAAAAGACGTTGGTTGAACTCCCATGACACGGGTTATCAGAAAGCGATGGGCAATCGTCAGGTACAGATGATTGCTATCGGTGGCGCCATCGGGACGGGTCTGTTCCTTGGCGCGGGTGGACGTTTGCAGGCTGCCGGACCGGCGCTGGCGGTGGTCTACCTGGTTTGCGGTATCTTCTCCTTCTTTATTCTGCGTGCGCTGGGTGAGCTGGTGCTGCATCGCCCTTCCAGTGGCAGCTTTGTCTCTTATGCCCGTGAATTCCTCGGTGAAAAAGCCTCGTATGTCGCTGGCTGGATGTATTTCGTTAACTGGGCGATGACCGGTATCGTCGATATTACCGCCGTCGCGCTCTATATGCATTACTGGGGCGCCTTCGGTGATGTGCCGCAGTGGGTGTTTGCGCTGGGAGCGCTGGGCATCGTCGGCACCATGAACATGATCGGCGTTAAATGGTTTGCCGAGATGGAGTTCTGGTTTGCGCTGATTAAAGTACTGGCGATTGTGGTGTTCCTGATTGTCGGTACGGTATTTCTCGGCAGCGGTAAAGTGCTGGATGGTAATGCTACCGGCTTCCATCTGATAACCGATAACGGCGGCTTCTTCCCGCATGGCCTGTTGCCGGCGTTAGTGCTGGTGCAGGGGGTGGTTTTTGCCTTTGCTTCTATCGAACTGGTGGGGACGGCGGCCGGTGAGTGCAAAGATCCGCAAACTGTACTGCCAAAAGCGATTAACAGCGTGATCTGGCGTATCGGTCTGTTCTATGTCGGCTCGGTAGTGTTGCTGGTGCTGCTGTTGCCATGGAATGCTTACCAGGCCGGGCAGAGTCCGTTTGTGACCTTCTTCAGCAAACTCGGCGTACCTTACATCGGCAGTATCATGAATATTGTGGTACTGAGTGCGGCGCTTTCCAGCCTGAACTCGGGCCTGTACTGTACCGGGCGTATTCTGCGTTCGATGTCGATGGGGGGATCGGCACCCCAGTTTATGTCGAAGATGAATAAACAGCAGGTGCCTTACGCCGGGATCCTGGCCACCATCGCGTTGTATATCATTGGTGTGGTACTGAACTACTATGTGCCGTCACAGGTGTTTGAGATTGTCCTCAATATCGCCTCACTGGGCATTATCAGTTCCTGGGCATTTATTGTGGTGTGCCAGATGCGTCTGCGTAAGGCGATCAGGGAAGGTAAGGCTGATGATGTCAGTTTTAAAATGCCGTGGGCGCCGTTCACCTCATGGCTGACGCTGCTATTCCTTGCCAGCGTACTGGTACTGATGGCATTTGACTATCCCAACGGTACTTACACTATCGCCTCCATTCCGTTGATTGCCGTGGCGCTGGTTCTGGGCTGGTTTGGCGTGCGTAAACGTGTTAACGCCATTGCTGCCAAAGAACACGAATATCATGAGCAACATGAACATCGTGAGCAGCATGATGGTTCGCTGGAAAATCAGCCAGGCTGATTTTCTTCACCGGGTCAGCGCTGGCTGGCCCGGTTTATTCCCGCTTTCAGATAGTTTTCCCTCACTTTCCGCCTTAAGATGACAGACTCCCATACTTTGTCATGGAGACGCTATGTCAGCGAAAGTCGAAATTATCAAAAATAAAATCCTTTCCGAAAACTGGTTTGTATTACGCAATTTTACTTACGATCTGATCGCTAAAGATGGCTCTACGCTACGCCATAAGCGTGAAGTGTACGATCGCGGTAACGGCGCCACTATTCTGTTGTATAACCGTGATAAAAATAGCGTGGTATTGACGACGCAGTTTCGCATCGCGACTTATGTCAATGGCAATCAGACTGGTATGCTGATTGAAGCCTGCGCCGGTCTGCTCGATGATGATTCACCGGAAGATTGCATCCGCAAAGAGGCGATCGAAGAGACCGGTTATAACATCGGTGCGGTAGAGAAAATCTTTGAGGCTTATATGTCGCCTGGGGGCGTAACCGAGCTGATTCACTTTTTTGCCGCGGAATATGATGAATCGCTGCGCGATAACGCAGGCGGCGGCGTTGAGGACGAAGATATCGACGTGATGGAAGTCAGTTTCCCGACCGCGCTGGAGATGGTGAAAGATGGCCGTATCCGTGACGGTAAGACCATTATGTTACTGCAGCATGCGCAACTGGCTGGCTGGCTAAAAGCTTAACCACCACAGGCGACGGCCGGTCGCCTGTGCGTATTCCCCCCCTCCCGAAACCGTTGTTTTCAGCGTCTGAGCAAAATTGTCCGACGAATCCGATTGAGCCACTGACATCCGGTCAGGATGATAACAATTCATCAACACTTTCTGCCGCCGGTTCCTTCCGTGCTTCGTTGGCCTTTATGGCCTGAGTCACAGATTAAGGCCTGTTGCGCGTCTGCCGTTGCGTTATCATCACCGCTTAATGATTACAGGGGTCAGATTATTTAATGTCTTATTGGATCAAGCCGCTGCTCATATTGCCGTTTTTGTTGGTTAGCAGCTTACGGGCCGAGCCGCTGCAAAAGACATTTTCCGACTGGCAAGTGACCTGTAATAACCTTAATTTTTGTGAGGCACGCAGTACCACCGGTGATAATGGTCTGGTGATGACGCTCTCTCGTCATGCCGGAGGCGATGACCGTCCGCGGTTGCGCATTGATTATGGTAATCACAATAGCGGTGAACTGAGCGGCGGCCCCTTGCAGGGTAACCTGCTGCTTGACCAGCAGCGCCTGCGGCCCGATCTGCAACACTGGACGGTAGAACCGCATCATCTCTCGACCTCGCATCCCGTCGCGATCGACGAATTTCTCGCCCAGGTGATGGATACCAATACCCTGCAGCTGACTTACCGGCCACAGGCGATGATTTCATTACACGGTATGAAAGCCGCTCTGCTGCTGATTGATGATATTCAGGGGCGGATCAATGGTATGAGCGCCTGGGTTAGCCGTGGGGATCGCCGGGCGTTTGATGTGCCGCCCGAGCCTGGCGCGCCGTCGCTAAAGATGGCGCCGCACCCGCCGGCGCCGCTGACGCGTGAAGAGAGTAACGGCCTGATTGATTTTGCTACCTGGCGCCTGGATACCAATGAGTGCTCCCTGGATTCGATGCGTCGCGAGGTTAGCGTTGCGCCGCTGACCGATCAGCAGGCACTGCTGCTGGTGAGCTGTGAAATGGGCGCCTACAACGTTATTTATTTAGCATTTGAAGTTACGCGGACGCTGCCGTATCGCGCCCGCGGTATCAGCCTGGATTTGCCGTTTACGCCGCCCGGCAGCAGCGAAACGCAGATGGAGTTAATGAACGCTGAGTTTGATGCCGCCAGTGGTCAGCTGCTGACCTTTTCAAAAGGGCGCGGACTGGGCGACTGTGGCAATACTTCACGCTGGCAGTTTGACGGGCAGGGTTTTGTGCTGGCCAGTTATGCCGAAGAGTCAACCTGCGACAGCTGGCATGGCAGCGATCAATGGCCGACGTTATGGGTGACCCGCGACACAATATCAGAACGGGAGCCATAAATGTGACGGGAGCCATAAATGGCTCCCCTACAGTGTTTCAGATAAGCCATTGTAGGGGCGGCATTAATGCCGCCCGTGCCGAAGATTAGCACCACAGAGAATGGCGGCATGAATGCCGCCCACAACCTCAGTGCGGTTTTAGCAGTGCTTCAGCATGGCTGACAATATTTTCCACCGTAAAGCCAAACTCGACAAACAGCTTCTCGGCCGGAGCCGACTCACCAAAGCCGGTCATGCCGACAATCGCACCGTTCAGGCCGACATATTTGTACCAGTAATCGGCAATTCCCGCTTCGACCGCCACGCGGGCGGTAACCGTCGAAGGCAGCACCGATTCACGGTAAGCGGCATCCTGCTTATCAAACATATCGGTTGATGGCATCGATACCACCCGGACCTTGTGACCGCTGGCGCTGAGTTTCTGTGCGGCGCCAAGGGTGATTTCCACCTCGGAACCGGTGGCGATTAAAATCACATCCGGCGTACCCTCCGCATCCAGCAGCACGTAAGCGCCGCGCGAAATATTCTCCAGCTGAGCCGGCGTGCGTTCCGGTTGCGCCAGATTCTGCCGTGACAGGATCAGCGCGGTAGGGCCGTGGTGGCGTTCCACCGCATGTTTCCATGCTACTGCGGTTTCAACCTGATCGCACGGACGCCAGACGCACATATTCGGCGTCAGACGCAGGCTGGCGAGCTGCTCGACCGGCTGGTGGGTCGGGCCATCTTCGCCAAGGCCAATCGAATCGTGGGTATAGACCATAATCTGACGGGCTTTCATCAGTGCCGCCATCCGCACCGCATTACGCGCATATTCGACAAACATCAGGAAGGTCGCGGTATAAGGTACAAAACCACCATGATGGGCAATGCCGTTGGCAATTGCCGTCATGCCGAACTCACGCACGCCATAATGGATATAGTTTCCAGCAACATCCTCTTTAATCGATTTCGAGCCGGACCAGATGGTCAGATTACTTGGCGCGAGGTCAGCGGAGCCGCCAAGAAATTCCGGCAACAACTTACCGTACGTTTCCAGTGCATTCTGTGACGCTTTACGGCTGGCAATCTTCTGCGGATTAGCCTGCAGCTGCGCAATATATTTTTGCGCTTCCGCCTGCCAGTTCTCCGGCATGCCGCCGTCCATGCGGCGGGCAAACTCTTTTGCCAGCTCCGGATAAGCCGCCTGATAAGCCGCGTATTTCTGGTTCCAGCTTGTTTCTCTTTCCTGACCGGCGGCTTTGGCATCCCACTGGCGATAAATCTCTGGCGGGATTTCAAACGGCGGATAATTCCAGCCGAGCGCCTTACGCGTCAGGGCCACTTCTTCCTCACCCAGCGCCGCGCCGTGCGCTTCCTCTTTACCGGCTTTATTCGGCGAACCGAAACCAATAATGGTACGGCAGATAATCAGCGACGGCTTGTCAGTAACGCTCTGCGCCTGCTTAATCGCCTGCGCTATCGCCTCAGGATCGTGGCCGTCAATTTCATGCACCACGTGCCAGTTATAGGCTTCAAAACGTTTTGCGGTGTCATCGGTAAACCAGCCTGCGGTTTCACCATCGATGGAGATGCCGTTGTGATCGTAAAAACCGATCAGTTTGCCCAGACCCAGCGTACCTGCCAGCGAAGAGACTTCATGGGAGATGCCTTCCATCAGGCAGCCATCGCCCATAAACACATAGGTGAAGTGGTCGACAATATTATGTTGCGGCCGGTTAAACTGCGCGCCGAGCGTACGTTCCGCAATCGCCATACCGACGGCGTTTGCCAGACCCTGACCCAGCGGGCCGGTGGTGGTTTCCACCCCCGGGGTATAGCCGATTTCCGGGTGACCCGGCGTTTTCGAGTGCAGCTGGCGGAAGTTTTTCAGCTCTTCCATCGGCAAATCGTAGCCGCTGAGGTGCAGCAGGCTGTAGAGCAGCATCGAACCATGGCCGTTAGAAAGAATAAAACGGTCGCGATCGGCCCAGGCCGGATTGGTCGGGTTGTGTTTGAGGAAATCGCGCCACAGCACTTCAGCGATGTCTGCCATCCCCATTGGGGCTCCGGGATGACCCGATTTAGCTTTCTGTACGGCATCCATACTTAGCGCACGAATTGCGTTAGCAAGCTCTCTACGTGAAGACATATCTTCTCCCCTGTTTTTTTGGCGGAAATAAAGCACGGGCGATGCGGTCATCGTCCGTGCATACAGATAGTGGCAGGGCTGAACTACAGTCTGGCGGCCAGCACATCTTCCAGTTTCTGCTGGTCGACAGCGAACTGACGGATGCCCTCAGCCAGTTTTTCGACTGCCATTGGATCCTGGTTATGCTCCCAACGGAATTCCGCTTCTGACAGCGGCGTCGGCTGGTGGAAGGCTTCCGTCGACGGCGCCAGTTTACGTTCCACCGGCGCATCGCTGGCCTGTAGCTCTTCCAGCAGGTTAGGGGAGATAGTCAGGCGATCGCAGCCAGCCAGCGCGAGGATCTGTTCAACTTTACGGAAGCTGGCGCCCATGATCACCGTGTTATAACGATGCTGTTTGTAGTAATCATAGATAGCGCGGACGGATTTCACGCCTGGATCTTCATCCGCCACATACGGGTTCAGGGGTTTGCGGCTGTTGTACCAGTCGTAAATACGGCCGACGAACGGCGAAATCAGGAACACGCCCGCTTCGGCGCAGGCCCGTGCCTGAGCAAAGGAGAACAGTAGCGTCAGGTTACAGTTGATGCCATTTTTCTCCAGCTCTTCGGCGGCGCGGATACCTTCCCAGGTTGATGCCAGTTTAATCAGGATGCGTGAACGGTCGATGCCGTGGTCTTCGTACATTCTCACCAGTTTTTCGGCTTTGGTGACGCACATACCGCGATTAAACGACAGACGTGCATCCACTTCGGTGGAAACCCGGCCCGGCACGCTTTTCAGAATCTCCATGCCGAGATTAATCGCCACTTTATCGCTGGCGTTGATAATCTGCGTCTCTTTGCTGCCACCCTGTTTTTTGGCGTAATCGATAGCATCGTCGATCAGGTGTTTGTAGGAGTCGAGGCCGGCGGCTTTCAGAATAAGAGAAGGGTTGGTGGTTGCATCTTCAGGATGATAATTACGAATGGATTCAATATCGCCACTATCCGCCACCACGGTAGTGAACTGTTTTAATGCCTCTAGCTGGTTCATCTGTTGTCTCCTTGATAAGCAATCGCTAATGCCGGAACCGGGCGCGTCAGGAGGATCGCCTCTCCACCTGCGGCGCCCGATCCAGTGAATTCAGGTAGTCCACCTTGCATCAGACGCATTGCGGTGAAAATGCGTTTTCTCTGATTATTGCGATGGGCTTAGCCAATGTCGGCCGCTGGTGAGGGGTATAGCGGGTCTGCTTTGTTGCCATAGAGCGCCATGCAGCGACGGCTGTATCTGTGTCATTCATCTGCATTAAGCATAGCAGAGCAGGAGAAATGCGTGGCTAACTGGTGCTGGCCCTGGCGCAAACGGACCGGGATAATTTTGGAAATTATTTCCATATTTAGCTTCTGCTGCTGAAAAATTTGAAGCGCTTCATGTTTTTTCCACTTTTGCCACTTCTATACTGTTCGACTCGGACCTTTCAATAACCAGCCAAGGATTCTGACGATGGACGAACAACTGAAGCAGAGTGCGCTCGATTTTCACCAGTTCCCTACCCCGGGTAAGATTCAGGTCTCCCCCACGAAACCACTGGCAACACAGCGCGATCTGGCGCTGGCCTATTCACCAGGCGTGGCCGCGCCTTGTCTTGAGATCGCCAAAGATCCGTTAGCCGCGCATAAATATACCGCACGCGGCAACCTGGTGGCGGTTATCTCTAACGGCACCGCGGTGCTGGGACTGGGCAATATTGGCGCGCTGGCAGGTAAGCCAGTCATGGAAGGTAAAGGGGTGCTGTTTAAAAAGTTCGCCGGTATCGATGTATTTGATATCGAAATCGATGAGCTGGATCCAGACAAACTGATTAACGTGATCGCCGCGCTGGAACCCACTTTTGGCGGCATTAACCTCGAAGATATCAAAGCGCCGGAGTGCTTCTATATTGAGAAAGCGCTGCGTGAACGGATGAAAATCCCGGTGTTCCATGACGATCAGCACGGCACGGCGATAATCTGTACCGCCGCGGTGCTGAATGGTTTACGGGTAGTGAAGAAAAATATCACCGACGTACGGCTGGTGGTTTCCGGCGCCGGCGCTTCGGCGATTGCCTGTATGAACCTGCTGGTGGCGCTGGGTTTGCAGAAACACAATATCGTGGTGTGCGACTCGAAAGGGGTGATCTGGCAGGGGCGCGATGAGAAAATGGCGGAAACCAAAGCGGCGTATGCGATAGCGGATGACGGCAGACGTAGCCTGGATGACGTGATTACCGGCGCGGATATTTTCCTCGGCTGTTCCGGACCGGGAGTGATGAGCCAGGATATGGTGAAGCGCATGGCGCCCAACCCGCTGATTCTGGCGCTGGCCAATCCTGAGCCGGAAATTCTGCCGCCGCTGGCGAAGGAAGTGCGCCCTGACGCCATTATCTGCACCGGTCGTTCGGACTATCCGAACCAGGTCAATAATGTGCTCTGTTTTCCGTTTATCTTCCGTGGCGCGCTGGATGTCGGCGCCACCGCGATTAACGAAGAGATGAAGCTGGCGGCGGTGCATGCCATCGCTGAGCTGGCGCTGGCGGAGCAAAGCGATGTGGTGGCTTCCGCCTATGGCGATCAGGAGCTGACCTTTGGCGCCGATTACCTGATCCCGAAACCTTTCGATCCGCGGCTGATTGTTAAGATTGCGCCGGCAGTCGCCAGAGCGGCAATGGAGTCCGGGGTGGCGACCCGACCTATCGAAGATTTTGACGCCTATCGCGAAAAACTGACGGAATTTGTCTATAAAACCAATCTGTTTATGAAGCCGATCTTCTCCCAGGCACGCCAGGATCCGAAACGCGTGGTGCTGGCGGAAGGTGAAGAGGCGCGGGTGCTGCACGCCACCCAGGAGCTGATTAGCTTAGGGCTGGCGAAGCCGATTCTGATTGGCCGTCCGAGTGTGATTGAGATGCGTCTGCAAAAACTCGGGCTGAAAATTGAGGCCGGAAAAGATTTTGAAGTGGTCAATAACGAGTCCGATCCGCGTTTTAAAGCCTACTGGACGGAGTATTACCAGATTATGAAACGGCGCGGGGTCTCCGCCGAAGAGGCGCAGCGGACGGTTATCGGCAATCCTACGCTGATTGGCGCAATTATGGTTCATCGTGGCGAGGCGGATGCGCTGATTTGCGGCACCATCGGCGATTATAAATCCCATTATGATATCGTGGAAAAACTGTTTGGTTTTCGTTCCGATGTGAAGATGGCCGGGGCGATGAATGCGCTGTTACTGCCCAGCGGCAACACCTTTATTGCCGATACCTATGTTAACGAAGATCCGACCCCGAAAGAGCTGGCGGAGCTAACGCTGATGGCTGCCGAAACCGTGCGTCGTTTTGGTATTGAGCCGAAGGTGGCGCTGTTGTCGCACTCCAGTTTTGGTACTTCTAATGCACCGGCGGCGCGCAAGATGCGTGAGACGCTGGCGCTGGTGAACGCCATGGCGCCGGATCTGGAGATTGACGGCGAGATGCATGGTGATGCCGCGCTGGTGGAGAGTATCCGGCACGATTTAATGCCGGACAGCCCGCTAAAAGGCGCAGCCAATATTCTGATTATGCCGAATGTGGAAGCGGCGCGGATCAGTTATAACCTGCTGCGCGTCTCCTGTTCGGAAGGGGTCACCGTCGGGCCGGTACTGATGGGGATCGCCAAACCGGTGCATGTACTGACGCCGGTCGCCTCGGTGCGGCGTATCGTCAATATGGTGGCGCTGGCGGTGGTAGAGGCGCAAACCCAGCCGCTGTAAGCGCGATATATTTGCCGCCCATACCCATCACCATCACCATCACCATTGTAGGGGCGGCATTTATGCCGCCCGTCTAAATGGTTTGCACCAGCCGCAATGTCGGCATTTATGCCGCCCGTCTAAATGATTTGCACCAGCCGCAATGTCGGCATTTATGCCGCCCGTCTAAATGGTTTGCACCAGCCGCAATGTCGGCATTTATGCCGCCCGTCTTACAGCCAGTCGCGTACCGGCAGAAAATCACGATACAGCGCAGCCTCGGCCGATCCCTCTGCCGGCTGATAATCATATTCCCAGCGCGCCAGCGGAGGCATCGACATCAGGATCGATTCGGTGCGGCCGCCGGTTTGCAGACCGAACAGGGTGCCGCGATCCCACACCAGATTAAACTCCACATAGCGACCACGACGGTACAGCTGGAACTGCCGTTCACGCTCGCCCCACGGCAGCGCTTTGCGCCGTTCAACGATCGGCAGATAAGCGTCGAGGAAGCCACGTCCTACCGCCTGAATAAAATTGAAGCCGTAATCAAAATCCGGGCTATTCAGATCGTCAAAAAACAGGCCGCCGATTCCGCGTTGCTCATCGCGATGTTTTAGCCAGAAATAGTCATCACACCATTTTTTGTAGCGCGCGTAGACCTGGTCGCCAAACGGCTGGCAGAGATTAAACGCCGTCTGATGCCAGTGCACCGCATCTTCCTGAAAACCATAAAATGGCGTTAAGTCGAAGCCGCCGCCAAACCACCATACCGGCGCTTCCCCCGGTTTTTCGGCAATAAAGAAACGCACATTGGCATGGCTGGTCGGCACATAGGGGTTTTCCGGGTGGATAACCAGTGAGACGCCCATCGCTTCAAAGCTGCGGCCCGCCAGTTCCGGGCGATGCGCGGTAGCGGAAGCCGGCATGGTGTCGCCGTGCACATGGGAGAAATTTACGCCTGCCTGCTCAAATACCCCGCCGTTGCGCAGTACGCGGCTGCGTCCGCCGCCGCCGCCGGGGCGCTGCCAGTTATCTTCGGCAAACTGCGCCACGCCATCGGCGAGTGTCAGTTGCTGACAAATCTGGTCCTGCAGCGAGAGCAGAAACTGTTTTACGCTAGCAATATCGGGAGAGTTCATAAACATGCCGTAGTTAATCATTTTTGCCGATTATACCTAACCGGGGCGCCGATTGTGACGATCAAAATCATCGAAATAACTGACGATACCGCTAACAATGGCGGCGGCAATTTTTTGCCGGAAGGCGGTTGTGCCTAACAACTGCTCTTCGTCAGGGTTAGTGATAAATGAGGTCTCGACCAGTACTGATGGGATCGACGGTGATTTCAGCACCGCAAAGGCGGCCTGCTCGGTGTGCTGGCTGTGCAGATGATGCACCGGACGGATCTGATTCAGCACATGTCTGCCCAGCGTCAGACTGTTTTTAATGGTATCGGTTTGCACCAGATCAAACAGGATCTGCTGCAGATAGTGATCCTGCTCAGCTACTTTCACGCCGCCAACATCGTCAGCGGCGTTTTCGCGGTCCGACAGGTAGCGGGCCATGGTGCTGCTGGCGCCGCGATTAGACAGCGCGAACACCGATGCGCCGCTGGCGTCCGGGCTGGTATAGCCATCAGCATGAATCGACATAAACAGACTGGCGCCGTGCTGGTGTGCGATCTCCACGCGCTGAAATAACGGAATAAAATGGTCGCTTTCACGCGTCAGGTGCACTTCAATCTGCTGATGCCCGCTCAGCAACTGGCGAATGTGGTTAGCGATCTCCAGCACCACATGCTTCTCTTCCGAACCCTGATGGCCGATAGCCCCGGAATCAATACCGCCGTGGCCGGGGTCGATCATCACAATTTTTTTGCCATTGCTGGCGGCCGGGGCCGGCGGCGTATGGCCGGCGCTGGTTTTCAACTGCTCCTGCGCCCGTGCGCCCTTAGCGGAGAACAGCGCCAGCGCCAGCCCGGAGAGTAACAGCTGGCGGCGCGATGCCAGAGGTGTCAGTGGTGAAAATTTTTTCATAGTAGTCCTGCCCGGCATAAGAGAGGGGATTGTTATATCGTATCAATTAACGGGCGGCGACCCCGGAACTATTTCAGTGTTTTACTTTTTATTTCAGCGGGCTAATAACGGGAAAAGGTTTTTTTTCCCGCCGAAAGGGATTCGCCCCTTGCACCGGCGTAAGAATGCGTGATAATCAGCAAATTGTGCTAAACATTTGAGAATACTCCATGGAAATCCGCGTATTCCGCCAGGACGATTTTGAAGAAGTCATCACTCTCTGGGAGCGTTGCGACCTGTTACGTCCGTGGAACGATCCCGAGATGGATATTGAACGCAAACTGAATCATGACCCCGACCTGTTTCTGGTGGCGGTGGTGGGGGGGGAAATCGTCGGTACCCTGATGGGCGGCTACGACGGTCATCGTGGGTCGGCCTATTATCTTGGCGTGCACCCTGATTACCGTGGTCGCGGCTTTGCCAATGCGCTGATTAACCGGCTGGAAAAAAAGCTGATTGCGCGCGGCTGCCCGAAAATTAATCTGATGGTGCGCGAAGAGAATGATGCGGTGATCGGCTTTTATGAAAAGCTGGATTATGAAATGCAGGACTCGGTTTGCCTCGGCAAGCGTCTGATTGAAGATCGCGAATATTAAGCCGTAGCCGGGCGGGTTCACTCGCCCGGGTTGACCCTTCTCCGTGGTACTCCTGATTATCTATGACCTCTCCCGACGATTACGACCATAAAGGCCAGCTACGGTTGCCGGTCACATTCTGGATTATTCTGCTGTTACAGGCGCGGACCTGGCTGTTATTTGTCATGGCCGGCGCGTCACGGCAGCAGGGCTCGCAATTACTGGAACTGTTTTATCCCGACACCCGGTCATTCTGGATCGGTATGGCGTCGGGGGTTCCGGCGGCCATTGGCCTGCTGCTGACCGGCTATCGCCAGCGTCTGCCGCGGCTGTGGCAGAGCTGGCGCTGGGTGTTGTGCCTCGATTTGCTGGCGATGCTGCTGTTGCAGGGGCTGACGTTATGGTGCGGGGATGAGGCATTCTCGCCGCTGGTGCTGCTGTTTGTGCTATTTGATCTGCTGGCGCTGGGCTATGTGCTGTTTAGCCAACGCCTGCGTCACTGTTTTGATCGAAAGTTAAATGGCGCGGAATAAAACTTTTTCCGTGGCCCGCACTCAAAGCTGACTCACACGGGTTACGTGTTGACTACAGGAGTTGCAATGAAATCTGTTTATCCGGCGCTAATTGTCGCCGCGCTATTAGCCACCGGTTGTGCCAGCTCCGGCTCGCAATCTGAAAGCAGCTGGTGGAATCCGTTTGCCAAAGTATCCTGGTCAAGCCTCTCGCCGTTTAACTGGTTTGGCTCCTCGTTACAGGTCACTGAGCAGGGCGTCGGCGGGCTGAATGGCAGCACTGCCCTGAACGCCAGCGCCATCGACAACGGTCTGAAGGGGCATTACACCCTGCGCCAGGGAATGCGTACCAGCAATGGTGATGTGGTCTCGTTCTGGCAGGCGCTGGATGACGGCAAGGTGAAGCTGGTGATTAACGGCAAAAGCACGGTCAGCAGCGTTGAGGTGATGGATGAAGCCGTCACCAGCAGCGATGGCAGCAAAATCGGCAATAAATTCAGCGATCGTTACAGTAAAGCTTTTGGCGCCTGTGAGAAAGCCGCCGGTTCCGACAGCAGCGCGGTAGAGTGTAAAGCGCCGGGCAGCCAGCATATCAGCTACCTTTACAGCGGCGAATGGCATGGCCCGGAAGACTTAATGCCGTCTGACGACACGCTGAAAAGCTGGACGCTGAGTAAAATCATCTGGCGTAGCTAATTACCGCGGTTAATTTGCCGTGGCGCAAGATGCTGTCTGAAACATCGCGTATGATAAGCGCTTAAATTGCTTCGCGTTTAATATCATACTCAGGAGAACCTCCGCATGTCTCAGTTTCAGAGCGGCATTTTACTGGAACATCGCCGTTTTGCGATTTATCTCGAAGCCAGCGTTCAGGGCGATTTAGACGCGATTCGCAGTGGCAGTAAACAGTTTCTGCAGCAGCTGGCGCAGTTACAGCTGCAATACCCGGATGCCGGTTTGGGCGCGGTGCTGGCCTTTGGCCATAGCCTGTGGCGCGATCTGCAGGCCGGGCAGGGAGCGGCAGAACTGAAAGCGTTTCTGCCGCTGGGCAAAGGGATGGCGCCCGCCACGCAGCGCGACCTGCTGATTCATATCCAGTCACTGCGCCATGATGTCAACTTCAGCGTGGCGCAGGCGGCACTGGCATCGTTTGGCGCGGCGATAACGATCGAAGAGGAAACTCACGGTTTTCGCTGGACAGAAGATCGCGATCTTACCGGTTTTGTTGATGGCACCGAAAATCCCCAGGGCGAGAAGCGTCAGCAGGTGGCGATTATTGCCGACGGCGACGATTGCGGCGGCAGCTACGTCTTTACCCAGCGCTGGCAGCATAATCTTACCCAGTGGCAGCGTCTGGACGTCAGCAAGCAGGAGCAGGTGATTGGCCGCAGCAAAGTGGCCAATGAAGAGCTGGATAGCGCGACGCGCCCGGCAACCTCGCATATCAGCCGCGTTGATTTAAAACAACATGGTCAGGGGCTGAAAATCTTGCGTCAGAGCCTGCCCTATGGCAGCGCCAGCGGCACTAACGGCCTGTTCTTTATCGCCTACTGCGCCACGCTATATAATATTGAGCAGCAATTGCTGAGCATGTTTGGCGAGACCGACGGCAAGTATGATGCGATGCTGCGCTTTACCAAACCGGTTAGCGGCAGCTACTTCTATGCACCATCACTTAACCAGCTGATGGCGCTATAATCCGCCCGGAGCAACCCTGCGCGCCCGGGGGGTTATTTCCTGCTGTTGCATAACCTTACCCGGGCGCTTATAGCTTTTTCGACTTCCAAATCACCAAACGGTATATAAAACCGTTACAGCTTTTACCTGCGTTATAAATACACTGATGGTCACTGGTGGCATTCGCCAGATGCTGACTTCAGGGTGCTAAATGACTTCTTCCAGGATAAACAAATTCGTAAGCGGCGCAGCGTTATCTCTGCTGCTGGCGAGCGCTGCGCAGGCGACAGAGCTGCTTAACAGCTCTTATGACGTCTCACGGGAGCTATTTGTTGCGCTGAATGCGCCCTTTGAAAAGCAGTGGGCGCAACAGCATCCTGGCGATACGCTGACCATCAAACAGTCGCATGCCGGTTCATCAAAACAGGCGCTGGCGATTTTGCAGGGCCTGAAAGCCGATGTGGTGACCTATAACCAGGTGACCGATGTGCAGATTCTGCACGATCGCGGCCAGCTGATCCCGGCTGACTGGCGGCAGCGTCTGCCGAATAACAGCTCGCCGTTTTACTCCACCATGGGTTTCCTGGTGCGCAAAGGTAACCCGAAAAATATTCATGACTGGAGCGATCTGGTTCGCAGCGACGTGAAGCTGATTTTCCCGAACCCAAAAACCTCCGGCAACGGGCGCTATACCTGGTTAGCGGCCTGGGGGGCTTTTGATCAGGCGGATGGTAAAAATCAGGCTAAAACCGCTCAGCAGATGGCCCGGTTGGTGAAGAACGTCGAAGTATTTGATACCGGCGGGCGCGGCGCTACCACCACTTTTGTCGAGCGCGGTCTGGGTGATGTGCTGATCAGCTTCGAGTCGGAAGTGAATAATATTCGCAACCAGTACGGTAAAGACGATTACCAGGTGATCGTGCCGAAAACCAATATTCTGGCGGAGTTCCCGGTGGCGTGGATCGATAAAAATGTCGAACACAACCACACTACGCTCGCGGCGCGGGAGTACCTGAACTACCTCTGGACGCCGCAGGCGCAGCAGATCATCACGCAGTACTACTATCGCGTGAATAATCCTGAACTGATGGCGCAGCAGAAAGATCGTTTCCCGCCAACTGCCCTGTTTCGTGTGGAAGATGCGTTTGGCAGCTGGGAGCAGGTGATGAAAACCCATTTCGCCAGCGGTGGTGAGTTAGATAAGTTGTTAGCGGCGGGGCGTGGGTAATGTTTGCAGCAAGCAGTAAACGGGTATTGCCCGGATTTGGCATCAGCCTTGGCAGTAGCCTGTTCTTCACCTGTCTGGTGTTGTTACTACCGTTAAGCGCGCTGTTAATGCAGCTGTCGCAGATGACGCTGGCGCAGTACTGGGAAGTGATTACCAATCAGCAGGTAGTGGCGGCATATAAAGTGACGCTATTGTCCGCCGGCGTGGCGTCAATTTTTAATGCGCTGTTCGGTATGCTGATGGCGTGGATCTTAACCCGCTACCGCTTTCCGGGCCGCGGCCTGCTGGATGGCCTGATGGATTTACCGTTTGCCCTGCCGACGGCGGTCGCCGGTTTAACGCTTGCCGGGTTGTTCTCGGTGAACGGCTGGTATGGCGAGTGGTTAGCGCAGTTCGGCATTAAAGTCTCTTACACCTGGCTGGGTATTGCCGTTGCGATGGCGTTTACCAGCATCCCGTTTGTGGTGCGTACCGTACAGCCGGTGCTGGAAGAGTTAGGGCCGGAATATGAAGAAGCGGCGCGAACCCTCGGCGCCAGTCCGTGGCAGAGCTTTCGCCGTGTGGTATTGCCGGAGGTGGCGCCCGCGCTGCTGGCCGGAACCGCGCTGTCGTTTACCCGCAGCCTCGGTGAATTTGGCGCGGTGATTTTTATCGCCGGCAATATCGCCTGGAAAACCGAAGTGACCTCGCTGATGATTTTTGTGCGCCTGCAGGAGTTTGATTATCCGGCCGCCAGCGCCATCGCCTCGGTGATCCTCGCCGCTTCGTTGCTGCTGCTGTTTGCCATTAATACTCTGCAGAGCCGCTTTGGCCGCCGTCTGGGAGGTCATTAATGGCTGATATCTCCGAATTTAAAGGCGCCGTGCGCCCGCGCATTAACTGGAGCAAATGGCTGCTGATTAGTCTCGGCGTGCTGATCTCTCTGGGATTGCTGGTGGTGCCGCTGGTGGTTATTTTTGTTGAAGCGTTTGCCCAGGGCATTGGCGCGGTGTTCAGCAATCTGCAGGATGCCGATATGTTGCACTCCATCTGGCTGACGGTGCTGGTGGCATTGATCACCGTCCCGGTTAACCTGGTGTTCGGGACGCTGCTGGCATGGCTGGTGACGCGCTTTACCTTTCCCGGCCGCCAGCTGTTGCTGACGCTGTTTGATGTGCCGTTCGCGGTATCGCCGGTGGTCGCCGGGCTGATTTATCTGCTGTTTTACGGCACCAACGGGCCGGTAGGCGGCTGGCTGGATGCGCATAATATCCAGCTGATGTTCTCCTGGCCTGGCATGGCGATGGTGACGATATTTGTTACCTGTCCGTTTGTGGTGCGTGAACTGGTACCGGTAATGCTGAGCCAGGGCAGCCATGAAGATGAAGCGGCGGTGCTGTTGGGCGCCTCCGGCTGGCAGATGTTTCGGCGCGTAACGCTACCGAATATTCGCTGGGCCTTGTTATACGGCATTGTGCTGACCAACGCCCGCGCGATTGGCGAGTTTGGTGCGGTCTCGGTGGTATCGGGATCGATTCGCGGCGAAACCTATACGCTGCCATTACAAATCGAATTACTGCATCAGGATTACAACAGTGTGGGCGCCTTTACTGCCGCCGCACTGCTGACCGTGATGGCGATAGTGACACTGTTTCTGAAAAGCGCACTGCAATGGCGATTAGAGAGCCAGGACAAGCGTTTGCAACAGGAGGGAAATCATGAGCATTGAGATTAACTACATCAATAAATCTTTTGGCCGCACGAAAGTGCTGAATGACATCTCGCTGGATATCCCTTCTGGCCAAATGGTGGCGCTGCTCGGTCCTTCCGGTTCCGGTAAAACCACCTTACTGCGTATTATCGCCGGTCTGGAGCATCAGAGCAGCGGTCAGCTGAGCTTTCATGGCAAAGATGTCAGCCGCCTGCATGCGCGTGACCGTCAGGTCGGCTTTGTCTTCCAGCATTACGCCCTGTTTCGCCATATGACGGTATTCGACAATATCGCCTTTGGTCTGACGGTGCTGCCGCGTCGTGAGCGTCCTTCGACGGCGGTCATTAAACAGAAGGTCACCCAGTTGCTGGAGATGGTGCAACTGAGCCATTTAGCGAATCGCTATCCGGCGCAGCTGTCAGGCGGTCAGAAACAGCGTGTGGCGCTGGCCCGCGCGCTGGCGGTAGAGCCGCAAATCCTGCTGCTGGATGAACCCTTTGGCGCGCTGGATGCGCAGGTGCGTAAAGAGCTGCGCCGCTGGCTGCGTCAGCTGCACGAAGAGCTGAAATTCACCAGCGTGTTTGTGACCCACGATCAGGAAGAAGCGATGGAAGTCGCCGACCGTGTGGTAGTGATGAGTCAGGGGAATATTGAACAGGTCGGTACGCCGGATGAAGTCTGGCGTGATCCGGCAACGCGTTTTGTGCTGGAATTCCTTGGTGAAGTGAACCGGTTTGACGGAGAGATTCACGGTTCGCAATTCCATGTCGGCGCGCATCGCTGGCCGCTGGGTTACGCTCCGGCGCATCAGGGGAAAGTGGAGTTGTTCCTGCGCCCATGGGAAGTTGACGTCAGTCGTCAGAGCAGCCTGGAAACGCCGCTGCCGGTGCAGGTACTGGAAGTCAGCCCGCGCGGTCATTACTGGCAGTTAGTGGCCCAGCCTGCGGGCTGGCATTCTGACCCGATTACGCTGGTGATGGATGGCGATAGCGTGGCGCCGATCCGCGGTGAACGTCTGTTTGTTGGTTTGCAGCAGGCGCGTCTGTATAACGGCGATGTGCCGCTGCGGGCGGTTGCCTTTGCCGAAAGCGCCTGATATTTTCTGGTGGTGCAACTCCGTGCCACGGAATATCTGAAACACTCCAGGGGAGCCATTTGTGGCTCCCCTGTTGATTGGGAACTACAGTGACGACACTCGAACAGACCATCGGTAATACACCTCTGATTAAATTACAGCGCCTGACAGCGGCTAACGGCAGTGAAATCTGGCTGAAACTGGAAGGGAATAACCCGGCCGGTTCAGTAAAAGATCGCGCGGCGTTGTGGATGATTCAGCAGGCGGAGCAGCGTGGTGAAATTCATCCGGGAGAGGTGCTGATTGAGGCAACCAGCGGCAATACCGGCATTGCTCTGGCGATGATCGCGGCAATGAAAGGCTATCGGCTGAAGCTGCTGATGCCGGACAATATGAGTATTGAGCGTCAGGCGGCGATGAAAGCCTATGGTGCGGAACTGATTCTGGTCAGCAGGCAGCAGGGGATGGAAGGCGCGCGCGATCTGGCGCAGGAGATGGCGGCACGCGGCGAAGGCAGAGTGCTGGATCAATTTAATAATCCGGATAACCCGCTGGCGCATTACCGTACCACCGGGCCGGAGATCTGGCGGCAGAGCAACGGACGCCTGACCCATTTTGTTTCCAGTATGGGCACCACCGGCACCATTACCGGCGTCGGTCGCTATCTGAAAGAGCAGGGCGCCAGAGTTGAAATTGTCGGCCTGCAGCCGGAAGAGGGCAGTGCCATTCCGGGTATCCGCCGCTGGCCGCAGGCTTATCTGCCGGGTATCTTTCGCCCGGAGCTGGTTGACCGGGTGATTGATATGAGCCAGAGCGAAGCGGAGCATACTATGCGTCAGCTGGCGCAGCGGGAAGGGATCTTTTGCGGCGTCAGTTCCGGCGGCGCGGTGGCGGCCGCCCTGCGTATTGCCGCAGAGCAGCCCGGCAGCGTGGTGGTGGCGATTATCTGCGATCGCGGCGACCGCTATCTCTCCACCGGGGTCTATAACTAACGCCGAACCCGCATTTATTCACGTTCCAGCGCATGGATCGGATCCATCCGTGCGGCGCGCCGTGCCGGAAAGAAGCCAAACAACACGCCGATCAGGCTGGAACAGACAAAAGCGGCAATAATCGAAAACGGTGAATAGATCATCGCAAAATTGCTGCTGGTCTGTGCCAGAATAATGCCCGGCGCCAGCGCCAGCAGTACGCCAATTACCCCGCCGGTCAGACAGACCAGCACCGCCTCAATCAGAAATTGCTGCATAATATCGCTGGCGCGCGCGCCCACCGCCATGCGCACGCCAATTTCGCGGGTTCGTTCAGTGACCGACACCAGCATAATATTCATCACGCCGATACCACCGACCAGCAGGGAAATCAGGGCGATAGCGGCAACCAGCAGGGTCATGGTATTGGTGGTGCTTTCAATGGTTTTACGGATACTGTCGGTATTTAAAATAAAGAAATCTTTGTTGCCATGGCGCTGCAGCAGCAATTTGCTGACACCCTGCTCGGCCGCGTTAAGATCGATATTATCCCTGATGCGCACCGTAATACCGCTAAGCCAGGTTTTACCCATCATGCGTTTCATCACGGTGGTGTAAGGCAGCCAGATATTAAGATTACTGTCGCTGCCAAAACTACTCTGGCGCGTGGCGACCCCCACAATCCGTACCGGCATATTATCGAGAATGACCACTGCTCCCAGCGGATTTTCATCAGCGGGAAACAGTTTTTTCAGCGTATTTTCATCAATCACCGCTTCCTGAGCGAGCGTATCGACGCTGCTGCGGGTAAATGCCATGCCGCGGGTCAGGGTATAGCCGCGGACGGCAAAAAATTGCTCGCCGACGCCATTGGCCGCCACCGTCAGTGCCTGGTTGCGATATTTCAGCGTCGTGCTGTGAGTAATTGACGGCGTAACACTGTGCACATAGGGCTGCTGCGCAAGGGCATCGGCATCGCTGGCACGCAGCGTCTGGATGCGCGCCGAGCGCATATCGCCAAAGTCAGTACCGGGGAAAATATCCAGCGTACTGGTCCCCATGGCGCTGATTTCTTTCAGGATCATTTGCTGAGAGCCTTTTCCCAGCGCCACCACCGCCACCACCGAGGCGATGCCGATAATAATACCGAGCATGGTAAGAAAGGTTCGTAGCCGCTGCGACATCATCGATACCAGCGCCATCTTAAAGGCTTCGCTTAGCCGGTCAGATAGCGCGCGCCAGGGATGAGTCAGCTGCGCTGCGTGGGCAGGGATGCGCGCCGCAGGCAGCGGTTTTTTGCTGCGGTTATCGGCCATGATTGCACCATCATGGATTTCGATAATCCGATCGGCGGTTTGGGCGATGCGGATATCGTGGGTGACGATCACCACGGTATGCCCCTGCTGATGCAGATCGCGCAAAATAGTCAGTACCTCTTCGCCGCTATGGCTGTCGAGGGCGCCGGTCGGTTCATCGGCAAGGATCACTTCACCGCCGTTGATCAGCGCGCGGGCGATACTGACACGCTGCTGCTGGCCGCCGGAAAGCTGGCCCGGGCGATAGTGCAGGCGTTCACCCAGCCCGAGGCGGGTCAGCAGTTCGCTGGCACGCTGGCGACGTTCGGCATGACTTTTTCCGGCATAGATCGCCGGGATCTCCACGTTGCCGAGGGCGCTAAGATCGCCGAGCAGGTGATAGCGCTGAAAGATAAAACCGAAGTGTTCGCGCCGCAGTTCGGCCAGCGCGTCGCTGTTCAGTTGCGCGGTGGCGTGACCGGCGATCAGATAATCGCCGCTGCTGGCTTTATCCAGACAGCCAAGCAGATTCATCAGGGTGGATTTGCCGGATCCGGAGGCGCCAACGATCGCCACAAACTCCCCGGCGTCAATCGACAGATTAATATCTTTCAGCACCCGCACGCGCTGCTCACCGCTGATAAACTCACGGTTAATATGATTAAGCTGCAGAAGCGCCATCCGCTATCTCCCCATCGGCGCATCGGGGCGCATACTGTCTGTGGAGGTTCCCTCGCTGATGATCACCCGTTCTCCGGCTCGCAGTCCGGCAGTAATTTGCGCTTCAATATTGTTGTTAATCCCAACCTGAACTTCACGCCGGGTGACATTCTGCCGATCGTCCACCACCCGTACGCTGGTTTTACCATTGACCTTATCCAGCGCGGTGGCAGGGATAACAATTGCGCCAGGCCGATCGCCCAGTACGATATGCACCTCTGCGCTCATCGAAATCCGCAGCGTCTGCTGCGGATTGGCGACATCAAACAGACCATAGTAGTAAATCGCCTCACTGGTGGCGGATGAGCTGCCGGTGCTGCTACTGGCGGTGCTGACGCTGCTGTCGGTATTGATGGAATCAGGGGCGGGTTCAATGGCGCGCAGGGTGGCGTAGTAGCGCTTATCCGGCTGGCCGAGGATGGTAAACCACACTTTCATCCCCGGCCTGACGTTCACCACATCGGCTTCGGAAATCTGGGCTTTCACCGTCATGGTATCGAGGTTGGCAACTTTAACAATGGTGGGCGCGCTCTGTACCGCATTTACCGTCTGGCCCTCTTCGACCGGAATCGACACCACGGTGCCATCCATTGGCGAGGTGATTTTGCTATAGCCGAGATTCACCTGGGCAGTATTGACCTGGATCTGCGACTGGATAATCTGCGCGTCCAGCGCCCGGATCTCGGCCTCAGTACCGTTGAGATTTGCCAGCGCGCTATCGTAATCCGCTTTGGCCGTCAGATTTTTCGCCAGCATCGCTTTTTGGCGTAAAAAAGCCGCATTATAGTTGGCTACCATCGCCTGCTTTGCGGCGCGCTGCGCTTCGACATTTTTCAGCGCCGCCTGAGCATTTCTCAGTTCGTTTTGCTGCGTCATGCTGTCGATTTCCGCAATCAGCTGGCCCTGTTTGATCTGTTCACCGAGCGCCACCTGCAGCGATTTAATCTGACCCGAGGCCTGGGCGCCGACGCTGACCTGCCTGCTGGCGGTGATCTTGCCATCGGCCAGCACGGTCTGTTGTAGATCGCGCTGTTCGGCCAGCGCCGTAATATAATTGGGTTTCTGCTGAACTTTATGCAGGGTAAACCAGCCAAACAACCCGGTAACTGCCACAATTAGCAGAGAGATAATGATCCAGCGTCGACCTGAAGCCCGGCGTAATTCCATAACAAAACAATTCCTTAATCCGTGTAGTGACAGATGTAGTGACAGATATAGCGTAAAACTTTACGGCAATACAGCTAAACCAGCGTTCAAGGATATGCTGTTTGACTGTAAGGATTGAGTAAAATCAGCTGCTAAACCGCCTGGCACAGGTGAAAATAGCGTCAACTATGACCGAGAGAAGCATAATGAAAATTTTATTAGTCGACGACGATGTTGAATTAGGCACCATGCTGAGTCAGTACCTGATTGGCGAGGGCTTTGATGCATCGCTGGTGCTAACCGGCAAAGCGGGTGTGGAGGGGGCGCTTTCGGGAGACTATACCGCGATGATTCTCGATATCATGCTGCCGGATATGAGCGGCATTGATGTGCTGCGTCAGGTACGCCAGAACAGCCGGCTGCCGGTGATTATGCTGACGGCGAAAGGCGACAATATCGACCGGGTGATCGGCCTGGAGATGGGGGCGGATGACTATATGCCGAAACCCTGCTATCCGCGTGAGCTGGTGGCGCGTCTGCGTGCGGTACTGCGTCGGTTTGAAGAGCAGGTCCCGGCGCCGGAGAAAAAAGATCTTATCACCTGGGGCGATCTGGCGCTTAATCCGGCGACGCGCATCAGCGAATGGAAAAATAAGCCTTTTGATCTGACCGCGTCAGAATTTAATCTGCTCGACCTGCTGCTGCGCTCGCCGGATCGGGTGGTATCGAAAGATGAGCTGTCTGAAAAGGGCTTAGGGCGTCCGCGCGAAGCCTATGACCGCAGTGTTGATGTGCACATCAGTAATATTCGTCAGAAGCTGTCGCAGCTGACCGCTGATACCATCAATATTGAAACGGTGCGCAGCATCGGTTATCGCATTCGATGAAGAGTCGTTTATTCTGGAAAATCCTGTTTGGCTTCTGGCTGGTATTTCTGGTGATCAGCCAGCTGTTATGGCTGGGTTTTTCGCTGAATGGCAAACATCATGAACCGCCGGAAAATATCACCGTTCGACGTATTGTTAACCTGCAGATGACCTCCGCCGTCTCGGTATTACAGCGCGGCGGCTTGCAGGCGCTGAATGATATGATGGCTGGCTGGTCGCCGGCAGACCGGCGCTTCTTCTCGGTGGTGCCGATGGCGATACCGCCGCAGGAGCAGTCACGCCGCGAGCTCGATAAGATACTGCCGCCGGGCGAGTTCCCGAAAGAAGTGATTGAATGGGTGACCGGCGCCGATGGCAAGCAGTATATGCTGCGTTATGACGTAAGGGGCTTACGCGAGGACAGCGCCCTTGGCGGCCATCCCCCACGCAGCATCCTGAATATCCCGGAACCCATGTTTGTCTTCGCCGGTGTCGCCGGTTTACTGTTTAGTCTGCTGCTGGCGTGGAATCTGACGCGTCCGATGCGCCAGTTGCGCGAAGGTTTTGCCCGGGTATCGAAAGGCGACCTCTCGGTGCGTCTCTATCCGGTTATGCGTCGTCGCCATGATGAGCTGTCAATTGTGGCCAGTGATTTTGATGCGATGGTCGAACGTCTGTCGGTGCTGGTGCGCGCGCGCGAAGAGTTACTGCACGATGTCTCCCATGAGCTACGCTCGCCGCTGGCGCGCTTGCAGCTGGCTACCGGACTGGCGCGCCAGATGCCGGCCTCGGTTGAAAGTTCGCTGGACCGCATTGATGAGGAAGCGCGACGTCTGGATAAGATGATCGGCGAACTGCTGACGTTGTCGCGGGCAGAGAATGATGCGATGCCCGACGAGCAATATTTCGATCTGCGTGGCCTGCTGGAAGTGGTGGTCAACGATGCGCGCTATGAGGCGCAGGTGCCGGGCGTGGAGATCCTGCTGGAGACCAGCAACCATGCGGACTTTACCGTAAAAGGCAATGCTGAGCTGATCCGGCGCGGAGTGGAGAATGTGGTACGCAACGCGCTGCGTTTTTCATTGCAGGGACAGCAGGTGAAAGTGAGTCTGCGCCAGGATAATAACTGGCTGGAGATTAATGTCAGTGACCAGGGACCGGGTGTTGATGCGGATAAACTTTCCAGTATTTTTGACCCTTTTGTGCGCGTTAATTCTCCGTTAATGGGTAAGGGGTACGGCTTAGGCCTGTCGATTGTGCGTAAGGTGATCCTCGCCCATCAGGGGGAAGTCCATGCGGTTAATGGCAAGCAGGGCGGTCTGGAACTGACCATTCGTCTGCCGCACTGGGTGGCCTAATGGCAAAAAAAAACGGCACCTCAGGTGCCGTTTTTTGATGATATCGGTTATTACTTTTTGATACGGATGATCGGGGTTTCACCCACCACTACGGTACCGGTAAGCTTAATCAGCTCTTTGATCTCGTCCATATTGGAGATCACTACCGGAGTCAGCGTTGATTTTGCTTTTTCTTCCAACAGCGCCAGATCAAACTCGATGACCACGTCACCTTTCTTCACTTTCTGGCCTTCTTCAGCGATGCGTTTAAAGCCTTCGCCTTTCAGTTCAACTGTATCAATACCGAAGTGGACAAACAGCTCAATGCCGCTGTCAGATTCGATAGAAAAAGCATGGTTAGTTTCGAAAATTTTACCAATGGTACCATCTACCGGCGCAACCATTTTGTTGCCAGCAGGTTTGATGGCGATACCGTCACCAACAATTTTTTCTGCAAACACAACATCCGGCACATCCTCGATATTTACGATTTCGCCAGACAGTGGTGCAACGATCTCAATGGCACCAGATGTTGTTTCTGATTTATCGCCAAAAAGTTTAGAAAACAAACCCATGATCTTCTCCTAAGCAGTAATATTGGGCCAGCGTCTCGCGGAATCAGCAGAGTGTTTTTTCTTCAATGAACTTGTTGACCAGGTTCATTAACTCTTCCGCTGTCGGTTGAGCCAGAGCCTGCTCTGCTAATGCCTTCGCATCTTCAAAATTCGTATTACGAATGATTTTCTTGATGCTTGGGATAGAAATGGCACTCATACTGAATTCATCCAGCCCCATTCCCAATAACAGTAGTGTAGCACGTTCATCACCTGCCAGCTCACCACACATACCGGTCCATTTGCCTTCAGCATGAGAAGCATCAATAACTTGCTTGATCAGGCCAAGTACGGACGGCGTCATTGGGTTGTAGAGATGGGAAATCAGGTCGTTGCCACGATCAACCGCCAGAGTATACTGCGTCAGGTCGTTTGTCCCAATACTAAAGAAATCAACTTCTTTCGCCAGGTGACGCGCAATGACCGCCGATGCCGGTGTTTCCACCATAATACCGACTTCGATGCTCTCATCGAAAGACTTGCCTTCTTCACGCAGCTGGGCTTTCAGCAATTCCAGTTCAATTTTCAGCGCACGTACTTCTTCAACCGAAATAATCATCGGGAACATGATACGCAGTTTGCCGAAAGAGGAAGCGCGCAGGATGGCGCGCAGCTGCGCGTGCAGGATCTCTTTGCGGTCCATAGCGATACGAATGGCGCGCCAGCCGAGGAACGGGTTGTCTTCTTTTGGCAGGTTCATGTACGGCAGATCTTTGTCGCCGCCGATATCCATGGTACGCACGATAACTGCCTGTGAACCCATGCCTTCCGCCACGGCTTTATAGGCCTGGAACTGTTCTTCTTCGGTTGGCAGCGAGTCGCGATCCATAAACAGGAATTCGGTACGATACAGGCCGACACCTTCAGCGCCGTTGCGCTCTGCACCGGCGATATCACGCACGGTACCGATGTTGGCGCACACTTCAACCTGATGTCCATCAAGGGTGATGGCCGGCAGATCTTTCAGTTTCGCCAGATCGTTTTTCTCGGTAACATATTGATTATGTACCGCTTTTAGTTCCTCGATAACTTCAGCAGTCGGGTTAACATAAATTTTGTTGTTAACGCCATCGAGAATCAGATAATCATCATTTTTAACGCGACTGGTGACGTCACCGGTACCGACAATCGCAGGCAGTTCCAGGGAACGCGCCATAATCGAGGTATGTGAAGTACGGCCACCCAGATCGGTAATAAAGCCCAGCACCTTGTTCAGGTTCAGCTGTGCGGTTTCTGAAGGGGTTAAATCTTTTGCTACCAGCAGCACTTCGTCTTTAATGGCGCTCAGATCGACGATATGCAGGCCGAGAATGTTCTGCAGCAGACGTTTACCGATATCGCGCACGTCAGCCGCACGCTCTTTCAGGTATTCATCGTCCAGCTCTTCCAGAGCCTTAGCCTGACCTTCAATCACCGAGTGAGCCGCAGCGTCAGCAGAGGCATGCTCGTCTTTAATCAGGGCTATGATTTCCTGCTCCAGCTCTTCATCTTCCAGCAACATAATGTGGCCTTCGAAGATGGCTTCTTTTTCTTCACCGAATGTTTCGCCGGCTTTGATTTTGATCGCTTCGAGCTGTTCAGCGGCCTTACTGCGGCCATCCAGGAAGCGTTGAACTTCCTGATCCACGTGTTCAGCAGAAATCTTTTTCCGGTTAATGACGATTTCATCTTCCTTCAGCAGAAGTGCTTTGCCGAAAGCGATACCCGGTGATGCTAAAATGCCTGAAATCATAACCTTACCTTTTTATAACGATGGCTTATTAGGCGACAAAAACGCGGTGCCAGAGTTGCAAAAGTGTACTTTACGGAAGCAACAACGCGGACGTGATGTCCGCGATCAAAATATTTGCACTCACTTCTGCCTGATCAAACAGTTGCCCCGACGGACCGGGCGACTGACTTACTCGAGCTCGGCCATCAGTTTAACCAGATGCTCAACCGCTTGTTGCTCATCTTCACCTTCCGCAGACAGTGTCACTACGGTGCCCTGAGTCAGGCCCAGAGTCTGCAGTTTAAACAGGCTTTTAGCGCTGGCAGATTTACCATTAGAGGTAACGGTGATTTCAGAAGCGAAGCCTTTAGCTTCTTTAACGAACTGTGCAGCCGGGCGAGTGTGCAGACCGTTTGGTGCGGTAATTGTAACTTCTTGCTGGAACATTATGTTTCCCCAACTTAATTGGTTTGGTGTTGTGGATCTAAAGTCTAGCCTGGAGGCCGAACTTTAGCCTGTGTTGGTCGCGCTGGCATGAGTACAGAACTCGCCAAAAAATGCGCAATTAAGGGTATAAGATGCAGCGCCGCAATAATCCGCTCAGTGCGTCACTGATCCACTTCCCATTATGCCGCGCTTTGTGTTGCTGCGCCAAATCAGTAAATCGATTCAGCGTGATCCATCTCGCGCGGCGATTAATTTTGTGGATCGAAATAATTGGCAGCTTAAATACCAGACCCGACGGGGTAAAATCAATCTGTACCCCCACTAAAGTTTGATGGCGGTCACAAAAAAGAGGGATTAAGCACCTTGTGCCACATTAAATTCGCTGGTTTTTACCCTCGCCCTGAGTCCGGAAAGGGATGGATTTTTTGGGCACAAATCAGACTAATCCGTAGCGCCATAAAAAAACGCTCCACAGAGGAGCGTTTTGCCCGAATATTATCGCGCCATTTGCCGAAAAAAACCGCTGCCTGCGGTGAAAACTTACTGCTGCAGCTCTTTCTCGGTAAACAGATCGGCAAACAGTGCGGTACTGAGATAGCGTTCACCGGAAGAGGGCAGGATCACCACGATGTTCTTGTTAGCAAAGGCTTCATCTTCCTGCAGTTTCAGCGCCGCCGCGACAGCCGCGCCGGAAGAGATACCCGCCAGAATCCCTTCTTCTTCCATCAGACGACGTGCGGTCGAGATGGCTTCTTCGTTGGTAATCGCCACCACGCGATCGATAAGTTTCAGATCGAGGTTGCCTGGGATAAAGCCTGCGCCGATACCCTGAATTTTGTGCGGGCCCGGTTTAATCTCTTCACCGGCCAGCGCCTGGGCAATCACCGGCGAATCAACAGGCTCGACGGCGACGGAAATCAGATCGGTTTTACCTTTGGTATTTTTAATGTAACGCGTCACGCCGGTCAGCGTACCGCCAGTGCCGACGCCGGCAATAAACACATCCACTTCGCCATCGGTGTCTTCCCAGATTTCCGGGCCGGTGGTTTTTTCGTGAATTTCCGGGTTTGCCGGATTGCTGAACTGTTGCAGCAAGACAAATTTATCCGGATCGCCAGCCACAATCTCTTCGGCTTTGGCAATCGCGCCTTTCATGCCTTTGGCGCCTTCGGTCAGGATCAAATTCGCCCCCAGCGCTTTCAGCAGCTTGCGGCGCTCGACACTCATGGTTTCCGGCATGGTCAGGGTTAACTTGTAACCACGTGCGGCAGCGACGTAAGCCAGCGCGATACCGGTGTTCCCACTGGTGGGTTCAACCAGCTCAATGCCGGGTTTCAGAATGCCACGTTTTTCAGCGTCCCAAATCATATTGGCACCGATACGGCATTTGACGCTGAAACTTGGGTTACGGGATTCTACCTTCGCCAGAATGCGCCCATTACCGATGCGGTTCAGTCGAACCAGCGGCGTATGACCGATTGTCAGAGAGTTGTCTTCATAGATCTTACTCATAGCCCGTCCTTAACTGGATGAAATTTTGGCAACGCTAAGAGCATACCCTTTCATATTCAGCGCGGAAGGAAAGAAATCGTATATGTATATGATTGGCTGAAATAAGGCCTGAAAAAATGGCATAAGCCTCAGCCGGGGAGGGGGCCATGGATGGCCCCGTCACATTACTGTATCCGGTGCTGGTTACGATAACGATCAACCCACATTGCGGTGGCGCCACAAACCGCCACCGGCATAATCGCCAGATTAAGCAGTGGGATCATGGTAAACAGGCTGACCAGCGCGCCAAACTGCATATTGTCGGTTTTATGCTGACGCAGGGCAGTGCGCATCTGCTGAAAGCTCACTTTGTGGTTATCAAACGGGTAATCGCAATACTGGATCGACAGCATCCAGGCGCTGAACAGGAACCACAGCACCGGCGCCACTGTCTGGCCAAAGCCGGGGATAAAATAGAGCAACAACAGCCCCAGCGCCCGTGGCAAATACCAGGCAAACTTTTGCCATTCGCGTTTCATAATGCGCGGGATATCTTTCATGATTCCGACCCAGCCGCTGTCGGGCAGTGATTCACCGGTCAGTCGTGCTTCAAGCTGTTCCGCCAGCAGACCGCAGAACGGGGCGGCAATCCAGTTGGCGACGGTGGAAAACAGATAACTGAATACCAGCACAATCGAAATCACCGTCACCGGCCACAGCAGATAGCTTAACCACTGAAGCCAGTCGGGAATATGGGCCATCAGTGTCGGGATCCATTGTCCGAGACGATAAAATAACCAGACAAAGGCGCCGCCCATTAGTAAAATATTGATCAGCAGCGGCAGAATGACGAAGCGACGAATGCCAGGCAGGCGGATCAGATTCCAGCCTTGTCTGAAGTAGTGAATACCGTTATGTTCTTTAAGAATTTTCTTAGTCGCCATCGACAGCTTTCTCCTTTTGGCAGTAGCGCAAGGTTATCATATCGCAGCTTTTTACTCTGACCAGCGGGTGATTGGATGAAAAAACAGCGAAAAAGCGTGCTGACGCTATCTAATTTGTCAGAAAATAGTGCACAGACTTGCACTTGTGTACTGGGGCAAATACAGTTAGAGGATAAAGTTTGCCGCGGTGGCAAGGTATTGGAACAACAGAGAATACAATGATGCAGGATTTGCGTCTGATATTAATCGTTGTTGGCGCGATCGCCATAATAGCGCTTCTTCTTCACGGCCTGTGGACCAGTCGTAAAGAGCGCTCATCCGTTTTTCGTGATCGCCCGCACAAGCGTTTAAAGCAAGACAAACAGCAGGGCCCGGCCGACGAAGATGAAGGCGTGGGTGAAGTGCGCGTGCGCCGTTCAACCTCTCAGCACGATGAGCCGTCATTCGGTGGCTTTGATGCGGCTAAGGACGATGAACCGCCACGTCAGCCTGCGCCACGCAAACAGCCTGAGCCCGTGCGTCATGTGCCAGCGGTTGAAGAGCAGCCTGAGCTTGATCCGCTGTTCGATGCTGAACCGCCTTATGCGGCGCCACCGAAGCCGAAAGCGCCGCCGGTGGCTGATGCGTCGCGTCGCGCGCCAGCTGCGCGTCAGTCAGCGCCGCGGCCGGTGAAGGCTGAGCCGCAATTTGATCCGCTGCTGGATGATGAGCCGGAATATAACGAGGCTGAAGCGCCGAAGCCACAGCCGGTCGCGGAACCTGAGCCGGCCAAAGCGCGCAGCAAAGAGACGGTGCTGGTTCTGCATGTCGCGGCCCATGCGGGTGGCGTGCTCAACGGCGAAGCCTTGCTGCAGGGGGTGCTGCAGGCCGGTTTCCAGTTTGGCGAAATGAATATCTTCCATCGCCATCTGAATCCGTCGGGCAGTGGCCCGGTATTGTTCAGTCTGGCGAATATGGTGAAGCCGGGCTCATTTAACCCGGATGAAATGTCGGATTTCTCTACGCCTGGCGTGTCGATTTTTATGATGGTGCCGTCTTATGGCGACGCCCACCAGAACTTTAAGCTGATGCTGCAATCGGCCCAGCGTATTGCCGACGACGTTGGCGGCGTGGTGCTGGATGACGAGCGTCGTATGATGACGCCGCAGAAGCTGGAAACTTATAAGGCGCGTATTCGCGACGTTATTGACGCCAACGCCTGACAGCCGTTTTAATTATTCTCCCCAAACCCCCGCCTGTCGGGGGTTTTTTATCTCCGATGGTGCGTTATGGAATCCATACAAGACAAAATCACCCATTTGCGAACCACGCTTGCTCATCATGAATACCTGTATCACGTGTTGGATGCGCCCGAAGTGCCGGATGCGGAATACGATCGCCTGATGCGTGAGCTGCGTGAGCTGGAACAGCAACATCCTGAACTTATTACCCCGGATTCTCCGACGCAGCGTGTCGGTGCCGCGCCGCTCAGTGCTTTTGAGCAGGTGCGCCATGAAGTGCCAATGCTGTCGCTCGACAACGCCTTTGATGAGGCGACTTACCTGGCGTTTAACAAGCGAGTGCAGGATCGACTGAAAAGCAGCGATGACATCACCTTCTGCTGTGAGCTGAAGCTGGACGGGCTGGCGGTGAGTCTGCTGTATGAAGGGGGGCTGCTGGTGCGTGCCGCGACGCGCGGCGACGGCACTACCGGTGAGAACATTACCGCCAATGTCCGCACTATCCGGGCGATTCCTTTGCGCCTGCATGGCGACAATATTCCGGCGCGCATTGAAGTGCGGGGCGAAGTGTTTTTGCCGCAGGCCGGTTTTGAAAAACTGAATGACGAAGCGCGACGTAGCGGCAATAAAGTTTTTGCCAATCCGCGTAATGCGGCGGCGGGATCGCTGCGTCAGCTGGATCCGCGTATCACCGCCAAACGTCCCCTGACGTTCTTCTGTTACGGCGTGGGCCTGCTGGAGGGCGGCGAGATGCCCGGCAGCCACTGGCAGCGTTTACAGCAGCTGAAAGCCTGGGGGTTGCCGGTAAGCGATCGCATACGTCTGTGTCATAACGCCGAAGAGGTGCTGGCCTTTTATCGTCAGGTGGAAGCGGAACGGCCAACTCTCGGTTTTGATATCGACGGCGTGGTGATTAAAGTCGATTCTCAGCAGTTGCAGGAGCAACTGGGATTTGTCGCACGTGCGCCGCGCTGGGCCGTGGCGTTTAAATTCCCGGCGCAGGAGCAGATAACCACCGTCCGTGACGTTGAGTTTCAGGTTGGCCGCACCGGCGCGATTACGCCCGTAGCCCGTCTTGAGCCGGTGCTGGTGGCGGGGGTGATGGTCAGTAATGCCACGCTGCATAACGCCGATGAAATCGAACGTCTTGGCTTGCGTATTGGCGACCAGGTGGTGATCCGTCGCGCCGGGGATGTGATCCCGCAGGTGGTTGGCGTGGTCGAATCCGCGCGACCTGCCGACAGCCGCGAAATCTGCTTCCCCACCCACTGTCCGGTGTGCGGTTCCGATGTGGAACGCGTTGAGGGCGAAGCGGTGACGCGCTGCACCGGCGGCCTGATTTGCGGTGCGCAACGCAAAGAGGCGCTGAAGCATTTTGTTTCGCGCCGGGCGCTGGATGTCGATGGCATGGGCGACAAGATTATCGATCAACTGGTAGAGAAAGAGTATGTTAAAACGCCGGCCGATCTGTTCCGTCTTAGCGCCGGCGTGCTGACCGGCCTGGATCGCATGGGGCCGAAATCGGCGCAGAACACCGTTGATGCACTGAATAAATCGAAGCAGACCACGCTGGCGCGTTTTCTTTATGCGCTGGGCATTCGTGAGGTTGGCGAAGCCACCGCGGCTAATCTGGCGGCCCATTTTGGTACGCTGGAGAAGATTATGGCTGCCGATCTGGATGCGTTACTCGCGGTGCCGGATGTCGGCAAGGTGGTTGCCAGCCATCTGCGCAACTTTATGGAAGAAGAGAGCAACCGTGAAGTGATTCGCCAGCTGGTCGAGGATATCGGCATTCACTGGCCGGCGGTGGAAGTGGTGGATGTTGCCGGGATCGACAGCCCGTTTGCCGGAAAAACGTTGGTACTGACCGGCACGCTGAATATTATGTCGCGTGATGATGCCAAAGCCAGATTAGTGGCGCTGGGCGCGAAAGTCAGTGGCAGCGTATCGAAGAAAACCGATCTGGTGATTGCCGGTGAAGCGGCAGGCTCCAAGCTGGCGAAAGCGCAGGAACTGGGCATTGAGGTGATTGATGAAGCCGAAATGATTCGTTTACTGGGTGATTAATATGGAAAAAGAGAACCTGATTGAAATTGCCAATACCGTGATGCCATTCGGCAAGTATCAGGGGCGGGTGCTGATCGACCTGCCGGAAGCTTATCTGCTATGGTTCGCCCGCAAGGATGAGTTCCCTGTCGGGCATCTTGGCGAACTGATGCAGCTGACGCTGGCAATTAAAATCGAGGGGCTTGAAGGTCTGGTGAAGCCCCTCAGACGTGACCGAACCTAACCGCGGCGTTTCCCCAACCTGGCGCCGTGGCGCACATCATCGTAGCGGGAGCCATATGGCTCCCCTGTGCTCACTTCTGCGATTCAACCACCGCTTTACCGCTGCGGGTCGACAGCTTTTGGGCCGTTTCGGCTTCGCCCTTTTTCTTGTAACGCTGGGCGATGATTGAGCACACCATCAGCTGTACCTGATGGAAAATCATCAGCGGCAGCACAATGATCCCCACCGCGGCTGCCGGGAACAGAATATTGGCCATCGGCACGCCATTCGCCAGGCTCTTCTTCGATCCACAGAACAGAATGGTAATCTCATCGGCGCGGTTAAAGCCGAACAGGCGCGCCGCCAGCAGGTTAATCGTCAGAATAATCAACAGCAGGCCAAGGCTGACGGCGAGGATAAACAGCAGCGTGGTAACGCCGACACGATGCCAGATGCCATTCACCACCGCTTCGCTGAAGGCGGAATAGACCACCAGCAGAATCGACGTCTGGTCGGTTTTGCCAATCAGGCCACGATGTTTCTCCACCCAGCCGCCAATCCAGCGACGTGACAGATGCCCCAGCACAAATGGCAGCAACAGTTGCAGCATAATATTACCAATCTGCCCAAGGCTGCCGCCGGCATAGTCACTGTGGACATTCATCACCAGATGCACCAGCAGCGGGGAGATAAATACCCCGAGCAGGCTGGATGCCGATGCGCTGCAAATCGCTGCGGCAACGTTGCCCCCGGCCAGCGAGGTGAGGGCGATAGCCGACTGTACCGTCGCGGGCAAAATGCAGAGATACATAAAGCCGGTATAAATATCCTCGCCGATATCTACCGGATGCCACCAGGTAAACAGCAGGCCGACCAGCGGAAACAGCACAAAGGTGCTGAACATCACCCACAGATGCAGACGCCAGTGGCTGCTGCCGGCAATAATTTTCTCGCGTGACAGCTTAGCGCCATGCATAAAAAACAGCAGCGCAATCGCGGCCGTCGTGAGCCAGTGGAAAAACACCACGAAGTCACCGCGTGCTGGCAGAAAGCTGGCCAGTAATACGGTGATAATCAGTTTTACCATCAGCGGATCAAGTCTGAGAATACCCATTGTTAATGCCTGGTTAAATAACTATCCGCCTATTGTGCATCGGACAGTTTTAGAAATAAAATTGATTTATTGAATTCATATATGAATAAAATCGATGAATTATAGCATTCGCCAGCTGCGGGTTTTTGTCGCCGTCGCCCGGCATGGCAGTTTCAGTCAGGCCGGTCAGACCATCGGGCTGAGTCAGTCGGCGGTCAGCCACAGTATCAAAGAGCTGGAAGCGGAAATGGGCATTCGCCTGCTGGACCGCACCACGCGTGAAGTTATGCTGACCGCCGCAGGGCAACAGCTGGCTACGCGGCTGGAACGCCTGCTGGAAGAGCTGAACACCACCCTGCTGGATGTGCGCAGCTATGGGCAGCAGCGCAGCGGTACGGTGCGTGTCGCCGCCAGCCAGACTATTTCAGCGCATTTAATGCCGCAATGCCTTGCCGCCAGCCAGCAGGCTTACCCGGATATCAAAGTGATGCTGCGCGATCGCCCGCAGCAGTGGGTATTGCAGAGCGTGCGCAATGCCGAAGTGGATTTTGGCATTGTTATCGGCCCGCTGCAGTCGCCCGATTTTCAGTATGAACCGATTCTTGATGAGCCCTTTCTGCTGTTATGCCGGCGCGATGATGTGCTGGCCAGCGCCGCTGAGATCCACTGGAGCATGCTGAATGGCCGTACCATGGTGCTGCAGGATTATGCTTCCGGTAGTCGCTTGTTAATTGACGAAGCATTGCGTGGACAACGGGTGCAGGCGGAAATTGTGCAGGAGATTGGTCACCCGGCGACGCTGTATCCGATGGTGGAAGCCGGTATTGGCATCAGTATCTTACCGGCGCTGGCGTTACCGCTGCCGGAAGGGCGTCCGCTAATGGTCAGGCGCATCCTGCCGGAAATTAACCGTACGCTGATGCTGATACGACGCAAAAATCGTTCATTATCGCCGGCAGCCGAGGCGATCTGGCAGGAAGTGCGTCAGCAGGCAGCCCTGCTGACGCGTCAGAGAGAAATTGCACCAGCGTTTTAAATATAAACGTTTAGTGAATTGCGCTCGGTTGGGCGATTAACGCCATCTGCAATAGCCTGACTGGCGGTTGTTGATGTCTCTTCTGTTGCCTGAGCTTTCTCCGTTTGCGCCTGTTGTAGTTGAGCAATTTGCACTTGCAGCATTTGGATTTGCGATTCCAGCATCTGTTGCTGTTCTGCTTTTTGCTCGTCAGTCAGTTCACTGGAGTCTGACAGCTCTTTCACTTGCTGGGTAAGATTTTGGATCTGTTTAGTCAGGCTGGCGATTTGTGATGCAACACTACTGCCCCCGCTGCTGGCACTACTACCGCTGCTTTGACCTATACTAGTGATTGATGACATTTTTTCCTCCGTTTACAGTTCATCAATACGAGTATCGGAACGGGGATGAGGAAGCTTGAGAGAGGAAAGTGTTAAAGTTTTGCAAGGAAGTCGTAATAATCAGGCAGGGGCATTTATGCCACCCTTTCTGTCCTTTCGCAGAAAGGAGCCATGACTGGCTCCTTTTGAATACCAGGGCGCCGTTTATCCGATAGAACGCTGCCCGAGGCTGGCGGGTTCGTTGACTTTAAACACCCGGATGATCTGAGAAAGTTGCCCGGCCTGCTCCTGCATCGATTGTGCCGCCGCTGCAGACTGATTCACCAGCGCCGCATTTTGCTGAGTGACCTGATCCATTTGGGTAATCGCCATATTGATCTCGCCAATTCCGCTGCTTTGCTCGGCGCTGGCGATGGAGATTTCGCCCATAATCGCCGTTACGCTGTTCACGCTGGCGAGCACTTCCTCCATCGTGGCGCCGGCTTTGGCGACCTGCTGACCCCCTTCATCGACTCTGGCGACCGAATCGCCGATCAGCTGAGCAATCTCTTTGGCTGCGGAAGCCGAACGCTGCGCCAGACTGCGCACTTCGGAGGCCACCACCGCAAAGCCACGTCCTTGCTCGCCCGCACGCGCGGCTTCTACCGCAGCGTTCAGCGCCAGGATATTGGTCTGGAAGGCAATACCATCAATCACGCTGATGATATCGACGATTTTCTTCGACGAGCCGTTAATCATCGCCATGGTGCTGACCACCTGTTTCACCGCATCGCCACTCTGCACTGCGACTTTTGATGCCTGTGCCGCCAGCTGGTTAGCCTGACGCGCATTATCCGCATTGAGCTTCACGGTTGAGGTCATCTGTTCCATGGCGGAGGCGGTCTCTTCCAGCGAACTGGCCTGTTGCTCGGTACGGGAGGAGAGGTCAATATTGCCGGCAGAAATCTCACTGGAGGCATGGGCAATCAAATCGGTGCCCGCGCGCACTTCCGTGACAATTTTAAGCAGGTTGTCATTCATGTTTTTCAGCGCCTGCATCAACTGCCCGGTTTCGTCAGTCGAGGTCACGCGAATAGTGGTGCGCAGATCGCCCGCAGCGACATTTTCGGCAATACCGACCGCTTCACGCAGCGGACGCACAATCGACAGCGTCAGGAAATAGCCCAGCAGGATAGCGGCAATAATCGCCAGTACGGAGCAGATAAGGGTGACGTTAATCGCGGTAGAGCCGTCAGCGACGGCTTGCGTGCCTTCCGACTGTAACTGCTGAGACTGAGAATCGGCGAACTTTACCGCGGTATCCAGAAAGGCATTCTGTGAGGTGGTAATTTTTCTCAGGGCATAATTGCCTGCGTCATCCAATTTGCCGGCACGAACCATCGTCAGCAACTCCTGCCTGTCGTTTTCAAATGCCTGTGCGGCATCTTTCAGCAGCTGAACTTTCTTCTGACCCGCTTCCGTAGTTTGTAATCTGGCGATTTTTTCAATGGAGACATTGGTTGCTTTGGTGGCATCGGCAAGGCTGCCAAAGCGGGTTTCATTAAATTGCGGCCGGTTGGTATCGATCACAATGCCACGCAAAAATTTTATCTGGTCATTCACGCCGTCGCGAACTTCAAATGCCAGGCGGACTTTGAGAAAGCGGTCATTAACGATGCTATCAATCGCATGGTTAATATTACCGATCTTCACCACGGCCGTGACGCTGACAATAATTAACAATAGAATCACCAAACTGAATGCTGCGCCAAGGCGAGCGCCGACTTTCATATTTTTCACTGATGCCATCACATGATTCCCTCTGAATTGAATGCAGCAACGCGGATAGCTGAAAACACCATTTGTTCCGCGATAACTTACTGTTTTTAATTATCAAATTAACACCCGGTTATCGAGAACGTTTGGCGATGTTTAGCGGAACACAGGGCGCATTTTTTACGCTCGTCGAGGCTGTTAAAATCGGCATAACCGCCGGGAACTTGATAAGATTTTTTGAAGTGTGTTGTATTGCCGGGAAAGTTTGAAGCGGATCACATAAATAGCAGGTTCGAACCCCGCACGAATAATTCCGGTGTTCAGAAACGAAAAAAGCACCCAAAGGTGCTTTTTTCTTAATTTGGTGGGTCGTGCAGGATAACTCGGCCGTTGGCCTCGCCCTTCGGGCCGTTGCCTGCGGCAACGTTGTCTCGCATACGCTCGACCCGAACCTGCAGCAGGTTCGAACCCCGCACGAATAATTCCGGTGTTCAGAAACGAAAAAAGCACCCAAAGGGTGCTTTTTTCTTAATTTGGTGGGTCGTGCAGGATAACTCGGCCGTTGGCCTCGCCCTTCGGGCCGTTGCCTGCGGCAACGTTGTCTCGCATACGCTCGACCCGAACCTGCGGCAGGTTCGAACCCCGCACGAATAATTCCGGTGTTCAGAAACGAAAAAAGCACCCAAAGGGTGCTTTTTTCTTAATTTGGTGGGTCGTGCAGGATTCGAACCTGCGACCAATTGATTAAAAGTCAACTGCTCTACCAACTGAGCTAACGACCCGAAATGGTGGGTGATGACGGGCTCGAACCGCCGACCCCCTCCGTGTAAAGGAGATGCTCTACCAACTGAGCTAATCACCCATTTCGTTACTGCTATAGCAAGACACGCAAATTTACTAAAAAACTGTCGTGTGCTGAGTCATGGTGGGCGATGACGGGCTCGAACCGCCGACCCCCTCCGTGTAAAGGAGATGCTCTACCAACTGAGCTAATCGCCCATGTCTCAACTTTCCTGCTCACACTGCGGCCATCGTAAAGGATGGTGGGTGATGACGGGCTCGAACCGCCGACCCCCTCCGTGTAAAGGAGATGCTCTACCAACTGAGCTAATCACCCCCGCTGTGTGGAGTCGCATTATAGGGATCCTTCGAAGTGAGTCAACGATTTTTAAAACGAAAATGATCGTTCGTCTTAAATTTAGTCAGGATGTCGCCGTTTTAAGCAAAAGCACTGTTTTCTTGTGCGATATTGCGCCATATCTGATCGACAGGTCAGGTAAGGCCGTTGAGGAATCGCTGTCAGGTGATAGAATGCAGGCACAAGATTCAGCACTATGCCCGTGATACTTCAGGCTGCAGCGGCGCTGGCTAAGCGGGCGGCATCAATGCCGCCCCTATCTGTGTAGGGGAGCCATTAATGGCTCCCGTGCCTGCCGTCCTCCTGCAACCTGAATGATTTAGGGGATAATTAGTGTTTACTGGCAATCGTCAGAGCATCCGCGTAATAAGGCATCGTTTAATGAAAATCAAAACCCGTTTTGCCCCCAGCCCGACCGGCTATCTGCACGTTGGTGGCGCTCGTACCGCACTCTATTCCTGGCTGTTTGCCCGCAATCATGGCGGTGAGTTCGTTCTGCGTATTGAAGATACCGATCTGGAACGCTCCACTCAGCAGGCTATCGACGCCATTATGGACGGTATGAACTGGTTGAGCCTCGACTGGGATGAGGGTCCGTACTATCAGACCAAACGTTTCGATCGCTACAACGCGGTGATTGATGAGATGTTAGAGGCGGGCAGCGCATATAAATGCTATTGCTCGAAGGAGCGTCTGGAAGCGCTGCGTGAAAACCAGATGGCCAATGGCGAGAAGCCACGCTACGACGGCCGTTGCCGCGACAGCCACCAGCATCATGCTGCTGATGAGCCTTGCGTGGTGCGTTTTCGCAACCCGCAGGAAGGCTCGGTTATTTTTGACGATCAGATCCGCGGGCCGATTGAATTCAGCAACCAGGAGCTGGACGATCTGATTATCCGTCGCACCGACGGGGCGCCGACCTATAACTTTTGCGTGGTGATCGATGACTGGGATATGGAAATCACCCATGTGATTCGTGGCGAAGACCATATCAACAATACCCCGCGCCAGATTAATATTCTGCAAGCGATTGGCGCCCAGGTGCCGGTATATGCGCATGTGTCGATGATCCTTGGCGATGACGGTAAAAAGCTCTCCAAACGTCACGGCGCCGTCGGCGTGATGCAGTATCGTGATGACGGTTATCTGCCGGAAGCATTGCTGAACTACCTGGTGCGTCTCGGCTGGTCCCATGGCGACCAGGAGATTTTCACCATTGACGAGATGAAAAAGCTGTTTGATCTCGACGCGGTAAGCAAATCTGCCAGCGCCTTTAACACCGAGAAACTGCAGTGGCTGAACCATCACTACATTAACTCGCTGGCGCCGGAATATGTCGCGACCCACCTGCAATGGCATATTGAGCAGGAAAATATTGATACGCGTAACGGCCCGGAACTGGCTCAGCTGGTAAAACTGCTGGGTGAGCGCTGTAAAACGCTGAAAGAGATGGCTGCGACCTGCCGCTACTTCTACGAAGATTTTGACCAGTTTGATGCCGATGCGGCGAAAAAACATCTGCGCCCGGTGGCGCGTCAGCCGCTAGAAGTGGTGCGTGACAAACTGTCAGCCATCGCTGACTGGACAGCCGAAAATGTGCACCACGCCATTCAGGCGACGGCGGATGAGCTGGAAGTGGGAATGGGCAAGGTTGGCATGCCGTTACGTGTCGCGGTGACCGGTGCCGGCCAGTCCCCGGCGCTGGACGTTACGGTTCATGCGATCGGTAAGTCACGTTCGGTGGCGCGCATTGAGCAAGCACTGGCTTATATCGCGGAACGCGAAGCCCAGGCTTAATCAGGCGATGAATAAAAAAACCGGAAGCAGCAAGGTTGCTTCCGGTTTTTTTTTACCCTTCGCTAATTCCCAGACGCATTAAAATGCCCTGAATACCTTCGCGTACCAGCAATGCCGCCAGTTTCGCCTGCTCTTCCGGCGTCATCTGCTGCAAAGAGGTAATTAACAAGCCAGGTAATGGGTTCTGATTTACCACGTAGGACGCCGAAGGTTCGGTGGCATGGCGTGTGGATTTCAGAAATTCCTTAACCCGCTCATCAATGTGAATCATCCGCGCTTTACCACCCTGAACCCCGGGTTTTGGCGCAGTGGTCCAACTTTCTCGTTTAATCCATTTGTTGATGGTTTGACGGCTATAGCCCGTCACCTTAGCCAGCTCTTCAGGTGTTAACCAGTCCTTTTTCACGTTTCAGTCCCTGTAACGAATGTATTAGCAGGACATCTTACAATAATTCGTTAAAGGAATAACTAACGGATAAAAAAATCCGAGCTGACGCAAAAATTGGCCCTTACCCGATGGCAAAGGGCCGGGGAGAATTTAGCGGCTGGCGTTAGCGCTTTCAGCGGCCTGGCGGAAGGCAAGGAAGTAAGCCAGGCCGACAAATACCGCGCCGCCAACCGCATTGCCGAGGAACACGGCAGCAAAGTTTGGCAGATACTCCGCCCAACTGAGATAGCCGGCAAAAATCGCCGCCGGGATAATAAACATATTGGCGACCACGTGCTGGAAGCCGATAGCCACAAATGCCATTACCGGGAACCACATTCCGAAGATTTTGCCGACCATATCTTTACTGGCGAAGGCCAGCCAGGTCGCCAGGCACACCAGCCAGTTACAACCGATACCGGAAATAAACGACTGGGTAAAATCGGCGTGTACTTTGGCGCTGGCGATAGCCACGGTTTTTTTCAGAAAGTCGCCTTCGGTCATGCCCAGCAGATGGCCGAAGAACCAGGCCACCGCCAGGCTGCCGATAAAGTTTGCCAGCGTGACCCAGAACCAGTTACGCAGCACGCTAAGGCCGCTGATCTGCCGGGCGAACCAGGCGATGGGCATAGTCATCATATTGCCGGTTAATAGCTCGCCTCCGGCCAGTACTGTCAGAATGATGCCCACCGGGAATACCGCTGCGCCTAACAGGCCATTGAATGACCCCCATTCAGCCGGAAGCTGGTAGATAACATGCAGATCGAGCAAAAAGCCGGTGGCGATAAAGGCGCCAGCCATAAAACCAAGGATGATTAACGTGGAGACCGGGGCGTGACTTTTCGCCACTCCCGCCTGGATGGCGATGGCCGCAATTTCTTTGGGTGAGTGCAAGGACATAGTCGCTCTGGGGTGATGGTTTATACAAAATAGCCAATATCCGGCGCTGGTTTCTGGCAGTGCGCACCGGGCGCAGAACAGGGGAGGGTATTGGTTAATTAATTAGCGCGCGAAGTTTTACACGAGGCGTTAACAAAAACAAGCGACTTTTAATTTCATTTTTAACCCGGCGGCAACATTGGCGGTCGGCACTGCGCCGCCGTCAGCAATAAATCTTATCCGGGTGGTCAGCCGCGCCATAAATCTCATCCGCATCAGCGTTAACACGCGGAACCGGCTGCCGGCAGCCGGATAAATTTCCGCCATTTGCCGGCGGATTGACGCCTTTTTCAGCGATCGGCCACAGAAATCTAATTTGCCGTTGACACCCTTCAGGCTGTCTCATATTATCCCGTCCGTCGATACGACACTGTTTTTCAGTTTGGGGCTATAGCTCAGCTGGGAGAGCGCTTGCATGGCATGCAAGAGGTCAGCGGTTCGATCCCGCTTAGCTCCACCAAATCTACACCAGCAGATTTGGAACTGAAAAATGCATCTCTGTAGTGGGGGTATAGCTCAGCTGGGAGAGCGCTTGCATGGCATGCAAGAGGTCAGCGGTTCGATCCCGCTTATCTCCACCATCTCTTTTTTTTAATCAATCTCTGTGCTTTTCGTAGCGCAATCGCCAACAACGCCAATCTTATTTCCCTGTGCTAAGCCTGCAGCCCGTGTGGATGACGTCTGGCCCGATTTCGTTGGTCTTTTTTTCGCAACTCCCCCTCTCCGGCAGGACAAATTTTACCGGCGGACACTGGCTGGCGATAATCCGTCGCGCATAGCTTGTTGCTGGACTGTATATAAAACGTCCGATAACATAAGAAAAGTTTAACCAACGGGGGCGGTATGAAGACAACAGCGCAACTGAATGGCACTGATTTCTCTGCTGGTGGTTCCGGTGGCAGTGCCGGTGAGCTTTTTTAGAATCTTTTGCGAGGAGATAGCAAGATATGGACAGTCCTGAACAGCAGATTTATGAAATGGTGGCCAGCTGGCATGGCCGGTGCTGGTGGGCATTTAATAAAACGCCCCTGACGGCCGAGTGTTCCCTCAACCATACGTTGAACATTGATGCGGAAGAGGCGGAGGAATTACTTGAAGAGATATTTGAGCGTTTTCATCTGGAACAGAGCGATTTAGATTTTCGCCGCTATTTCCCGCCGGGTGAGGAAAAAAGCGCTCCGCCGCTGACGATTGCGATGCTAATCGCCTCAGCAAAGGCTGGCGCCTGGCTCTACGATTAATCCTCTGCAGCACAGAGGCGCGACAATAACGACACAGGGGCCAGGCTGAACCTGGCCCCTGTGGATTACAGTACCAGACCGGCAATCGATGCCGACAGTACGCTGACCAGCGTCGAACCGTACAGCAGTTTCAGGCCGAAGCGCGAAACCACATTGCCCTGCTCTTCATTCAGGCCTTTAATCGCACCGGCGACAATCCCGATGGAAGAGAAGTTGGCGAAAGAGACCAGGAACACGGACAGGATGCCTTCACCGCGTGGTGACAGCTGACCGGCGATTTTCTGCAGATCCATCATGGCGACAAATTCGTTAGAAACCAGTTTGGTGGCCATAATACTGCCGACCTGCAGCGCTTCATTTGCCGGAACGCCCATTACCCAGGCAAACGGGAAGAACACATAGCCGAGAATGCCCTGGAAACTGATGCCGAAAATGGTATCAAACAGCGCATTGATCGCCGAAATCAGCGCGATAAAACCGATCAGCATCGCCGCAACGATAATCGCCACTTTGAAACCGGCCAGAATATATTCGCCCAGCATCTCGAAGAAGCTCTGGCCTTTATGCGCATTGCTCAGTTGCAGATCTTCTTCGTTGTCCACACGGTACGGGTTAATCAGCGACAGCACGATAAAGGTACTGAACATATTCAGGATCAGCGCAGCAACTACATACTTTGGCTGCAGCATGGTCATATACGCGCCGACAATCGACATGGAAACCGTCGACATTGCGGTGGCGGCCATGGTGTACATGCGACGCTGCGACATTTTGCCGAGAATATCCTTATAGGCGATAAAGTTTTCTGACTGTCCCAAAATCAGCGAGCTTACCGCATTGAAGGATTCCAGCTTGCCCATGCCGTTGACTTTCGACAGCAGGGTACCGATCGCACGGATAATCACTGGCAGAATGCGGAAATGCTGCAAAATACCAATCAGTGCGGAGATAAACACGATAGGGCAGAGTACGTTCAGGAAGAAGAACGCCAGGCCTTTATCATTCATACCACCAAAGACAAAGCCCGTTCCCTGTGCTGCGTATTTCAGCAGTTTTTCAAAGAGCCCCGAGAAGCCTTGTACAAATCCGAGGCCGATTTCCGAGTTCAGGAAGAACCAGGCAAGCAGAACCTCAATCACCAGCAGCTGTATGACAAAACGAACGCGGATGTTTTTACGATCGCTGCTGACCAGTAGGGCCAGTAACGCCACAACCCCCAGCGCCAAAGCAAAGTGCAGAATACGGGACATGATTGCTCCAAATTTGAGGCAGGTTATATTTCGCTGTGTATTCTATGTAACGTCGAGCGCAAAAACGAGATCTTCGCCACATTATAATAATTACCTATCATGACTAAGATCAGAAAAGCTTGATAGATCACATCCCTGAGAGCACGCGCCTGAAGAGGCGAGAGTTGTGAAGCATCGCGATTTAACTTACAGTGAAATCTATTGCTCATTTTTTAGCAGTAATTTATTGTCACTGTTTATATAGCACAGGCTATACTTTATAGCGCTGGCTATCACAGCAATAGCCATAATCGAATTCTATCGCGCCTGACAATCCGTATGCTAAAGGAAGGTTAAGCGTTCAGGTAAGGGTCACCACTATGTCAGAGAGCCGTACCGCGGAACGTGTAGCACGCGGAGCCAGAAGAGTTAAATTAGCTCTGCTGGGACCTGCATTTATTGCGGCGATTGGCTACATCGATCCCGGCAATTTTGCCACTAATATCCAGGCCGGGGCCTCTTACGGCTATAAACTGCTGTGGGTGGTGGTGTGGGCCAATGTTATGGCGATGCTGATCCAGCTGATGTCGGCCAAACTCGGCATCGCTACCGGGAAAAATCTGGCGGAACATATTCGCGATCGCTTCCCCCGTCCGACAGTATGGCTCTACTGGGTACAGGCGGAAATTATCGCCATGGCGACCGATCTGGCGGAATTTATCGGCGCGGCGATTGGCTTTAAGCTACTGCTCGGCGTCTCCCTGTTGCAGGGCGCGGTGCTGACCGGTATCGCCACCTTCCTGATCCTGATGTTGCAAAGCCGCGGGCAAAAGCCACTGGAGCTGGTGATCGCCGGTCTGCTGCTGTTTGTCGCGGCGGCTTATATTGTCGAACTGTTCTTTTCGCAGCCGAAAATGGTCGATCTGCTGCAAGGCATGGCGTTTCCGTCGCTGCCAACCTCTGATGCGGTGCTGCTTGCCGCTGGGGTGCTCGGCGCCACCATTATGCCGCATGTCATCTATCTACACTCCGCGCTGACGCAGGTTGGTGAAAAGAGTAGCCGTGCGCAACGCTACTCCTCGACCAAGCTGGATGTGGCGATTGCCATGACCATCGCCGGATTTGTTAACCTCGCGATGATGGCAACGGCGGCCGCGGCATTCCACTTTAGCGGTAACAGCGGGATTGCCGATCTGGAACAAGCCTATCTGACGCTGCAGCCATTGCTGGGTCATGCTGCGGCGACGGTATTTAGTCTTAGCCTGGTTGCCGCCGGATTGTCGTCAACCGTCGTGGGTACTCTGGCGGGACAGGTGGTCATGCAGGGGTTTATCCGCTTCCATATTCCGCTGTGGGTACGGCGCGTGGTAACCATGCTGCCGTCGTTTATCGTGATTATGGCGGGCTGGGATCCAACGCGTATTCTGGTGATGAGCCAGGTATTGCTCAGCTTCGGTATCGCGCTGGCGCTGGTGCCGCTACTGGCTTTTACCGGCAATCGCGAAATCATGGGCGATATGGTGAATTCGCGTCTGATGCAAAATGCCGGCAGAGTGATCGTGTTGCTGGTAGTGGCGCTGAATCTCTATCTGCTGCTGGGGATGGCGTTCGGCTGGTAAGCCCTCAGCGCTGGCTTTTGCTCATCTCCGGTAGCTCACCTATGCTATCTGGGTAAGCAAAGATTTCTATTCGCCGGGATCGTCCCATTCCTGGCGCCTGCCACACTTTCTTGATCTAACCACAACAACAGGAAATGCAATCTATTTTCTGCTTACCGGGTCTTATTCCCAACCGGATGGGGGCACAATGCCTTCATTAAACAGTCACGTAAGCAACGTAAAGCAGGTTTAAGGGAGGCGACGACCAAATAGCGACTCTGTGAGGTCTGCATCCATGAACGAACATCTCTCCAAACAACCCGATCGCCGGGCGGCGTTAAAACAGATAGCGGCCGTTTCTGTTCTGGCGGTCACCGGGGTGGCCGGGTTTACATTACCTGCGGTATCGGTAGCGGCGGTAATGAGCAAAGAACAACGCGATAAAATGACACCGAATGATGTTATTACCCACTTTAAAAAAGGCAATCAGCGCTTTCGCGACGGCAAAATGTTGCGCCATGATTACCTGGCGCAGAAGCGCGGCAGTCGTGCCGGACAGTATCCGCTGGCGGTTATTTTGAGCTGTATCGATTCACGCGCGCCGGCGGAAATTTTGCTGGATACCGGGATCGGTGAAACCTTTAATTCCCGGGTGGCGGGTAATATTGAAAACGGCGATATTCTCGGCAGTCTGGAATTTGCCTGTGCTCTGGCCGGCGCTAAAGTGGTGCTGGTGATGGGGCATACTTCCTGCGGCGCGGTGAAAGGGGCGATTAATAATGCCGAATTAGGCAACCTGACCGGCCTGCTGAATAAGATCAAACCGGCTATTGCCAGAACCGTCTATGAGGGGAAGCGAAGCGGGGATAATTATGGTTTTGTCGATGCGGTGGCTAAAACCAATGTGCAAATGACCGTTGAAGATATCCGTAAAGACAGTCCGGTGCTGAAAAAACTGGAAGACGAAGGAAAGATCAAGATTGTCGGCAGTCTGTACCATCTGGAGGGCGGCCGCGTCGAATTTTTCTGATTGTCATCTGCGGGCGGCAGTCATGCCGCCCGTTGCTGGCCGATTGATTAATGGTCGTGGCCGCGATGATCTTCCCAGTCCGGGCCCGGACCGCCACGGTGGTCATGCTCGTCAGGACCACCCGGACCACGGCCACGCTGATGATGTTCCCATTGGCGACGACGTTGTTCTTCGCGCCACGCCTGCTGGCGCTCCCATTCCTGATGACGGCGCCACTCCTCCTGACGCCACCAGCGGCCTTCATTCCAGCGGTAATTATCGCGCCACCAGCGATCATCGCGCCAGCGGTCACCGTCCCAGTAGTGTCCGCGATCATCGCGATCGCCCAGATGCAGGGTAATGCCAGGTGCTATGGTGATGTCGGCGCTATTGGCTTGTGCTGTGGTAATAGCCAAAGGCGATAAGCTTGCCAGTACGGCGGCAAAAATAATGGCACGTTGCATATTATCTCCTTATCAGCGGTTTACTGCGCCGCTGTGTCAGGCAAGACTATCCTGAGATCTCGCCACTGGCATTCCGGTAGCGTCTGAAAAAATTGAGGAAAGTCTGATTTGGGATTTATCTGGAGGGGAACGCCCGCCATCAGTGATGGCGGGGAGAACGACTAGAGTAAAATGGCTTCAATCTGTTCCAGCTGTTGGGCGCTGAACTGGCGGTTAGCCAGCATTCCGACAGCATCATCAATCTGGCTGGTTTTACTGGCGCCGATTAATACTGAGGTAACGCGATCGCCGCGTAACACCCAGGCCAGCGCCATTTGCGACAATTTCTGGCCGCGTTCGCCGGCCAGCTGATTCAGCTGACGCACTTTCGCCATTTTCTCTGCGGTCAGCTGCTCGCTGTTGAGGAAGCGGCTGCCGCTGGCGGCGCGAGAGTCTTCGGGAATGCCCTGCAGATAGCGATCGGTTAACACGCCACCGGCCAGCGGCGAGAAAGCGATACTGCCGACGCCGCCCTGTTGCAGCACATCCAGCAGACCGGCTTCCGGCGTGCGTTCAAACATTGAGTATTTTGGCTGATGGATCAGGCATGGGGTGCCGAGATCGCGCAGAATGGCGATCGCCTGTTCAGCCAGCGGCGCCGGATAGTTGGAAATCGCCGCATACAGCGCTTTCCCCTGGCGCACCAGATGATCGAGCGCGGTCATGGTCTCTTCCAGCGGCGTTTCCGGATCTGGCCGGTGGTGATAGAAGATATCGACATACTCAAGGCCCATACGTTTCAGGCTTTGATCGAGGCTGGAAACCAGATATTTGCGCGAACCCCAGTCGCCATAAGGGCCATCCCACATGGTATAGCCCGCTTTCGACGAAATAATTAATTCATCGCGGTACGGGCGGAAGTCTTCACGCAGAATACGGCCAAAGTTCTCTTCAGCCGAACCCGGTGGTGGGCCATAATTATTGGCGAGGTCAAAATGGGTAATGCCACGATCAAAAGCATGGCGCAGCAGATTGCGGCTATTATCTACCAGCGTGCTATCGCCAAAGTTATGCCATAAACCGAGAGAGATTGCCGGAAGCCTCAGTCCGCTGCGTCCACAGCGGCGATACTCCATCTGTTGATAACGCCCGGCATCGGGAAGATAGTGCATGTTTTTAATCCTGCAATTTAACGGCGGAAGCCATACAGCTTAGCAGTGTATGCGGTTACACTAATCCAATCCGCGCGGCGGATCGCAACTTACAGATTTTTCTGTCGGCGTAACAGGTAACAATAGCGCCAGCCATTTTGACTCAGGCTTCACCTTTCTTCCCGCTGAGCGTTGTTGTTTTATCGGGGGAAATTTATAGTGTTACTCATTGACTTAAACGGAGCAGCAGCGGAATGACAAAATATGCTTTGGTAGGTGATGTTGGTGGCACCAACGCGCGCCTTGCCCTGTGCGAACTGGAAACCGGCAGCATTTCACAGGCCAAAACCTTCTCAACATCAGAATATGAAAACCTTGAAGCGGTTATTCGCGTTTATCTTGATGAGCAGAAACAGGATATTCAGGATGGCTGCATTGCCATCGCCTGCCCGGTGACGGAAGACTGGGTAGAGATGACCAATCACGACTGGGCCTTTTCCATCAAACAGATGAAGGCGAACCTCGGTCTGCAGCATCTTGAGGTGATTAACGATTTTACCGCCGTATCGATGGCTATCCCGATGCTGTCAGCGGCGGATGTGATTCAGTTTGGTGGCGAAGCGCCGATTGACGGTCGGCCGATTGCGGTTTACGGCGCCGGTACCGGGCTGGGGGTGGCGCATTTAGTCCATGTCGCTAAACGCTGGATCAGTCTGCCGGGCGAGGGCGGCCATGTTGATTTTGCACCCAACAGTGAAGAGGAAGATCTGATCCTCGAAGTGCTGCGTCCTGAACTGGGCCATGTTTCCGCCGAGCGCCTGCTCTCCGGTGGCGGGCTGGTTAATCTCTATCGGGCGATTGTTAAATCAGATGACCGTGTACCAGAAAACCTGAAACCGCGGGATGTTACGGAGCGGGCGCTGGCGGATAGCTGCATTGACTGTCGGCGTGCGCTGTCGCTGTTCTGTGTGATTATGGGACGCTTTGGCGGCAATCTGGCGCTGACGCTGGGGACCTTCGGTGGGGTGTATATTGCCGGTGGCATCGTGCCACGTTTCCTTGAGTTCTTTAAAGCGTCGGGTTTCCGCGCGGCCTTTGAAGATAAAGGGCGTTTTAAAGATTATGTCTCAGAAATTCCGGTCTATCTGATCACGCACGATCAGCCAGGTCTGCTGGGTGCCGGGGCGCATCTGCGCCAGACCTTAGGCCGCGTTCTGTAACTGACGGTGACGCCCTCTGCAGGCAGTGGCGAGGGCGGTAACCGGTTACAAGCGCATTAACTGGCGAAATTCCTTTACCTTACTTCTGCTGACCGGTACCTGAAAATCCAGATCGCGCAGTTTGAGAATATAGGTATTGTTAAACCAGGGTTCGATCTCGCGGATCTTGCTGAGATTGACGCACCACGAGCGGTGACAACGGAAAAAATACTCTTCCGGCAACCGGCTGCAAAATTCAGTGATATTCATCGACATCACATACTCTTCCCGCCGCGTATAGACGAAGGTCATCTTTTCATGTGCTTCGGCATAGTAGATATCATTGATATCGGTGACGATAATGCGCTCATCTTTCTCTAAATTAATGGTCATGGCGGTGTTACGCGGCGCAGGCCCGCCGGCATTTTGCCCCGGCAGGTTTTGCTGATGGCTGGCTTCCAGCTTACGCAGCATGGTGACAATCCGCGATTCGTGGTAGGGCTTGAGGATGTAGTCAAAGGCTTCCAGCTCAAAGGCTTCTACCGCATGCTCTTTCCAGGCGGTAATAAAGACGATCAGCGGTTTATCGGCAAACTTACTGATATTTTGCGCCAGCAGCACGCCATCCAGCGAGGGGATATTAATGTCGAGAAAGATCACGTCCACCTGATGGTTTTGCAGGTATTTCAGCACATCAAGGCCATCATCAAAGCTGGCGGCAATCTTTATCTGGCTATGCTGTTGAATCAACCAGCTCAGCTCTTGCTGCGCCAGAAACTCATCTTCAACAATAATCGCATTCACAGGCTTTTCCCCAATAACCGCGGCCTGTCAGACCGAAAGTGAGACATTATTCTCGGGCAGTGAACTGCCATTTTTACTGATATAGAAGGCAATTTCAGTGCCGGGATTGAGTCGGTAGATCTGCAACCCTTCGCCATATAACAGCCGGACGCGGTGATGCACATTGAGCAGGCCGATCTTATTGCCGGGCATTTCATTATTTTCCACGCGCGCCATCACTTCATCACTGATGCCATTACCGGTATCGCGTACTGAAATTCGCACCCGATCGCCCTGGTCCTGCACCGCCAGCACCACCACCCCTTTCCCGCGGCAGGGCTGAATACCGTGCACAATGGCGTTCTCCACCAGTGGCTGGATCAGCAGGCTCGGCACTTTGCAGGCGACATCTTCATCAATTTCATAAATGACCGTCAGTTTATCGCCAAAGCGCGCCTGCTCAATGGCGATATAGTCTTTCACCTGATACAGCTCTTTTTTAATATCGATGGTGTCATCGTCATTCAGTTCAAGGTTGTAGCGCAGATAGCGCGACAGATTAATGATCAGCTGGCGTGCGGTATCGGGATTAAGGCGAATGGACGATGAAATGGCATTGAGCGCATTAAACAGAAAATGCGGGTTAATCTTGCTCTGCAGGGCGCGTAACTCGGCCTTGTTGGCCATTTCACGCAGCTGTTCAGCGCGTGATACCTCCAGCTGAGTGGAGATAATTTGTGACAGACCGACCGCCATCTCTTTTAACGACCAGGTGATACGGTGCGCATGGCGATAGTAGATCTTCAGCGTGCCGGTTACTTCGCCTTTTTCGCGCAACGGAATCACGATCATGGAGTGGATCTCCGGGGTGCGATGAGCCTCATCATTGTTTTTAATGATAATTTTCCCGGTGGAAATCGCCTGAGCGGTGGTCGGGCTAATGCCGGTATCGCCGTTGGTATAGTTACGTTCGCCAAAGCCGACGTAGGCGAGGATCTGGTGTTTATTGGTCATCGCTACCGCATCGGCATTGATATCGCTGCGGATAATATCGCACACCTTGCGCAGCGACTGGCTGTTAACCTGGCGAAACAGCGGCAGGGTTTTATTGGCGATATCCAGCGCCAGCTTAGCCTGACGCGCGGCAACCGCCTCTTTTTCCCCTTCCACGCTCTGCACCAGCAGCACAATCAGACCGATACACACCGCGCCGAGGATCATTGGAATGGCAATTTCCGAGATAATCGCCACCCCCAACGATTTCGGTTCGGCCCACAGCACAATTAACAACATGGTCAGCGATTCGCACAGCATGCCGCCGAAGATACCGACGCTCCACTGCTTATCTTTAGCGACTTTCAGATTGATCCAGCCGGCGATAAAACCGGCGGTAATACTGGTAATTAAGCAGGGAACGGAAGTTACGCCATGAATATCGATCAGGAAGCGGTGCACCCCGGCGATCACCCCGGTGGCAATACCGACCCACGGCCCAAACAGAATACCGCCGGACATCACCGCGATCACCCGCACGTTAACCAGCGAGCCATCAACGTTAATCCCGGTCCAGGTACTGAACAGGGCAAATAGCGAGAAGATGGCGGTCACCGCCACCAGCTCAAGGCGCGAATGCTCATCTTTTTGCAATAGCTGGCGGAACTGACGCGTACGCGTCATAAAGAACAGGCTGATAAGCATCAGTGCCGCGCGGTCAAAAACCGCCAGCAGCATATCGAAAATGGATTGCACAGGCATCCCGTAAGACTAAGGCTGAAGTCCCAATAATAAGGAAACTCACGGTAATGTGCCAGCAGGTGCGCAGCAGTGTGGCGCAAAGGCGGTTTAGATCAATTTTGCCCGCAATGGCGCTTTTTTTAAAAATGCCCTGGCTGACGTCCGGGTATGATGGCGAACAGCAGGATGAGGGGGGGATTACTTCAACCTTGTGTCTGCCCCGGTCAGAATGAGGGGGATTTGTCGTTACTGACAAATGTCACGAATGCCATATCAGCGACCGGGCTTAGCGTGACAATGACATCAGCGCAAAATGGAGAGCATCCATATCCACCCGGCTATTTCGCTGCTATTGAATATCGACAGCCGGCAGCGGCTTATCGCGATGATGGTAGGTTACCACCACCGCGCCACCATCCGCTGCGGCATTAACGCCGCCGCAGCTGCGCCATCAGCTTAAGATTAAACTCGGGGAAACGTTGCGACGGGTACCGCAGAGAGCGGCCCCATGGCTGGTATTGGCTGTTGCCAGGGCGCAGATCACCAATGAGCGTCATCCCGAGCCCTTGATCGCTATCTTCCCTGTAATGGCATTCTTCTCGCATCAGGCGTCAGCGCCGTAATTAAGGAAATCAGACTAAGTAAAAGGGGATTATCTATTTCCTGTACCGCCAGTTTTCATTCGGGTGGCGCAGCGCGCACTGGCGCAACCCGGCAGGCAAAGCGGTGGTTTTGGTCGCTGGCTAATACAACCCTGATGAGCAGTACATCACGGTAACGGGCTAACTCGCGGCGTAGTCTGGCATTTATCGTGCGGATAGCGGCAGGAATGTTATCGATATAGCGCGCTACTATAAGCTGTTGTTCCCCTGGTAACCGCTAACTGCGATGCGACAGTAAACAAAAGCGGAATAAAACCGGGCTGACCTTAAAGTAAAATTTCCCGTTTTGGAGAGAGAAATATGTATCTGACCACTGAGCGCTTGCGGTTAAGCAAGCTGCAACCTGAAGACTGGCAGCTATTTCAGGCAGTGCATAACGATCAGGCGATCATGCGCTGGATTGGGGCGATCCCGACGGTTAATGATGTGCGTCAGCGGTTTACCGAGCGTCTGGCGCCGTGGCAAACCACCAGTTATCACATGCTGTGCCTGGTGATCCGCCAGCAGCAGAGCGGTGAGGCCGTGGGGCTGCTGGGGGCAAATCCGGCCTGGATCCCGCATCGTCAGGTGGAAGTAGGCTACTCGCTGCTGGCGGCACACTGGGGCAACGGCTATGCCAGCGAGGCGCTTGGCGCCTTATGTCAGTTTCTCAGCCGCGAATGCGAATTTCATAAACTCACCGCTTCAGTGGTGGAGGGCAACTGGCGGTCGCGGCGGGTGCTGGAGAAAAATGGTTTTCAGCTGGAGGGCACGTTGCGGGACAATTATCTGTTGCGCGACCAGTGGGTGAACGATTGGGTGTTTGGTCGCCTGCCGGATGATAAATAAAAAAATTTTATCCCACCACTCGACAGTCGACGAAAGAGTGCGATATGTTCATTCTTCGACCACCACAGTGGTCAGCGTCGCTCGGACGGTCCGGGCGCTTACGTAAATCAGAGGACTCTATGGCTGACAACAGCTCTGCTCGTCGTTTTTCCCGTATTGAACGTCTCCCGCCGTATGTTTTTAACATTACCGCTGAACTGAAAATGGCTGCGCGTCGGCGCGGCGAAGATATTATCGATTTCAGTATGGGTAACCCGGATGGCCCCACGCCGCCGCATATTGTGGAAAAACTCTGTACTGTCGCCCAGCGTGAAGATACCCACGGTTACTCCACCTCACGCGGCATTCCTCGTTTACGTCGGGCGATCTCGCGCTGGTATGCCGATCGCTATCAGGTGGAGATCGATGCTGAGTCGGAAGCGATTGTCACCATTGGCTCCAAAGAGGGGCTGGCGCATCTGATGCTGGCCACCCTCGACCATGGCGATATGGTGCTGGTGCCCAATCCCAGTTATCCGATCCATATCTACGGCGCGGTAATTGCCGGTGCGCAGGTGCGTTCTGTGCCGCTGGTGGAAGGGGTTGATTTCTTTAACGAACTGGAGCGGGCGATTCGCGAAAGCTATCCAAAACCGAAAATGATGATCCTCGGTTTCCCGTCCAACCCGACGGCGCAGTGTGTTGAGCTGGACTTTTTCGAGCGTGTGATTGCGCTGGCGAAACAGTACAACGTGCTGGTGATCCACGATCTGGCGTACGCCGATATCGTCTACGATGGCTGGAAAGCGCCGTCAATTATGCAGGTGCCAGGCGCGCGCGATGTGGCGGTGGAGTTTTTCACCCTGTCGAAAAGTTACAATATGGCGGGCTGGCGCATTGGTTTTATGGTGGGTAATAAAGAGCTGGTTAACGCGCTGGCGCGGATCAAAAGCTATCACGATTACGGTACCTTTACTCCGTTGCAGGTGGCGGCGATTGCGGCGCTGGAAGGCGATCAGCAATGCGTGCGCGATATTGCCGAACAGTATAAGCGCCGTCGCGATGTGCTGGTGAAAGGTCTGCATGAAGCTGGCTGGATGGTGGAATTACCGAAGGCCTCGATGTATGTCTGGGCGAAAATTCCCGACCATTATGCGCATTTAGGTTCACTGGAGTTTGCCAAACATATGCTGCAGGAAGCAAAAGTGTGCGTGTCGCCAGGTATTGGTTTTGGCGATTATGGCGATACCCATGTGCGTTTTGCGCTGATTGAAAATAGCGATCGTATTCGCCAGGCGGTTAGAGGGATTAAAGCGATGTTCCGCGCCGATGGCATTCTGCCGCTCACGGCGAAGAGCGGGGACGCGGAAGAGTAAGCGCTGAGCCGCCCCTGAAGACCTGCGGTAGCTGAAAATTATACGGGAGCCATAAATGGCTCCCGCTATATAATTCCATACCCGGTAAATTTTTAGCTCAGGGAGTATAAACCCTGTGCTACACCATCAGCATAAAAGTACCAACCCAGACCAACAGGAAGAATGAGATTCCCATCAAAGCGTATTTCACCAGACAACTCCTCTGAGCGGCTGCGACAACGGCGATCCCAAACCCGCGCAACACAAACAGAACGGGAAAAAAGGCGAGCTTATTAGGGTGCCTCACGCTTTTATCCCGGGTAGCTTCAGGTAACCCGAAGCAGGATCGCGACTAATCTACGCTGAATATCCGGCAAAATAAATAGACTTGTTCTGAGACATTCCTCACATTTATTTTACTAAAATCTGTGGCACTACCGACATACCCACCCGCAGGCGCGCAAGGTCCGGTTGATCGGGATCCAGCACAATTTTTACCGGCAGACGCTGCACCACTTTAGTGAAATTTCCTGTGGCGTTATCGGCGGTAATCGCGGAGAAAGTACTGCCGGTAGCCGGCGCCACGCTGTCAACATGACCACGGAATTTGGCCCCTGGCAGGGCATCAACGGTGATGGTCACCGGCAGTCCACTGCGCACATTGGCCAACTGGGTTTCAAGAAAATTCGCCACCACATAGCTTTGCTGCAGCGGGACCACCGCCAGTAAGCGCGTTCCGGCTGAAACAAACGCTCCCTGACGTACCGCGCGCTGGCCGACGGTACCCTCGACCGGCGCGCTGATGCGGGTATAGGAGAGGTTCAGCCGCGCCTGGTCAACACTGGCCTGCGCCGCAGCAATATCCGCCTGCGCCTGCTTCAGACTGGCCTGCAGAATACCGACCTCTTTATTGGCCGCCACTACCGCCGCCTGATCCTGCTGTACCTGAGCGGCAGCGGAACGCATGGTGGAACTGGCTTTCTGCTGTTCGTCGGCCGTCGCGGTACCGGTTTTTAACAGCCGCTGATAGCGGTCAGCATTCTGACCGGCATAGCTGAGCGTTGCCTGGCTGGAGGTCACCGCGGCCCGTTTCTGATTGATCACCGCCTGCTGCTGTTCCAGTTGCGCTTCAATACTGCTGAGCTTGGCGTTACTGATTTGCAGGTTGGCGGCGGCGGTTTCCAGAGCGACGCGGTAGTCGCGGTCGTCGAGCGTTGCCAGCAGATCGCCTGCTTTGACCTGCTGATTATCGCTGACATTCACGCTGGCGATATAGCCGGAGATCTTCGGCGCCACCAGCGTGTAATCGGCGGTGACATAAGCATCATTAGTACGATAATCGTTGTGGTGCAGGCTGGACCAGGTAAACAACGCCATCGCCAGCAGAATAACCAGCAACAGGACCAGCAGAAGAGTTCGTTTTGCAGGAGTGAAACGCATAATCATTTTCCCGGGGTGTGCGTGACAGGTTGAATAAGAGTTTGCGGCGGCCAGACGCGTTTCGGCAGCCAGGCAGTAAGCAGCACCAGCAAAATGGCAAAGCCAATCAGCATCAGATAGGTATCACTGATACTCAGCACCATCGCCTGATGTTTCACCAGCGTGGAAAACTGGCTGATATTTTCGCTGGAACTGATGCTGCCGTCTGGCAGCAGTGGTGCGGTTGCGCTGGCGCTGGCCGATGACCCGGCGCTCATTAGCCAGCTGCGGTTTGCCGCCTGATCGAGCAGGCTGTGAGAGTGAAATTTCTCCCGCTGGCTGAGAAAACACGCCACCAGCGTTCCGCCCGCCACGCTGGAGAAACCGCGCACGGTATTGAACATCGCCGAGGCAAACGGACCTTCCGGCGGCAGCACCACGCTGGTGGCGCTCATCAGAACCGGCATAATCATCATCGGCTGACCAAAGGCCTGCAGAATCTGGATCAGCCAGAAATTGTCGCGTGCCCACTCGCTGGTTAACTGCGCGCCCATCAGGCAGGAGGCCACGATCAGCGCCACGCCGCAGGTCAGCATCCAGCGGCAATCAATCCAGCGCAGATTAAGCAGTGCGGCCAGCAACGGGGCGATAATCAGCTGCGGCAGGCCGATAGTCAGCGCCAGCGGCGCAAACTGCAGCGTGCGGAACCCCTCCACCTGGGCGAAATAGGCGGAAGGCAGCGCCGACCCGGAAAGCGCCACGGTCAGGAGTCCGGCCAGCACCAGTAAACCGTGGGCGAGGTTTTTGCGCGCCAGCATCTGCAGACGAAACAGCGGCAGTGGATGGAACCACTCATTAATCAGGAACACCAGCAGCAAGGCGCAGGCGCTCAGCAGCATCGCGCTAATCAGCGGCGAGTCAAACCAGTCCAGTCGCTCGCCCTGCACCAGCGCCATAATCAGCAATGCCATGCCGCTACAACCGGTGATCATGCCAAACAGGTCAATCTGCTGGAAGCGTTCGAAACGGGTGGGATCCTGTGGCAGACCCCAGCCAATCAACAGTGTAGCGATCAGCATCGGCGGCACTATTTGCCAGAACACAAACTGCCAGCCGACGGCATCGGTCCAGAATGCCGCCAGCGCGGCGGCCAGATTGGGACCAAAGGTCGCGCTTAACGCATAGCCGCTTAAGCCAAACAGTTTAATCGGCGGCGGCAAGAAACGCAGGGCGACGGTCATTAGCATCGGCGGCAGCGCGCCGCCGAGAATACCCTGCAAAACCCGCAGCGTAATAAACAGCGGCAGGTTAGTGGCAAAGGGCAGCAGCGCGCCAATCGCGGCGAAGCCAAGCGCCACGCTGAGGGTGAAGCGGCGCAGTGACAGGGTGACCGCAAACCACGGGGCAATCATCATTGCCGCAACTTCCGCCGCCTGATACACCGCCACAATCCAGCTACCCTGGTCATAGCTAATCCCCAGCGCCGCACGGACGTCAGCCAGCGCGATATCGGTAACGCGATCGTTTAAGCCTGAAGTGAGTGCTGCAATCAGCACGCCAACTAAACCCAGCGCCAGGCGCAGGGTAAAAGGATGGGGGGCAGGAGCCGCAGTGGGCTGGCTGTTCATAGCAGATGATCCATAATAAACTCTTATATTCGATGCACTGTATTGCGATGTGATACAGCGACGCGCATATTACATCGCGGTTTAATGTATTGCAATGTGGTACAGGCTGTAAAAAGTGCGCATTTAGCGTTAAAGTAACCGCGCGCCGGAAAGGAAGAGAACATCATGTCTGACAACCCTCAACGCAGTGACGATGAAAAAGCGGGTGGCATTCAGGTTATTGCGCGAGCTGCGAAAATACTGAATGTTTTAGGTGAGCAACCCAATGGAATGAGCCTTGGTGAGATTGCACTGGCGGTCGATTTGCCGCGATCTACCGTACAACGTATTGTGGCGGCACTGGATTCGGTGCAAATGATTCGGATTCACGGCGCGGGTGGCGTACGTCTCGGCCCGGCGCTGTTGCGCTTGCTGTCCGGGGTGCATCACGATGTGGTGGAGCTGGCCCGTCCCAATCTGCAGGCGCTATCTGATGCCACCGGCGAGACCGTCTCGCTGGCGCGCCCGAGCGGCACCCAGCTGGCGATTGTGCATTACGTGGTGGCCGAAGGGGAACTGCGCGTGGTCCCGCGGCTGGGCCTGAATCTGCCGCTTTACAGCACCTCGGGTGGCCGCGCGCTGCTGGCGCTGGAGAGTGATGAAGATGCCCGCACCCTGGTGGGCGATGCTTATGCGGCGATGACCGAAAATACGATAAAAACCCTGCCTGAGCTGCTGGCGCATTTGAAAGAGGTGCGTAAAACTGGCATCTCGTACGATCGTGGGGAAACCCTTGAAGGCATCTCTACCATGGCGGTCGCCATTGATACGGTGCTGGGGCGTTTCTGTATTTCATTACTGGTACCTTGCACACGTTTTCAGAAGAATGAAGCGCGCTATCGTGCGGAAATCCTGAAGTGTAAAGAGGCCATGATGCGTGATATCGGTAAACTTACTGCTCGCGATTAATCGGAGAATAATATGAAGACGCTGTTAGTAGCTGTCGATAATTCAGCTGTCGCCCGCAAGGTGGTTTCGCTGGCGATTGAGCAGGCCCTGGCGCAACCGGCTGAAGTGGTGGTGTTGTGCTGTGTGGATGCCACCTATTATGCCGGCAGCCCGCCGCTGGAGCTGACCGCCGGTGAGGATCCGGCGGATTTTGGCCGCGCTCAGGATGAGCAGAACACCGCCGAGGCGGCGGTACGCCATGCGCTGGCCGAACTGTTGCGTGCCGGTGTCAATGCGCGTGGTCGGGTCATTGCCGGTGAGGCGGGTGAAACCATTGTTGCCCAGGCTAATGAGCTGCAGGCAACGATGATTATTATGGGACGTCGCCACCTGTCGCCATTTAACCGCCTGTTAAAAGGCTCGGTCAGTGCCGCGGTCATTGAGCGTGCCTGTTGTCCGGTGCTGGTCGATGTGCGCGTCGACTGACGGTTGCGGCTAATTTCCAGACCCATATAGCGCTCGCCCTTATCAGCTACTGTCGGTACGCTTTAGAGGGCGGGGGTGTCTGTGTCCGCACTGCCTGCGAACCTGTCCAACTAAGCGGAAACCGTTTTGTATAACCCAACTATTATCCCTTCCCTTATCGCGCTGGTGGTGTTGTCAGCGCTGGCGCTGTTGTTGGTAAAAAGGGGCCATATCAGGCGCCGGCTGGCGCTGTTGTTGGTGATTGCGCCGCTGCTGCTGGGCAATATTATCTGGCTGCAGTGGATTTATCCGCAGCAGCAGCGGGCGGCAAAGATTGCCGCCGCGCAACAGCAACTGGCGACGACACCGGCTTATCGCGTTATCCGGCAACAGCAGCCGACACTCTATAAACAACTGAATGATGAGCTGGCGGCGGCGGTGGATAACGGCATGCCAACGGCGGAAGCCATCGGTCAGTTGCGTCCGCAACTGGCGGATCTGCTGAATGAGCGGATTGGCCGTGCTGAAGACGACAATATCATTCGCTATATGCAGCTCTCAGTAAGCCAGATGCAGAACCTGCGGCAACAATCCGGCGATCTCTGCTTTAAATTTTTATTTCCGCAAATCAGTGGTGGCGTCAATACCGAACAGCTATTGCCGAAAGAACTGCAGCAACAAGATCTGCAGCAGATGGAGGCGCTGTTAAAAGCCAGTAGCGGGGCGGATAAACCTATCGATTTAACGGCCGCCCGTCAGAGCCTGCGAGGGATTGTGCGTACACTGTATGCCAAATGGGGGGGCGAGCTGCAGCTGCTCAATGCGCCAACCGACAGTCATGTCGATCGCGATCATATGTGTGATATGACCACCGACCTGTATCGCGCCGTATTGGCACTTCCACCTAAACAATCTGCCAACGTTTTACGTATGATGCTGAGCAGCAACGCCGGATAAGTGACAAAAAAAGCCCGCTCGCCGCGGGCCGAATTAAGTCAAGTTATTGTAATAACGTTTAAAAAAACCTGGTGTAGTGCAGACAGCCTTCGCCGTCTGAAAAGCATAATGTCATCAGTGTGCGGATAGCTCTATTCGTTTAAGTGAATCGATTCAATTGGTAAAAGATTGTAATTGCTGACGCAATTAAGCCTCATTCCGATTGTTGACTTCGGCTGGGTTGCTATCATGCCGCATCAAGTGAGGAAAAATGATGAAAATCAATATGGTCAGCGCACTGGCGCTGCTTTTATTAGCTGGCTGTACTTCCAGCAAACCCGGCGCCTTTGAAAAGGTCGATGAAGATCCGCTGTCGAATACCGTGCAGTATCGTTTTAATCCCCACACGGTTAACCGCGATGCAATGCTCAGCGATCTTTCATCCTATTGCGGGCACCGCGGTTTTGATATGGCCGAACCTTTGCCGGAACAGGACAGTAACCTGCCCGGTTTAAAGAAAGTCTGGTATCAGTGCAACTATAGCATTAAAAGTTAATTTGCCTGGTGAGAGTCAGCGCTGGGCAAAAGAATGGGCGGGAAAGTATTCCCGCCCAATTTGCTTTATATTTATTATATTGCTGTGTGCAGGCTTTGCCTGTCTGTTTCCGGCGCGATAAATATCGCCCGTTGCGGCTATCTGCCGCGATGATAACCGCCGCCATGGCCACCGCCGTGCCAGCCGCCATGGCCACCGCCATGCCAGCCGCCGCCATGATGATATCCCGGGCCAACAATACAACCACTTAACATGGTCATTAGAGCTATCACTGAAACCGCTTTAATTATTTTTTTCATGGTTTACTTCCTTTCTCTTTTCAATGACTACCACTCTACGAGATAAAAGTGGAGAAATAATGCCGGCATTGTAGAGTTATTTGGGGAGGTATTAAAATTTATTTCATAAAGAAAAGGGGGGGCAATTTTCAGGAGTAAGGGAATAAGAATTGGCTGAATGAGCGGTTATAATAAAAGGAATTTTCTGAAAAGCAATAAAAATAAAATACTCCTATTCCGGCGATAGAGGTCGATAGTCATAACTCTGGTACGGCAGCCGGCATTGTACCGCTGGCGGGCACGCGCCCATGCCTACGCTGGCGAAAAAGAGGGTGAACTCAGATTAAAATACTTAATGTTTTGGCTGAATTATCCTGGCGCTGGCTGCCGCTGTTTAAGCGGGTTCAGGCCTCAGGCTGACGCCATCTGCTACGCCTGGGAAAGCATAAAAACCGCATTAAAGATAATCCTGTCGCCGCCGATATAACTGCTATGCATATCCTGCAAAGGGGAGCTAAGAGCGAAACCAGGTGATGATTAAAACCGAAATATTCCCGCTAGAAACTATATTGCAATATATTAGAGGCGATAACTAAATGAACTTTATTCATAATGTCCGTATTAGACGTATGATACTGGCAATTCTGGTCGTGTTTACACTTTTGTGGGGCGGGGTATCATTCTTTTCATTATATTCCCTGAGCAATATGACACAAGAGATTGAACTGACGAATGTTCAGCAATTAAATGGCGATATTATTAATGGCGCCAGTGACCGTTATTACAAGGTTGCCATGGGGATGAGTGCCATCCTTACGGCTGGTGGTGATTCGCGCGCGCGTGTTGACGAAGCCGCAAATGATGTCGAGTTTCTGAAACAGGGACTGGCACAGTTCAAGGTAACTGACCACGCTAACATTAATACTAACTCTATTGATGACATCTACAATAGCTCCCTGCAGCTTTTCACCGAAGCTGTGGTGCCCATGCTGAATGCGACACGACAGAATGACCGCGCGACTTTCGATAAACTTTTCAATGATAAATACAATCCGCTACGGTTGAAGTTCAGCGTCGCCATCGAAAAATATAACCAAACTATCAGCGAACTGAAGACACAAGCACAGGTTCGTATCCTGGCATGGGTCTACTGGTGCAAAGTGATTCTGGTGATTGCGATGGCTATTGGTGTGACGGTGCTGATTGCAACTGACCGCTATCTTGCCGTTCTGATGGGCCACCGTTTAGAGAAGGTCAAGGCGCATCTGCAGAAACTGTCAACCGGCCAGCTGGATACGTCGCTGGAAGAGATGGGGCGTAACGAGATTGGTCAGCTGATTCCGTTTGTCAGCACCATGCAGAACAACTGGGTAAAAACCGTCGATGAGATCCGCCAGGTTGCCAGTGAAATCTACCAGGGTAGTGGTGAAATCGCCGCCGGTAACACGAATTTATCATCGCGTACCGAAGAGCAGGCTGCTGCCCTGAGCGAGACCGCTGCCAGTATGGAGCAACTGGGTGCGGTAGTGAAACAGAATGCGGATAACGCCCACCAGGCCAGCATGCTGGCGCAGGATGCCTCTAAAGCGGCCAACAATGGCGGCGAGGTGATGAAAGCGGTAAATATCAGCATGCATAACATCAGTCAGAGTTCACAAAAAATCTCTGACATCATCAGCGTAATCGACAGCATCGCGTTCCAGACCAATATCCTGGCGCTGAACGCCGCGGTAGAAGCGGCGCGTGCCGGAGAACAGGGGCGTGGATTTGCGGTGGTGGCGAGTGAGGTCAGGAATCTGGCGCAGCGCAGCGCATCGGCGGCAAAAGAGATCAAGACCCTGATCGATGAGTCGGTAGGTAATGTGAAGAGCGGCCATGAGCAGGTTGAACTGGCGAGCAATTCGATGGAGAACATCCTGAAGACCGTGGTTAACGTAACCGATCTGATGGAAGAGATTGCCTCTGCCTCCAGCGAACAGAGCCAGGGGATTTCTCAGGTCGGTATTGCGATCACCCAGATGGATGGTGTGACCCAGCAAAACGCCGCACTGGTGGAAGAGTCTTCCGCCACCTCTTCTTCCCTGGAAGATCAGGCTCATCATCTGACTGATGTGGTCTCGGTGTTCAAACTGCCAGGTGTGGTCAATGCCTCTGCCGGACGGCGGGAGAAGAAGCCAGCGGCTAAAAAACCTGTCAGTTCATCAGCCAAAGTAGACGCTGGCAATCAGGACTGGGCATCGTTCTGATTTACTCCGCGACAGCGATCGATAAAGGCCTCGTAATGAGGCCTTTTCTATTTCTGCGCGATGCGTGCCAGTGCGTGACTCAGGCTTTGCTGTGTTTATACGCCGCTTTCAATCTCGCCGGCTGGTTTGGCTGACGGATGGTGGTGGAGATCACCAGTGAAATCACCAGCAGGGTCATAATCAGGCTGAAGGTCAGGGTAAAGCCGCCAAACAGTGAGGCAATCAGCGAGCCCATCACGCTGCCGATACCAAAGCCCAGATAAATCACGCCGTAGTTTTTGGTCAGGTTATTCAGACCGAAGAAATCGCTGACCAGCGACGGATAGACGGTAATCGTACCGCCAAAGCTAAAGGCAACACAGGCAATCGCAATAAAGAAGGTGGTTTCATTCATGCTACTAAACAGCAGAATACTCATGCCCAGCAGCGAAACGACCTGCGCCAGCGTGATCACCCGGATACGCGCTATTTTGTCGGACAGTACGCCAAGGACCAGACGTCCACTCAGGTTGGCAATGGCGATAATGGTTACCGCATTCGCCGCCGTCTGGGTACTCAGATGAACCAGACCCTCACCGATATCTTTTGCCACCCCGATCACATACAGACCACTCATGCAGGCGGTAAGGAACATCAGCGCCAGCATCCAGTACTGAGGCTGACGCATTGATTCGGCCAGCGAGAAGTCACGCACCCCTGCCGCATGTTTCGCGTTGCTTACCTGCTGTACCGGCGCATCTTTCATCAGCAGCGCGCCAGCAATAATCAACATCATCGCCAGACCACCCCAGATAATAAAGGTGGTTTCCAGGCTGTTAATGCTCAGCAGGTAACTACAGATAAATTTAAAACCAAGGCTGCCTAAACCGTAAGCGCCAATCGCACAGGCGGAGATAAGCCCTTTGCGTTCCGGGAACCACTTCACGCAGTTAGACAGCGTGAGCAGGTAACCTGCGCCATCTGCCAGACCAACCAGTAAGCCGGCGCTAAACCACAGCATATACAGATTACTGGCGTGGGCGGTGAGGAAGAAGCCAACCGCCAGCAGCAGACCGGCGCCGATAGTGACATTGCGCACGCCAAAGCGTTCCTGCAACTTACCGGCCACCGACGAGGCGAGGGCTAAACCAAGGCTGAGTAAGCCGAAGGAAAAAGCGACCTGGCTGACCGGGGCATCAAGTTTATGTGACAGGGGACTGTTAAACAGGCTCCAGGTATAAACCGAACCCAGAGCGAACTGGGTAACAATGGTGCCGAACAGGGTTAGCCAGCGGGTACGATTCTGAGGATTCACTGCCGTCTGCGTGTTCATAAATATTCTCCCGGTGGGGAATGCTGAAGTTGCAGTTATGGTAAGACGCGGCAATCGGCGAGAGGGAAATTCGGCATGAACTGACGCAGGAACGGAATGAACTGCATGGAAAACGGAATAAACGGCATTAAACGGGGATTTTTATTTCAGAGCGGTACGGAAAATACGGCGGTTGTAAGGTTAAATAGGTTAACGATGAGGAGCGGAAATGTAAATAGATTTAATCTTAAGGCTCTATTCTGCTGACATTTCCGCGCCAGAGACTAGCGGTTTTGCTGGTCGGCAACCGGATACAACAACTCTCTGACAATGATCATGCGCTGCTCCGGCGTAAGATAAAATCGCCCCACAGTGCGCTGTGGTCTCGGTTCCTGACGCCAGGTTCGTTGTAACTGCATTAAAAAAGCGGTAGTTGAGCACATAGAGACCTCCTTAAATGTCAGTTAAAGCGTAAGGGGTTAAATGCGGAACAAACAGTGATGGGTTAATTAATCTACTTCAGGGTTTACTGGCAGCGCTAAATTAGGACCAGCTGAACACAGAATGTTCTGATAAAAACCGCAAAATCTGGCTGCAGGGAAAAAATCCCGGCCGGAATAGCATTCCTTTGCCAGGCTTACAGTCCCAATCACAGGAGGAAATATGAAAGACCGTGCATATGAATCCGCATCAAACGAGGACGAGGTCTGCTGTTTAATCGGTCAGGCTGTAATTGAACTAAGTGATGCAAACCAACCCGTCAACAAGTCGACTTTGTCGCTGAAGCTGTTGTCGATGGCTGACCGGGATGGCGATGATGAGAAAGTGATCCTTTATTGGATAGCGCGCAAAGCTATTACCCAGCCGCATAAGTTCAATATTGGCGTCACGCGCTGGGCGAATACCCAGTAGCAACACAGGCAGGCAGGGATGCCTGCCGCGAAATAACGCGGTTACGCTGGCGTTTTGCGCCACCCCATGCGCTGTAGCAGTTTCCCCGGCCTGGCAAACATCACATAATTCCCCAGCAAGATCATCACCAGTCCGATTATCGCATTGGCGTGCCAGACATAACCTTCATACAGCGTAGAGAGGCTGAGCGCCACCAGCGGGAACAGCAGCGTGCTGTAGGCGGCCTGGCTGGCGCCAATGCGGCCGACGAGAGTGAAATAGGCGCCGAAAGCAATCACGGAGCCGAAAATCGCCAGATAAAACAGTGACCCCAGGTAGCGCAGGTTTAACTGCGGCATAAAATTGTCGCCACGCAGCAGACTTATCGCCCCCATCACCAGGGCGCCATAAAACATCGCGTAGGTATTCGTCGACAGGGTTTCCAGACCACGGCGTTGATGACGCGCGCTAATCATATTACCCAAAGAAAATCCGTAGGTGCCTGCCGCACTCAGCGCGATACCCGGCAATAGTGTGGCGGCCAGCTGTGTCGCCATCAGATCGTGCCAGAACAGGGCAATCACGCCGGCGATACCCAGCGCCGCGGCGGGCAGCAGACTGGCAGAGGGCCGCTGGCGAAAAAACAGCATGCCGTTAATGGCGTTAAACAGTACCGCCATTGAGAAAATCACCGACTCCAGCCCGCTACTGATCCAGGCGGCGGCATGATAGAAGCAGAAAAAGTTAAAGCCAAAGACACAGCAGCCCTGCAGCAGGCAAAACAGATGGTCGCGCAGGCTAATCCGCCGCAGGCGTCCCATCAGCATCAGTGCGCTAAACATCACCAGCGCCGCCACCAGGAAGCGCCAGAATATCGATACCGTCACCGGCACCACACCTTGTTGCATAAATATCGCGATCCAGGTGGTTCCCCAGATTACTACCACCAGAATATAGAGTAGGGCGTTCATACAGCTTCTCGTTATACAGGATTTGCGCCAGTATCGCCGCGCTGGTCGGCAATGGCTTGCAGCGGCTTGCGCCCACTTGCAAATTCTTGCGCTTTTTTTCCCTGCTGGCCACGCAAACTCTGGCGAACCGATGAGTCACTGCTTACACTGGGAGACCTGTTTCTCTGCCAGCCGGGCGTTATGAATAAGCCATACCGTGCCTTTGAAAATCTTCGCCAGCACAAGGCGCGCCTGCATGACAGCGTGCACCTTGGTTCGGGGATCCAACTGGCGGCATGGTCGAATGCCGGAGATTGCGTCACCCAGCGTAGCGATCACCATACGCTGAGTTTATATATCGATGCCGGATACGATACCTGGCATAAAACGCCTGGCGGCTGGCGTAATGGCGGCGCGCCGAATCGCTTTTGCCTGATGCCGGAACAAAATGAAACCACCTGGGATGTGCGCGCGTATTTCTCTTTTGTCCATCTCTACTGTACCGACGCCCATTTACGCCACCTTGCTGAACAAATCTGGGATCGCAGCCCGGCGACCATTACGCTGGATGAAAAAATCTTCAGCAGCGATCTGCATATTACGCAGCTGTATCGCCAGTTTTTGCTCAGCTGCGACTGGCGACAGCCGGCAAATCATCTGACCCTGAGCAGCGCTTCCACCTTATTGATGACCCATCTGCTGCAACACTACAGCGAAGTGCTGTGGAAGCTGCCGGCGGTACGCGGCGGGCTGGCGCCGGTGGTGCTGCGTAATATTATGGCGTGGATCGAAGAGAAGCTGGATGAGCCGCTGACGCTGGCTGAGCTGGCCTTACAGGCCGGATTAAGTGAATTCCATTTTGCGCGGATGTTTAAGCAGTCGACCCGGCTGGCGCCCCATCAGTATGTGATGCAGCGGCGGATGGCGAAGGCTGAGCAACTGGTGCGCCAGAGTCAGATGCCGCTTACCGAGATTGCGCTGGCCTGTGGATTTAATTCCGCCAGCCATTTTAGCAATCGCTTTAAGACGGTGTTTGGCTACGCGCCTTCGGCTTTGCGACGTTGAATTTCTGCGCGGTCGATCGCTTGCTCCATCTGCATAAAAATCATACGATATTCAACGGATCTGTAGCGGACTACCGATCCCGCAAGCTTTATACCTGGTTTAACACGGAGTAACATATACAAGGAGTTATTATGTTTAATAGCGATGCCGATCAAGATACCCGCCCTCCGCAGCCACTTATTCTGCCCAGGATGTTAACGCGCACCTTAGATCAACTGCCAGAGCCATATATTATTAAGGATCTGGAATCACGTTTTATCTATGCTAATCAGGCAGTAGCAAAATTATTTAGTCTGCGTGCCCCGGATGATATGCTTTATAAACAAGAGCATGAGTTTCAGTCACCATTAACGGAAAATGAGTTCGTGGTTGATGAATGGCAGGCGCAAGATCGAAAAATAGCGCAAGTCAGAAAACCATTAATTATGCTGGAAATGCACCCCGGTGCTGTTGATTATCCCTATCTTGTCAGAAAGGTTCCTTTTTATGATGACAATAACTCTTGTCAGGGGGTGATTACCTATTGTCGAAATCTTGAAGTTTTTACGCTTAAAGATTTTGTCAAAGGGAATTCTCCGGGATCGTTATTACTCACCAAACCGGATGATTTTTTTACTGAAAAAGAGTGTGAAATTATTTTCCTGAAGCTACAGGGGATGACCAGTAAGGAGGTTGGCAATCGCTTGCATCTCTCTTCGCGCACCGTTGATAATCGTATGATGCGCCTCTATAATAAAACCGGCGTTAATCATTTTGATGATTTTAGCGAATTTTGTGAACAGCGAAACTATAATCGTTACCTGCCAAAGAAATTTATCCTTCAGCAAAAAATCACGTTTGAGAAAAAAATGAACTGTTATTAATATAATGGATTTATTATAGCGGTAATTATTAGTAGGATAAAAATAAAAGGAGTTATTATGTCTGATACTGAAAGCACAGGGCAAATACAGAACGCTAACCAGCAACTGCAGTTGCCTAAAGTACTGACCAATACGCTTGATCAATTGCATGAACCTTATGTTATTAAGGATCTGGAGTCACGCTATATTTATGCTAACCCTGCAATAGCGAAATTAGCGGGCTTACGCTCCCCCAGACATATGATGTTTAAAAAAGAAAATGAATTTCATTCACCGCTGACGGAAAACCTGGAAATTGTCGACCAATGGCAAAGTCAGGATCGTCTGGTGGCGCAAAGCGGCAGGTCAATCACCATGCTGGAAATTAATCTACAGAAGGTTGATCATCCCTACCTTATCAGAAAGCTGCCACTGTATAATGAAGATGAGCAGTGTGTGGGGATTGTGGCCTACTCGAAGAGTCTGGAACTGTTTAATCTTCCGTCGTTTGTCAGGATCAGCTCGCCCGCGTCACTGCGGTTAACTAAACCCGATGATTTCTTTAGCGAACAAGAGTGTGAAATCATCTGTTTAAAATTACAGCATGCCAGCAATAAGCAGATCGGCAACTGGCTGGGCCTGCCGGTGGCCAGAGTCGATGAACAGATCGCCACCCTCTATGAAAAGGCCGGTGTTGATCATGCGGATGATTTCACCGCGTTTTGTGAACAACGCGATTATCATCGTTACCTTCCCGAAAGTTTTATCTGTCAGCAAAAGAACCTGTTTAAAAAGAATAATGCCTTTTTAATCTGATAGCGCGGGTGAGTGCGCCAGACCAGGCTACCCTTGTCTGGTGAGGTTTTAAAATATTCAGCAGTCAGTTAATGGCCTTCCGAATTTTTCTTTGGAAGGCCTGTTTATTTCTGCTGTGGGTATACCGTTCGCTATGCCGTCGGGGTAACCAACGGAAGTAATGTTTACTTACACCGCAGTGTGTTGTTTACATACCAGAGCGGCGGCTGACTATTTACAATAAGCCGATATTGCTGATTTTTAATAAGTGATGCATTTATATTAATAGAAATTTTATTATTAGATATTATTAGCGTTAAACTTAATATTTTTTTTGGCAAAAAAAATCCCCTTACCGTTGAGGTAAGGGGTTGCCACATTGGCCAACACCAGGGAAATCGTAACAGGTTTAAAACCTGTTCTTAAGTATAGGATGGAATTATCGTAACTCTTTTATCTGCTGTCGGCAAGTGGTTCGTGAAATAAATTTCGATTTTTGTGGTGTTATTTATTATGTACACTTTCAGGACCTGACGGTTGGGTAATTACCGCAATTGTTTGCCGGCACTGCGCTTTTTTTGATCAATAGCTGTCTGGTGTGAGTAATTGGCGGAAATAGTATCTAACTGGCTGTTTTTTAATGTTTTATTACGGGAGTTATCCCGTGTTATCGCCAGAAATCAATTGATACTGCCCCGCTGAGTCGCTGCTGTTAATATTGTTTTAAATATTATTATTTTACGAATAGATGTATTATCAATAGTTAGGAAATTATATTACCGTCTCAATTAGCCAGAAAATTGTTCGTTTCCTGATTAATTCAGCATAACCCGCGAGGGCTAACGCTGGCTGAGATATAATGAAAGCATTAATGCACATTATTGGCAATGAGTAAAGCCATCTTAATCATGGCAGCATTTTCGTCCCCCAACTGCGGCTCTGCGCTTTCCGGCGCCAGTCAGCAGGTGCTATGATCACCTTATCCTGTGTATTTATCCTCTACTGTTATGACTTCTGTTGATGATCTGTTTATGCGGCTGTCACGCTCTGCTTTTCGCCAGCGCTTCCATTTAGGCCGGGCGGAGTATGTTTACTGCCAGCAGAAAGGAGAAGCGTTGATACGACAGCATGCCGCTGATTTTGTCAAACAGCGCCTGTCAGCTGCCGAACCGGCAAATGATGGCAGGCAGACCCCGATGCGCGGCCACCCGGTATTTATTGCCCAGCATGCCACCGCCACCTGTTGTCGCGGTTGTCTGAGCAAATGGCACGCTATCCCGCAGCATCAGGCGCTGACGGCTGAGCAACAAGCCTGGGTGGTAGCGGTGATAGGGCGCTGGATCCAGCAGGAGATGGCGCAACCTGTCCCGCCAGCAAGACCGGCAAAAAGCAAAAGTCACAGCGACGATAACGATAACCGTCAGCTGGATTTGTTGTAGCTGACTGGGGGCATGTTTTACAGCGCGGCCGGATGCTGCGCCTTATCAGCTGGAACTGATGGTGGCGAAACCGCTGCTGGGCGATCTGTTCTGCCTGATCCCGGCAGTCACACGGACTGATGCTGTTACGGTAGGTTATCGCGCCGATAAGATGGCGACGATTGTGAATCTGCTGAGTGCGTTCTCTTATCTGGCGACCACGCAAAATGAGTTCCGCCAGCGGCCGGTCTGATCAGACCGGCCGATGTAACTCCGCCACCCCTCTGCGGGAATGCCGCTGTCAGTATTTAAAATAACCGCTGATAAAGTGATACGTTTTTATCGGGGGATATGATAAAAGAGTGCCGTAGCCGGAGCTGTGAATATTGATAGAATTAAATTTCCGGCGAATAGTTATATTCGCAATTAATTTTTTGTATATAAATAGTATGCCATATAAATAAAACGGAATTAATTATTATCGGGATGGAATCCTATGCCTGAACGTATTTCTGTGCAATTACCTGCCGAAGGACTTCTTTTCTGGAAACTGTCCGGTACCGAGGAGTTGTCCCGCCCGTTTACGCTGAATGTCTGCCTGCTGAGCAGCAATGCGGACCTTGATCGCAAAACACTGCTCGGGCAACCGATCACTCTGACCCTCCCCACCCAGCCGGTGCTGGCCGCGTCACGCTACCTTAACGGTAAAATCACCGCGGTGAATGTGCAGAGCACTGAACTGAGCGGGACACGTTATACGGTATATAGCCTGTGTATGGAGTCGGACTTATGGCCACTGCAGCGCGATCGCAATCAGCGTATTTTTCAGCAACAGCGGGTGCCGGATATTATTAAAACCGTACTGGGCGAATATAGCGTTGCGGTCGAAGACCATCTGACCGGCGAATATCGTTGCTGGGAATACTGCGTACAGTATCAGGAGAGCAGCTATAACTTTATTTCGCGGCTAATGGAGCTGGAAGGGATTTTCTATTTTTTCCGTCATGAAGCCGACAGGCATACGCTGGTGCTGATGGACTCCGCATCCCGGCAGCCATTCAGCGGCTATGAGGTTATCCCTTATTACGCCACCCCGTCCGCAGGCCGCATCGGGGAAGAGGGCATTACGCAGTGGGCGATCAGCGAGCAGGTGACGCCGGGTCTCTACAGCCTTGATGACTACGACTTCCGCCAGCCAAACGCCTGGCTGTTTCAGGCACGACAGAATCCGGCGTCCACCGCGCCGGGGCAGATTGACTACTACGAATGGCCGGGGCGTTTCGTGCACCATGCCCAGGGCGAATACTATGCCCGTATCCGCCAGCAGGCATGGCAGACGCAGTATCAGCGCATTGATGCGCGGGGCAACGCCCCCGGGGTGGCGCCGGGGTACACTTTTACGCTCAGCAATCCGCCCTTTGCCAGCGACAGTGATGACTATCTGGTGGTGAGCGCCAGTTACGAACTGGAAGAGAACAGCTACGCCAGTGGTGATGATGGCAGCCGCGTTTATCAGATCAACTTTATGGTGATCCCGGCGGATGTCACCTTCCGTCCGCTGCAGGGCAGCGAGTGGCCGCGCACCTGCGGCCCGCAAACCGCGCGGGTGGTGGGGCCGCAGGGGGAGTCTATCTGGACGGATAAATATGGCCGGGTAAAGGTGAAGTTCCACTGGGACCGGCTGGCAAAAGGCGACGACACCAGCTCCTGCTGGCTGCGCGTCTCCAGCGCCTGGGCCGGTCAGGGTTTCGGCGGCGTACAGATCCCGCGCGTCGGTGATGAGGTGGTGATCGATTTTATTAACGGTGACCCGGATCGGCCGATTATCACCGGTCGGTTGTATAACGAAGCCAGTATGCCGCCGTGGACATTACCAGCCGCCGCCACCCAGATGGGCTTTATCAGCCGCAGTAAAAACGGCACGGCGGACAATGCCAATGCGCTGCGTTTTGAAGATAAACGCGGTGCGGAACAGCTGTGGCTGCAGGCTGAGCGCAATATGGATACCCGGGTGAAGAATGATGAAACCCATGCTGTCGGCGGTAATCACTCCATCAGCATTGAGAAAAGCTTTGCCAGCAAAGTCAGCGGCCAGTACGCCCAGCAGACGCAATACGCCCGCAGCGAGCTGGTCGGCACTGACTATATATTGAAATCGAACAGCAACGTTATGCTGGCGGCCAGCAGCGGCATCACCTTTGTCACCGGTGACAGCCTGCTGGTCATGAACCCCAATGGCACCATTTCATTACAGTGCAGAAACTTCCAGATCAATGCTTCCGGGCAGGGTGAAATCAACACCGGCGGCACACTCGATCTGAATATCAATCAGCCAGCCGCGGCGCCGGCGCCGGCGCCAACGCCGGAGGAAATTGCCGCAGAAGTCCGCAGGGTGTTCGCCAGTAAAGATGCCGGGGGGAGCAAATGAACCTGCCCGTGCAATATGTCTTATCTGAGGGCTCGCTGCATCTGCCCGCCGTCGTCCAGGATCAGAGTATCACCGTCCTGCGTCTTGCCGGTTTATGCGCAACGCTGGTGGTTACCCGCGACTGGCAGGTAACGGCCGATCAGATGGATGCCTTTTTGCAGCAGCAATTGCAAAAAGTGAAGCGCAAGATGAAAAAGTTTAGCGCGCAGTTACCCGAAGAGAGCACGCTGGGCCCGCTACCCGCGCAGCAGGTGGCGATGCGCTTTGAAAATCAGGGTGTGGTAGTGGAACAACAGCTGCTGGTGGCCTGGGCGCAGGATCATTTACTGGCATTAACCTTCAGCACCGCGGGTCAGTTTACTGCGCAGCAGCGTCTGGCCTGGCAGGCGATTCGGCAGGCGTTTATTCCCGGTATGGCGGAAGTCTGACTGATGGCAGATAAGGTCGCCGCGAGAATCGATGATCCGTTGATCCACAGCTCACTACTGAGTGACTTTGTCAGCGGGGTGGTGGAAGGAGCCATCTACGCCGGGATTTTTCTTGCCAGTACCGCCATGGTGGCGGGCGGCGTGGGTATTGCGCTGGGAATTGGCCTGACCATTGGCGCCATCGCTACTGGTTTTCCTGAACGCTGGGGCAATGCCGCCGGCGGGGCGGTGGAGCGCCTTATCGGCGCACTGGGTCTGACCGGGCCACCGGATGCGGTGATCACCAGTGGTTCCGGCAATGTGCGTATTAAGGGCAGGCTGGCGGCGCGCGCCGCCGGCACCGTCGATCATGCCTTTCTTAATGCGCCCGCCGGTGCTGAACAGGAGCAGGGGCCTTCCGCATGGGAAATTGCTGTCGGCATGGCGGCGGGTATCGCCGCGACCGTCGCCCGCCCGGGCGCTTTTTTCAGCGCGCTGGGGGAGAAAATCAGCCAGGCCGCCGCAGCGGATGTCGCTGACTTCTTCAGCACGCTGTGGACAGACCTTTCTCAGCCGATGGTCGCCGCTGCCAGCCCTGAGAGTACGCCAGCCGACAGGGATACCGTGTCATGCAAAAAGCACAGGGACAGCAGCCGGATTTTCCTCGCCGAAGGATCTAAAAAGGTACTGATTAATGGTCATCCCGCCGCGCGCAATGGCGACCGCAGCACCTGCGAGGCAAAAATCGAGGTCGGCGACGATCCGCGGGTGCGTATCGGTGGCGACAGCATTGTGGTCCGGGATATTCGCAGCGGTAAAAACTTTCTGGCCTGGTTTATCGGCGGGATGGCTGGCGGCGGTGAGCTGAAACAGCTGCTGCAACTGGCGGGCCGCGCTTTTGACCGGGTGATGGTGCGCAGGCTGCTGCGCAGTATTCCCTGCCCGATCTTTTCCGCCGCGGCGGGCGAAGCGGCAGGCGGCATTGCCGCCCGTGCGGTGCAAACCCTCCATCCGGTCAGTATCGCCACCGGCGCCAAGATCCTTGCCGGCGCTGAAGATCTTGATTTTGTACTGGAAGATCGTATCCCGCTTTACTGGCAGCGTGTTTACCACAGCCGTAATCCGGCGACCGGAATGCTGGGCCAGGGGTGGATGCTGCCGTTTGAAAGCCGGCTGATTCGCTATCGTGCGGCCAGCGGGGAACTGCATTTTCGCTGGCGGGATATGGCGGGTCGCGAGCTGGAGATGGGGGCGGTGCGTGCGGGGGATGTGATTCAGTTCGCTGAGGACGGCCTGACGCTTTACTGCACGTCTGAGGGCGTGGTGGTGTTACAGACCAGTGAAGGTGAGCATCAGCTGTATGAACCGGATCCGACACGTGAGGGCGAATGGCGCATTGCCCGCATCTATGACCGTCACGACAACTGCCAGCATCTGAGCTGGAATGAAGCGGGCCAGCTGATTGCTGTCGCCGGTGATAATGAGGCAATGGTGGCAGAGCTCAGCTATGAACCGGTGCATGGCCGCCTGGCGGCGGTGCATCAGCGGGTTCAGGGGCAGCGTTATCCGCTGGTACGTTACGGCTATAATGAGCAGGGACAGCTGGTCAGCGTCACCGACGCTGATGACGTCACCACCCGACGTTTCAGCTGGGATCGCGCCAGCGATATGCTGGCCAGCCACCGCTATGTGACCGGCCTGACAGTAAATTACCAGTGGCGACCGGCAGCGGATGGCAGCTGCTGGCGGGTGACCGGTTATCAGGTGGTGGACGACCGGCAGCAGACGCTGGAAAGCTGGATCATTGACAGCGATGAGCTGGCGCGTAACGCGACGGTGACCTGTCTTTCCGGTGGCAGCAGCCACCATCAGTGGGATGCGCAGCATCGTATTACCGCCTGGACAGATATGTATGGCGCGGAGTGGCGCTATCAGTGGGCGGATCAGGGCGAGCTGCTGCAGGCGGTCACCGCTCCCGACGGCGGGCGCTGGGAATATGACTATGATGAGCGCGGCAATCTGACTGCCATGCATAATCCGCTGGGGGAAGCCCGGCTGACGGTCTGGCATCCGGTCTGGTCACTGCCGCAACAGGAAGTGCTGGCCGGCGGCGCCTGCTGGCGTTATCAGCATAACGCACTGGGCGATGTGGTGGCGGTAACCGATCCGCTGGGTGGCGTTACGCGCCTGGAATGGAACCCGCAGGGGGATTTGATTACCGAAACCGATGCGGCGGGCAATACGCGCCGTTTCGGCTGGAACCAGCGCGGCCAGATGATCAGCGCTGAGGACTGTTCAGGCTACCGCAGCCATTCGCAGTATGACGCAACGGGCAGGCTGCTGAGTACCACCGATGCGGAAGGCAACACCACCTCCTGTCGCCGGAGCGCCGCCGGGCGTATTCAGGCGATTATACGTGCGGATAACCGCGAAACCCGCTACGAATACGATATGCACGGACAGCTGGTCGGTGAGAATACTGACGGTTTTTCCGAACGCAGAGTACGGCGCAACGTGCGCGGACAGGTGATTTGCCAGACCGATCCGGCGGGTCATCACACCCGTTTTGATTATGATCGTTTTGGCCGCCTGACCCGGCTGATTAACCCGAACAATGACAGCTGGCATTTTGCCTGGGACAGCGGCGAACGCCTGCTGGCGCAGACCGATTACGCCGGACGGCGGGAAAGTTATGGCTATAATGCGCGTGGTCAGGTCACCTCGGTGACACAGCAGCCGCTGGCGCAGAACGGTGAACCGCAGGCGCCGCTGGTTTCGCGGCTGGAATATGATCTGTCGGGCCGGCTGGCGACAAAAAGCAACGCGGAGAGTGTCACCCGCTATCAGTATGCCGGGCGCAGCGTCACCATTCAGCGCACCACGCAGGCTGAATGGCAGGCGGCGCAGCAGCAGGCCGTGGAGCCGGAGTGGGATGAGCAGCTGAGCCTGACGGCGGATGCGCTGGGCAGTCTGCAGAGTGAGCAGAACCACAGCGGCAGCTGGCAGTATCAGTACGATGCGCTGGGCAATCTGCAGCAAAGTCAGGGGCCGGACGGCAGCACGCAGAGTTTCCTGCGTTACGGCAGCGGGCATCTGTTGCAGCACAACTGGCAGCATGGCGGGCAGCAGGCTGAAATTGCCGCTTATGGCCGTGACCGTCTGCATCGTGAAATCAGTCGCAGTCAGGGGCCGCTGACGCTGGAAACGCGCTACGATCCGGCAGGCCGTATTGTAATGCGCCGGAATGCGGTGCTGGAACGCCGTTATCAGTGGGATCGTCTCGATCAGGTGGCGCAGCAGATGCTGATGTCGCTGGCACCGGGAGATCCTGCGCCAGCCTTCAGTCAGCAGCGCTTTGGTTATGATGCGGCGGGGCAGCTGACTCACCGCATTGCAGACGGGCTGGAAGAGCGTTGTTATTACGACCCGGCGGGTAACCGTACCGACACCGCCGGTGAGGTGGTGTGGCATAACCTGCTGCGCAGGCTGAAAGGCGCGCGCCAGCAGTATGATGGCTTTGGTCGTCTGCTGTGGCGCAGGGCTGAACAGGGCGCACCGGAACAGCACTTCAGTTATAACGCGGAGCATCAGGTCACCGGAGTGCGGCTGAGCGGGCACCCGGAATACCAGCGGGTACAGTACCGCTATGATGTACTGGGCCGGCGCACGCATAAAATACTGTATCGCCACGGGCAGGCAGAATCTGACGCTGAAGTGATTACTTTCCACTGGCAGGGTCTGCAGATGGTGGGCGAGCAGAGCAGCCGCACGCCGGATCGCAGCGTGCGCTATCTGTACAGTGAAGGCAGCTGGGAGCCGCTGGCGCGGGTGGATATCACCGGTGACAGCCGGCAGATCCGCTGGTATCACAGCGAACTGAACGGTTTGCCGGAACGACTGACCGACGAACACGGTGAAGTGGTGTGGCAGGGACGTTTCAGCAGCTGGGGCGGGACCCTGTATGAAAGCCATACCGCTAAGCTGGTGGTGCCGCAGAATCTGCGCTTTCAGGGACAGTATCTGGACAGAGAAACCGGGCTGCACTACAATCTTTTCCGTTATTATGACCCGGTGACCGGGCGGTTTACCCAGCCGGA